>PQAJ01000151.1 GCA_003105185.1 Holophagae bacterium
GAGCACGGCCCGCAGGGCCCGGTCTCGCCCATCGCCCAGAAGTTCTCCTTGTCGCCGAAGCGCAGGATCCGGTCGCGGGGGGCACCGGTCTCCTCCCACAGCGCGCCAGCATCGTCATCGTCGGTGTAGACCGTGAACCACAGCCGGTCGAGGGGCAGGCCGTAGACGTCGACCACGAGCTCCCACGCGAAGCGGATGGCGTCCCGCTTGAAGTAGTCGCCGAACGAGAAGTTGCCCAGCATCTCGAAGAAGGTGTGGTGGCGGGCGGTGTAGCCGACGTTGTCGAGGTCGTTGTGCTTGCCGCCCGCGCGCACGCACTTCTGCGACGAGCAGGCGCGGGTGTACGCACGCTGCTCGCGGCCCGAGAACACGTCCTTGAACTGGTTCATCCCGGCGTTGGTGAACAGGAGCGTGGTGTCGCCGGCCGGCAGCAGGGAGGACGACGGCACGAGCTGGTGGCCGTGGGACGCGAAGTAGTCAAGGAACGCCGAACGGATCTCCCGACTGGTCATCGAGCGCATGGTCGTCGTTCTCCCGGGACGCCGCCAGCTCGCTGACGGCGGCAATGGCGTCGGCGGCTTCAAAGCCGCGCGCGAGCAGCGAGCTTACCATCCGCGCCCGACGCTCGGAAAGCCGCCACCAGCCAACCGGCGCGCGCAGCTCGGCCCGGCGCAGGGCGGTGGTGAGGGCCGCCCGCAGCCGCGCCCGGTCGAGCCGCGACGCCTCCTCTGCCGTGCCGCGGTCGACGCCCCTCCGCCTGAGCTCGGCCTCGATGCGCCGCGGGCCCCATCCGTTCTCGGTCGCCCGCACCTCCGCGAAGCGGCTGGCCAGGCCGTCGTCGTCGATCAGCCTGAGGGCATCGCAGCGCGCGAGCGCGGCGTCGACCTCAGCGGGGACGAAGCCGCGCTGCCGCAGCTTGCCCTCGAGCTCGGCGCGGAAGTGGTCCCTTCGCGCCAGCATCCGCAACGCGACCTGGTAGGCACCGTCCGACATCGCCGGCAGTATGCCACCGTGTCCCCCGCCGCGGCCACCCGTTCTTGCTCCCGTTCCCGTGCCCGAGGGTGGACGACGGGGGGCCCCGCGAAACTCGGCGACCGACGGCGGGCAGGGCTCCGTCCGATGGCGGACGACAGTCCACACGGAGGGGTGCCGGACAGCAGCTGCGGCCGGCCACTCAGCCGCGCAAGGCGGAGGCGCGCTGCGGTCCCAGGCCCCCGGTTCTGCCGAGGAACGGTCCTGGGCATGTCCGAACCACAGCTGGAAGTCGTCGACGGCTAGTCCGCCTTGCCGAACTCGAAGGGCGACTCCTCCGCGAACGGGTCCACGGCCGAGTCGACGCCGAGCTCGAGCACGCCGTCCATCTCCTCGCGCGAGATGTCGGAGGTCGACTGGATGCCCTGGATCTTGAGCTTGAACTCGTCCGGGTTGGTGGCGCGCCGCAGCGCCTCCTCGAGGGTGATCAGGCCGTTCTTGTACAGCAGGTAGAGCGACTGGTCGAAGGTCTGCATGCCGTACTGGCTGGTGCCCTGGTGGATGGCGTCGCGGATCAGCTTGGTCTTCTCCTTGTTCTCGATGCAGTCGCGGATGTAGGCGGTCGCGATCAGCACCTCGATCGCCGGCACCCGGCCCAGCCCATCGGCGCGGGGCAGCAGCCGCATCGAGATGATCGACTTGATCACCGCGGCCAGCTGGATCCGGATCTGCTTCTGCTGGTGGGGCGGGAACACCGCGATGATCCGGTTGACGGTCTCGGTGGCGTCCAGGGTGTGCAAGGTGGACAGCACGAGGTGGCCGGTCTCAGCGGCGAGCAACGCGGTCTCGATCGTCTCGTAGTCACGCATCTCGCCGACCAGAATGACGTCGGGGTCCTGGCGCAGCGCCGACCGCAACGCGATCGAGAAGCCGCGCGTGTCCACCTCGACCTCGCGCTGGTTGATGATCGACTTCTTGTCGCGGTGCAGGAACTCGATCGGGTCCTCGATGGTCATCACGTGCTCGACCCGGCGAGCGTTGATGTAGTCGATCATCGAAGCGAGCGTCGTCGACTTGCCGGATCCGGTCGTCCCGGTGACCAGCACCAGTCCGCGCTGCTCCTCGGAGATCCTCTCGAGCACCGGCGGCAGCATCAGCTCCTTGAAGGTCAGGATCCGGGCGGGAATCAGGCGCAGCACCATGCCGACCGACCCGCGCTGCTGGAAGATGGCGCAGCGGAAGCGGCCGAGGCCGGGCACCGAGTAGGCGATGTCGATCTCGAGGTTCTGCTTGAACCTCTCCTTCTGACGGGAGGACATCATCGAGAAAGCCATCGCGATGGTGTCCTCCTGCATCATCCGCTTGAACTCGGTCATCACCTGCAAGCGGCCGTCGATGCGGAGCACCGGATGGGACCCGACCTTCAGGTGCGTGTCGGACGCCTTGCGCTCGACCGCGACCTTGAGGATGTCGTTGATGTGCATGGACTCACCTCCGTGCCCACAAGGGTCACTTCGAGTGTACCTTCATGATACACCCCAGGGGCGACAAATCCCGCACAGTCAGGACACTGCGTGCGCGCGCTCGCTGGGGATACAATCGGATTCGAGGAGGCCGCCATGCTCCCTGTGCTGGACAACGACCGGATGCGGGAGGCGGATCGGCACACCATCGAGGACCTCGGCGTGCCCGGCATCGTGCTCATGGAAAATGCGGCCACCGGCGTGGTTGACGCCCTGCGCGAGCGCTTCCCCGAGGCGAGGAGCGTGCTCGTGCTGTGCGGACCGGGCAATAACGGCGGCGACGGCCTCGCCGCGGCCCGCCACCTCGCGAACGGCGGCCACCAGGTCGAGGTGCTGTTGTTCGGCGACGAGGATCAGCTCAGCCCCGACGCGGCGACCAACCTGCGCCTGGCGCGGGCCTTCGACGTCGCGGTCGAGGTTGTGTCCGGCGATGACCTGGCGCAGCTCGACCGGGCCCTCGAGCCCGACCCACCCGACGTGGTCATCGACGCCATGCTCGGCACTGGCCTCGACCGCGCCCTCTCCGGCCGGCTCGCCGCGGTGGCGGCCAGGCTGGCCGACGCCGGGGTGCCGGTGCTGGCGGTCGACGTGCCGACCGGCCTCAACGGCTCGACCCCGCTGGTCGCCGGGCCGGCGGTCACAGCGGCCGTCACCGTGACCTTCGCGGCGCTCAAGCGCTGCCACGTGCTGCCGCCGGCGGCGCTCCACTGCGGCGAGGTCGCGGTGGTGGACATCGGCATTCCCCCATCCGCGCTCGAGTCCGGCTGCGACCTGTGGTGGGTCGAGGCCGACGATGCCGCGCTGATGCTGCCGGTGCGCCCTCCCGATGCCCACAAGGGCCACTTCGGCCATCTGCTGATCGTGGCCGGCTCCACCGGCCGCGGCGGCGCGGTGGCGATGGCCGCCCGCTCGGCGGTGGTGGCCGGCGCCGGCCTGGTCACGATGGCTGTTCCCGAGCCGCTGGTGCCGGTGGTCGACAGTGCCTGCCTCGAGGCGATGACCCATCCCCTCGCCGCCGACCGCGACGGCGGCATCGCGCTGCCCGACGGCCTCGAGCCGCTGCTCGGTCGGATGACGGCCGTTGCCAGCGGCCCCGGCATGGGCACCGGCGACGGCGCGGCCCGGACCCTGGACTGGCTGCTCGAGCGCTGGTCGGGGGCGCTGCTGCTCGACGCCGACGCCATCAACCTGCTGGCCGGACGGCCGGAGCGGCTCGCCGGGCGCGCAGTGCCGCCGGTCCTGACGCCCCACCCCGGCGAGCTCGCGCGCCTGCTCGGCCGGCCGGCCGCCGAGGTGGTCGAGCAGCGGCTCGAGGCCGCGCGCGAGGCCGCCCGGCGCAGCGGGGCGGTAGTGGTGGCCAAGGGCTTCCGGTCGATCGTGGCGGCCCCGGACGGCCAGGCGTGGATCAACCCGACCGGCGACGCCCACCTCGCCTCCGGCGGCTCCGGCGACGTGCTGACCGGTACCATCGCCGGGCTGCTCGCCCAGGGCGTGGAGCCGATCCGCGCCGCGGTGCTCGGGTGCTGGCTGCACGGCCGGGCCGGCGAGCTGGGCGGCGAGGCCTTCCCGGCCGCGACCCCCGCCTCCAACCTGCCGGACCTGGTCGCCGAGGCTTGGCGGGAGCTGGCCGGAGCGTGATGAAGCCCGACCCGAGCGTGTCGTCCTCCGCCGCGGCCACCGAACGTGCCGGCGCCGCGCTGGCGGCCCGCCTGCGCGCCGGCGACGTGGTGCTGCTGGAGGGCGACCTCGCGGCCGGCAAGACGACCCTGGTGCGCGGCCTGGTGGTCGGGCTCGGCGGCTCGGCCGAGGACGTGTCCTCGCCGTCGTTCGTGCTGGTCCAGAGCTACCCGTGCGCGGCGGTGGGTGTCCAGCGCCTGCACCACATCGACCTCTACCGCCTCGCCGACCAGCTTCCTGAGCTGCGGGCGCTCGGCCTCGAGGAGTTCCTCTCCGACCCGGCCGCCATCATCGCCGTGGAGTGGCCCAAGGACACCCTGGCGGCGTGGATCCCCGCCGACTCCCGGGTGTGGCACTGCCGCCTCACCCTGCTCGACGGCGGAGCGCGCCGCATCGAGATCACGCCACCGGAGTGAAGCCTTGTAGGGTAGCCATCCTGGCTGCCCGAGGCCTCCCCTCCGTCTCCGTCTCCGTGCCCATGCCCGTTCCCGAGATGCGGCCGAGGCCGACAAGGGAGGGTCGGAGACGGAGACGGGCACGCAGACAGGCAGGAGCAAGCCTGGTTCGAGAACCTACGTCGCCAGCATGCCGCCGTCGATCGGGATGGCCGCCCCGGTGATCCACGACGAGGCGTCCGAGAGCAGGAACAGGATCAACGACGCCACGTCGCTGGGCGTACCGATCCGCTGCAGAGGGTGGAAGCGGTCCATCGAGTGCACCTGGTCCTCGGTCAGCCCGCGGTCGGCGTGGATCGGGGTGTCGACCACGCCCGGCATGATCGCGTTGACCCGGACCGCCGGCGCCCACTCCAGGGCGAGCGATCGCGTCAGCTGGTTGAGCGCCGCCTTCGACGCGTTGTAGGCGGCCATCCCGGGGATCGGCTTCTCCGCGAGCGTCGAGGAGACGTTGACCACCGACGGCGACCGACCCTCCCGGAGCGCGCCGCCCAGTGCCCGGCACAGCAGGTAGGGGCCGCGGACGTTGACCGCAAAGGCGCGGTCCCAGGTGTCCGGATCGGTGCTGTCGAGCGAGGCCATCGGCGCGATGCCGGCGCAGTTGACGAGCCCGTCGAGGCGGCCCCACCTGGCCCGCACCGCTGCCGCCACCCGGTCGACGTCCGCGGGCGATGACACGTCACCGGCAGCCGCCCACGCCCCGCCGCCGAGAGCCGCGGCCGCGGCCTCGAGCGGCTCCGCTCGCCGCCCGACCAGGCACACACCCGCCCCGGCTGCGACCAGCGCCCGGGCGGTCGCGAGGCCGATTCCCCGGCCGCCACCCGTGACCACGAAACTGCCGTTCTTCAGCTCGGCCATGCCGCGACCTCCGCGGGTTCTCCCCCGACACCGGATATCATGGATTCAAGGTGTTGAATAGCGGCCATCTGTCGCCCGCCCACGAGAGCTACCGCCGCCTCGTACAACGTGTGGTCTCCGGGCGCATTCCGCACGGCGCCGACTTCGACGCGTGCCGGGCGCTGCTGCGGGCCGAACCGTCAGGGGAGGCGGCGTTCACCGCGCTCGCGATGCTGCTCGAGGGCGCCCTGGCCGACCCCACGCTCGACATCGGCGACACCCAAGTGCTGGTCCCGCTCGTCAAGGAGCTCGCCCGCGGCAGCGTCCGTGTCGAGGAGCTGCTGTGACCACCGGCTGGCTCCTGCTCGCGCTGCTGGCGCCGCCGGCGGCGGCCGCCGCGGCTGCATTCGCCTTCCGGCAGCGGCCGGCCGGTGCGGTCACGGCGATCGCGCTGAACGCAGTCGCGCCGGGCGCCGGCCTCGCCGCCCTCCACCAGCCGACCCTGGAGGTGGTGCTCGGCGTCCTCTTCGCCCAGGCCAGCCTGCTGGTGACCGGCGGAATCGCGCAGGCAGGGTTCCTGCTGCCGATTGCTGCCATCGGCGGGCTGTGGGCGTCGCTGCACACATCGCTCAGCCCGCTCGCCCTCGCCTCCCGCGACCGGCCCCCGCGATCCGCCACCTCGAGGCTGCGCGACCTCTTCGACCCTGGGCACTCCGGCCCAGCCCCGGCGGCGTCGACGGCTGCCGCCGCGACGGAGGCGCCGGCGGAGGAGGCCGGCTTCGCGGTCGCCGTGCGCTGCACCGAGTGCGGCGCCGACGTCGAGGTCCCGGTGCTGTCCCACATGGCTCGTTGCTCGTTCTGCGGCTCGCACCACCTCGTGGTCGGCCACGACGAGACCCTGTACGTCACGCTGCCGGAGCGGGTGACCGACGACGCGGCGCTGCGCGAGGCGATCCTCGACCACTACCGCTACCGCCACTACCTCGAGCTCTACCGCCGCACTGTTGCGCCGCTCGAGAGCAGCTCGACCGAGGCCACCGAGAACGGTCTCCTGGTCACCCGTCCAGAGGCAGACGCGGCCATCGCCGCGGCCGAGGCGGCGGCGGCGCGCCGCGCCGACAGCTACCGGACCTCCCTCTCATCGACCCTCGCGGTCCGCCGCCGGCAGCGCTTCCTGGCCCCCTACCGACACGGCGTCGGCACGCTGTTCGAGGCCGCGTTCGGCCGCTCGCGGCCCGACCTGGACAAGCGGCTCGAGTTCGCGGTGGCCACCGTCGAGGCGTCGACCCTGGCCACCCGCTCGGCCGAGCTCCCCCGGATGGGCAGGCTGAGCTACCTGCGCTCGCTCCTGCCGGCGGCGATCTGCGACCGCGCCGTCCTGACCCTGCCGCTGGAGGTCGGCGAGGACGGCCTGCGGCGCGCGTTCGGCGATCTCGACCGCAAGCAGCTGGTCCGCGATCTCGCGGTGATCCGCCTCGGCGTCGTCTTCGATCCGGAGGTCTCGGCGGTGATCTGGCGGCCGTGGTGGATCGCCGAGGCCGAAGGCCCGGGGATCAAGGAGACCCTGCTCGTCGACGGCGCGGCCGCGGCCGTTGTCGGCGACGCGCCGGTCGTTGACCCGGCGGTGCTCGAGGAGCTGCCGCCGGCGGCGCGCAACCCCGGCGCCGGGCTGCGCTTCACGCCGATGGAGTGCCCGACCTGCGGCCACGAGTTCCCATTCGACATCGACGCCGTGCTCCACTTCTGCACCAACTGCCACCGCGTCTGCCGCGTCGACGGCGAGCGCAAGATCCACGTCGAGTACTCTTTCGGCGAGCCGGCCCGAGACCGGGTCTGCGATTTCGTGCCGTGCTGGGTCTTTCCTCTCCGGCTGCGCACCGGCGACGGCCGGCTCATTACCGACCTCGCCCATCTGACCGACGGCATCGACGGCCGGCTCGACCAGATCGGCGAGGATGCCGCCGCCAGGCAGCACCTGGTGGCAACGCCGGCCTTCCGCTGCATCAACTCGCGGCTGATGGGCGCGGCCTTCGCGCAGGTCTTCGCCCACTTGATCGACCACCCGCCCCGGCTCGTCCACGAGCGCTTCCCGCTCGCCGAGCGGCCGCAGCCCTGGTCGGTGAACCTCGACGAGGAAAGCTCGCGGCGGCTGCTTCCGCTCTACCTCGCTCACGCCTTCACGGCTCGCGACCTCACCCGTGCCAACGCCGACCAGATCTCGAGCTGGCTGTTCGAGGCCACCCAGGAGCAGGCCGGCCGGCTCGCCTACATCCCGATCCCGCGGCCGGTCACAGAGCCCTTCCGCCGCTACGTCGGCCGCTACCAGGCCCAGGCGCTGARGAAGGCTCAGGCCCCCTCAGGGGCCAGGGACTAGGGCACAGGGGTTCGGGGTTCGCTCCCCCGCCCCGCTCCGTGCCCGTCTCCGTGCCCTTGCCCGGATCTGTAYCCSTGCCCCGATCCGTACCCGACCGTGTGCTACGCGGACGGGGTGCGCGGGACGGAGACGGAGACGGTAACGGGCGCGGTGCTGCAAGGGGCACTCGCGCTTGTGGGACAGAGCCATCGTCGGGTATTCTCCCCTCTGCGCATCGACACCCGCAGGGAGGCAGCATGGCAGCCGAAATCTTCACCGACGACTGGGCGCGCTCCTGGAACGACAAGATCAACGCCAACGCGAACTACAAACACGCAGCCACCAAGTGGGAGGGGGCGATCGCAATGGTGATGTCGCCCGACGGCGACATGGGGATCCCGGAGGAGCGGGTCGTGATCGCCGACCTCTGGCACGGCGACTGCCGCAGCGCGCGTGCCGCCACCGCCGCAGACCTCGCCGACGTCCCCTATCTGATCAAGGCGACGCCCGCCAACTGGAAGTCGGTGCTGTCAGGCAAGACCGACCCGATCGTCGGTCTGATGGGCGGCAAGCTGAAGCTCGCCAAGGGCAGCCTGTTCGCGCTCCTGCCCTATGCCAAGGCCGCCAAGGAGCTCGTCAACTCAGCGATCGCGGTCGACACGATCTTCCCCAAGGGCTGGTGACCCCCCTTTCGACCTGGGGCGAGGACCCAGGATCTCGGTGCGAGCCCCAGCCCGCGCCCGATTGCGCCCCCGCKCCCGACTCCCAGCCCGCGGCGGCTCGTGCCGCGACAGCATCATGCCGCCTTGCGGCGAAACATCCAGCGCCGACCCTCCCCAGAGCCACTATCCCGCCTCCGATTYTTMGAGATTGCTGGCTGAACTAATTTAAAACGAATGATTTAGAAATTCTTGCCGCAAAGCGGCAAAACCTCTTGACAATCATGCCGCAGCGCGTTATATTCTCCTCGGATTTGATGCCGCAGGGCGGCAAGACGGTTCCCGACAGCACGCAGGAAACGCCGGAGAACGGCAGAAAGGACGAACGAAGATGGTAGCGAAGAAGAAGTCCAAGCAGCTGCAGAACGAGCTCATGGGATCGGCCCACCGGGTGTGGCTCGCCGGGCTCGGCGCGATGGCAATGGCCGAGCAGGAGAGCAACAAGCTCTTCAAGGCTCTCGTCGAGCGTGGAGAGACGGTCGAGGTCCGCGGCAAGGAGACGGTGGAGAAGGCCAAGGGCACGGTCACCGGCATGAAGACCGTGGCCGAGAGCTACTGGGAGACCTTCGAGCGCACCCTCGACGACCAGGTGACGGCGGTGATCCACCGCGTCGGGGTGCCGACCAAGGGCGAGATCGAGGAGCTGACCAAGAAGGTGGAGCAGCTGACCGCAAGCATCGAGAAGCTGCGCGCCAAGCCGGCCCCCGCCAAGAAGGCCCCGGCGGCCAAGAAGCCGACCAGCTGACAACCGAGCAAGTTCCCTTCTCTTTCACTTCCTCATGCGGCGCCGCTCCCTCGGGACGGCGCCCCTTTTCGTTGCGCGGTGCGCCCGCCTCCGCTACGCTCGGGGCGTGAGCGGCGCGATCGCCATCGTCGAGGACGAGCAGAACATCCGCGACACCGTCGCGTTCGCGCTGCGGCGGGAGGGCTACCAGGTCACGGCCTTCGCCGACGGCGCCGCCGCGTGGGAGGCCTTCCAGCGGTCCCTGCCCGACCTCGTCGTGCTCGACATCATCATGCCGCGCATGGACGGCCTCGAGCTGCTGCGCCGGATCCGGTCGCAGTCGGCGACGCTACCGGTCATCTTCGTGACCTCCCGCGACGAGGAGATCGATCGCGTGCTCGGTCTCGAGCTCGGCGCCGACGACTACTTGTGCAAGCCATTCTCGATGCGCGAGCTGATGGCCCGGGTGAAGGTGCTGTTCCGCCGCCTCGCGCTGGCTGCCCACCCCGGCGACGACGCCGAGCAGCTGCTCGAGGTCGGCCGGCTGACCCTCGACCTGCGCCGCTACACCGCGATCTGGGAGGGCTCCCCGGTGCCGCTGACGGTGACCGAGTTCATGATCCTCCGCGCGCTCGCCCGGCGGCCCGGACACGTCAAGACCCGGGAGCAGCTGATGGACGAAGGCTACCCGCACGACACCTTCGTTTCCGACCGCACCATCGACTCCCACATCAAGAGGCTGCGCAAGAAGTTCCTCGCGATCGACGCCGGCTTCGATCGCATCGATACGGTGTATGGGCTCGGGTATCGCTGGGCGGAGGGGAAGGCGTGAGTCGGCCGGGCGGCCGCGGCGCACGGTCGCTGCGTCCGAGCCACGGCCGGCAACCGCCTGCGCCATGAGCGCGCTGTCCAGGCTGCCGGTCCGCCTGCTGGCCTTCAACATCCTGCTGGTCTTCCTGCCGGCCGCCGGCATTCTCTTCCTCGACACCTACGAGCGTCATCTCCTCGACGCCCAGGAGCGCACGATGGCTCAGGAGGGGCGCTTGCTGGCCGCCGCGCTCGAGGCCAGCGGCGACCTCGATGCCACCCGAGCCCGCGCCATCCTGGTCAAGCTCGGCCAGCGCCAGCTGGCGCGGCTGCGGGTGGTTGACGGCACGGGCGCGGTGCTCGCCGACTCCGCGCTGCTCGGCCCACGTCGGTCGCCGGGCGAGCCTGCGCTGAGCCAGACCGCCGCGCTCCCGGTGCCTCCCCAGCAGCGGCTGCTGTACCTGATCGGCTCCCTCCCCTTCCGCCTGCTCCGCGGCAGCGGCGAGCCGGACGACGAGCGGGACCCGCTCGACGCCGACACCGGCACCCTGACCGGCCCCGAGGTCCGGGCCGCGCTGGAGGGCCGCTACGGGGCGGCAACCCGCGTCCTCGGCGACGCCGCGCGGACCGTCATGCTGCACATCGCGATCCCGGTCCGGATCGACGACGAGGTGGCGGGCGCGGTGGTGGTCTCCCAGTCGACGCGGAGGATCATGGCCACTCTGTACGCGGTCCGCCTCGACGTCTTCCGGGTGTTCCTCGCCAGCCTTGCGGTCGCGGTGGTCCTGACCCTGGTCGTGGCGACCACGATCGCCCGTCCGCTGGCGCGTCTCCGGCTGCGCGCCGGCGAGATCCTCGACCGCCGCGGGCGGCTCACCGGCGGCTTCGAGCCGAGCCGCCGGCGGGACGAGATCGGCGACCTCGAGCGCGCCCTCGCAGAGCTGACCCGCCGCCTCGAGGAGCACCTGCGACACACCGAATCGTTCGCCGCCGACGTCTCCCACGAGTTCCGCAACCCGCTCGCTTCGATCCGGACCGCGACCGAGATGGCGCTCGAGGTCGAGGACCCGGAGGAACGGCGCCACTTCCTGGCGATGGCACAGCGCGACGTGGCGCGCATGGAGCGGCTGCTCAGCGAGGCCCGCGAGATCTCGAGGATCGACGCCCACCTCGACGAGGAGGACCACGCGCCAGTGGCCCTCGCCGCGCTGCTCGGCGGCCTCGTCGAGAGCTTCCGGCTGCGCTCCGGCGACTCCGGGCCGAGCTTCGCGTTCGACGGAGGCAGCGAGCAGGTCATGGTCTTCGGCTCGGCCGACCGCCTCACCCAGGTCTTCGACAACCTGCTCGCCAACGCCGCCTCGTTCTCGCCGCCCGGCGGCACCGTGACCGTGACGCTCCGCGCCGCGGGCGGACAGGCCGAGGTGGTGGTCGCGGACGAAGGGCCGGGGGTTCCCGAGGAGCACCGCGACCGGATCTTCGCGCGCTTCTTCTCCTGGCGACCGGCGGAACAGGCGGCTGAGCACACCGGGCTCGGCTTGGCCATCGTGCGCGCCATCGTCGAGGGCTACGGAGGCCGCGTCGGCTGCCGGCCGCACCGGCCGCACGGCAGCGAGTTCGTCGTGACCATGCCCCGGATGCCGTCCGGCGCATCCCGCCCGGCCCGCGGCCCTGCATCGGCGGAGACGATCGAGCCCGACGACCGCAACCCCGCCTCGGGCGCCCCCGAGCAGTCCGTTGGCGGCGGGACGCATCAACCAGAATGACTCTTGATATGATGCCGGCTGGTCGTCAACTGCCGCAATGGCCAGTTGGGGACAGTGGGAGTGCAGAATGGCGGAGTTGCTCAAGGTCGAGGAGATCGCCCCCCAGTTCAAGCGCTACCTGGTCCACGCGCCGCTGGTGGCGCGCAAGCACCGGGCCGGCCAGTTCGTGATAGTGCTGCTCCACGAACACGGGGAGAGGATCCCGCTGACGATCGCCGACGCCGATCCGACGGCGGGCACGATCACCCTGGTGGTCCAGGAGGTCGGCAAGACGACGATGGAGATGGGCACCATGAAGGAGGGGGACTCGATCGAGGTGGTCGGTCCCCTGGGTAAGCCCACCCACATCGAGACGTGGGGAACCTGCGTCTGCATCGGAGGCGGCGCCGGCATTGCGCCCATGCTGCCGATCGCCCGGGCACTCAAGGTGGCGGACAACCACGTCGTTTCGATCCTCGGTGGGCGAACCAAGGACCTGATCATCATGCGCCCGGAGATGGAGGGCGCGTCGCACGAGGTGATCTACACTACCGACGACGGCAGCTTCGGCGCGAAGGGGCTGGTCACCCACGCCCTCCAGGACCTCATGGCCAGCCGCGGCAAGCCCGACATTGTGTTCGCGATCGGGCCGGCGATCATGATGAAGGCGGTCGCGGACATGACGCGGCCGCTCGAGATACCGACCATCGTCTCCCTGAACACGATCATGATCGACGGAACCGGGATGTGCGGCGGCTGTCGGGTCGCGGTTGGCGATGAGAGCAAGTTCGTCTGCGTCGACGGGCCTGAGTTCGACGCCCACCAGGTCGACTTCGACCTCATGATGAAGCGCCAGCGAACCTATCTCAATCAAGAGGCCGTGGCCCGCGAGAGGTTCCTCCAGGAGCTGCACGAATGCCGGGCGGTTCCGGCGCCGGGGGAGGTCGAGTGATGGCGCGCCCCCAGCTCGACAAAAAGGAGCGGATCAAGATCCCCAGGCAGCCGATGCCTGCGCAGGACCCCAAGGAGCGGATCAAGAACTTCGACGAGGTCGCCCTGGGGTTCACCCCCGAGCTGGCCGTCGCCGAAGCCGACCGCTGCCTCGAGTGCAAGCAGCCGAAGTGCATTGATGGCTGCCCGGTCAGCATCGACATCCCGGCGTTCGTGGCCGCAATCCAGCAGGAGGACTTCGAGCGAGCCCTGGCGATCATCAAGAAGGACAACACGCTGCCGGCGATCTGCGGGCGAGTCTGCCCCCAGGAGGACCAGTGCGAGAAGGTCTGCGTGACGGGCAAGAAGGGCACGCCCGTCGCCGTCGGCCGGCTTGAGCGCTTCGTCGCCGACTGGGAGCTGGAGCGGGGCGAGGTGAGGATGCCGGAGCGGGCGCCGAGCACGGGCTTCCGGGTCGCGATCATCGGCTCCGGGCCGGCCGGACTGGCGTGCGCCGCCGACCTCGCGATCCGCGGCCACGCGGTGACGATCTTCGAGGCGCTGCACAAGCCGGGCGGCGTGCTGGTCTACGGCATCCCCGAGTTCCGGCTCCCGAAGCGGATCGTCCAGACCGAGATCGGCAACCTCGAGCGGCTCGGGGTCGAGGTTCGCTGCAACTTCGTAGCCGGCAAGACCGCCTCGCTCGCCGAGCTCCTCGAGGAGCACGGCTACGACGCGGCCTTCATCGGCACCGGCGCGGGCCTCCCCTACTTCATGGGGATCCCGGGCGAGAACTACATCGGGGTGTACTCCGCCAACGAGTTCCTGACCCGGGTCAACCTGATGAAGGCGTTCGCGTTTCCTGACTTCGACACGCCGATCAACCCCGGCGAGAGAGTGGCGGTGGTCGGCTCGGGCAACGTCGCCATGGACTGCCTGCGCACCGCCCTTCGCCTCGGCGCCAAGCAGGTGATCTGCCTCTACCGCCGCACCCGCGCCGAGTCGCCGGCCCGCCTCGAGGAGCTGGAGCACGCCGAGGAGGAGGGCATCGACTTCCGCTGGCTCAACTCGCCGGTCGAGATCTACGGCGACGACAAGGGCTATGTGACCGGCGTCAGGGTCATCAAGATGGAGCTTGGCGAGCCCGACGACTCGGGCCGCCGGCGCCCGGTGCCGATCAAGGGCAGCGAGTACGACATCGAGCTCGACACCGTGGTGATGGGGATCGGCCAGGGCCCCAACCCCTTGCTGACGCACAGCACCGAGGGGCTCAAGCTCAACAAGTGGGGCAACATCGTGGTCGACGAAGCGACGATGCGAACGTCGATCCCGGGGGTGTTCGCCGGCGGCGATATCGTGACCGGAGCCGCCACCGTGATTCTGGCGATGGGCGCGGGCAAGAAGGCCTCGGCCGGGATCGACCAGTACCTCAGAGAAGAGGCCAAGGTCCCGCGCAGCGCTCGGCCGTGAGACCCCGCCGATCCGACATGGTTGACAGCGCACGTGTGCGTCGTGCGTAATGAACGCCGACACGCCCGCCTGCGAGGAGGGAGCCATGGGAGTGAAGATCGTTCCCGGCGAGTACTACCACGCGACCGTCAAGGACCAACCTGGTGAGGCTTACCGCCTGCTCGCCCAGCTCGCGTCCTCGGGCGTCAACCTGCTGGCATTCAGCGCGGTGCCGGTCGGACCGGGCCAGGCGCAGCTCGTGCTCTTCCCTGCCGACGGTGGCCAGCTCCTGAAGGCGGCCGAGAAGGCCGGCTTCAACGTCACCGGACCCCAGCATGCTCTGGTGATCACCGGCGACGACAGGCTGGGCGCGATCGCCGAGATCCACCGCAAGCTCTGCGACGCCAAGATCAACGTCTACGCATCGACCGGCGTCACCGCCGAATGCGGCCGCTTCGGCTACATCGTCTACGTCAAGGACCAGGACTACGAGGCGGCGATCAACGTCCTCAGGTCGTGAGCCGCGGCCGCTCCCGGTTTTCGCCTACCAGCTCTTGAGGACGTTGTCCTCGTACTCGACCTCGAAGCGGAGCTTGTGCTTCGCCTCCTCCTGGGCGAGTGCCCTGAAGACCGCGGCCTGGTTTGCAGGGGAGATCTCGGCGAGGTCCGAGTACAGCCTGAACGCCGCTCTCTCCGCGTTCATGGCGAAGCGTAAGGCCTCTGGGTAGTCCATCCGCGAGGTCGGTTCCGGCTGCTCGACGTAGTCGGCGATCTTGAGGTCGAGAATCTTCTCCTCGCTCACGGCCGGCAGCTCCCCGGCCTTGATCTTGAGCAGCCTCTGCTTGTGTCGCTTCTCCTCCTCGGCAAAGGAGCGCAGGGCCTCGCGCATCTCGGGACGAGTGACCCTTTCCGCCATCAATGCGTACAGCTCGGCGGCGGCTTCCTCCCGGCGGATCGCGAAGTCGAGGATGTCTTCGATGGTGCGGAACTCCATGGCCCCTCCGGATGCTGGCGCCCGCCGATTATACCGTGGCGATTGACAACTGCGTCGGCGGCACACGCCGCGTTCCCGAGCTCCGCTGAACCGGCGCGAGACGGGCGCTCGGGGACTCGATTCGGTAGGGCGGGCGGCGAGCTCGACCGGTCCCGAGCGTCCCCCGGCCGGCTTGAGCCGACTCGATGGTCTCTGTTAGGCTACCGCCGCCCTGAGAGGCAGCTCAGGCGGAGAAGGGGACCACGACGATGAAAGTGGGAGTGCCCAAGGAGACCGGTCGCGGCGAAACCCGGGTATCGCTGACCCCCGCATTCGTCCCCACGCTCACGCGAGCCGGCCTCGAGGTCGAGGTGCAGGCCGGCGCCGGCGGGCCCGCCGGCTACGATGACGCCGCCTACGTCGAGAAGGGGGCGCGGATCGTCCCGACCCGGCAGGCGCTGTTCGGCTCCAGCGACATCATCCTCCAGGTGCGAACCGCCGCCACGAACCCGGATGCCGGCGGCGACGACCTGAAGCTCTACCGCCGCGAGCAGGCGGTGATCGGCACCTGCGACCCGCTCGTCGCCCACACCGCCATCCGGTCGATCGCGGAGCGCGGCGTCACCCTGTTCTCCCTCGAGCTGATGCCCCGGATCACCCGGGCGCAAAGCATGGACATCCTGTCGTCGATGGCAACCATCGCCGGCTACAAGGCCGTGCTCCTGGCCGCGGACRCGCTGCCCAAGATGTTCCCGATGATGATGACGGCCGCCGGGACCATCGCRCCGGCACGGGTCTTTGTCCTCGGCGCCGGGGTCGCCGGACTGCAGGCGATCGCGACCTCGCGCCGGCTCGGCGCGATCGTCCACGCCTACGACGTGCGACCGGCCGTCCGGGAGCAGGTCGAAAGCCTCGGCGGGAAGTTTGTTCAGCTCGACCTCGAGACCTCCTCCGCGGAGGACGCCGGTGGCTACGCGAAGGCGCTCGGCGACGACTTCTATCGCAAGCAGCGCGAGATGATGTTCAGGGTCGTCGCAGAAAGTGACGTCGTGATCACGACGGCGGCCGTGCCCGGCAAGAAGGCCCCGATCCTGGTCACCACCGCCATGGTGGAGGGCATGAGCTCGGGCGCGGTCGTGGTCGACCTGGCAGCCGAACGGGGCGGCAACTGCGAGCTGACCCGGCCCAGCGAGACAGTGGTCCACAACGGGGTCACCATTCTCGGCCCGCTCAACCTCCCGGCCATGGTTCCTCACCACGCGAGCCAGCTCTACGCCAAGAACATCTCCACGTTCCTGCTCCATCTCGTGCGCAAGGGCGCGCTCGAGGTGAATCTCGCCGACGAGATCACGGCGGGCACCCTGGTCGCCAAGGACGGGAAGGTGGTCCACCCGACGGTCCTCGAGGCCGTGGGGGCCGTGCAGGAGGGGGGGGCTACGTCATGAACGATCTTGTCATGCTGCTGACGGTTTTCGTGCTGGCGGTCTTCGTCGGCATCGAGATCATCACCAAGGTGCCGCCGACGCTGCACACGCCGCTCATGTCCGGCTCGAACGCGATCTCGGGCATCACCATCGTCGGCGCCCTGGTGCTGGCGGGGGCCCTCCAGGGGACCGAGTACTTCCACCCGATCGGCAAGCCCTTGGCCCTGGTGGCCCTGGTCTTCGGCACCATCAATGTGGTCGGCGGCTACGTGGTCACCCATCGCATGCTCAAGATGTTCCGCCGGAAGTAGGTGGGCACCATGAGCATCGAGCACCTGACAAACACCCTGTACCTGGTCGCCTCCGTCCTCTTCATCTACGACCTCAAGCTGCTCGCGCGTCCGCGCACCGCGATGACCGGCAACTACCTCGGCACCCTCGGCATGGTGCTGGCGGTGGCGGCGACGCTGATCAGCGGTCGCTTCCAGTGGGACTGGACAACCCTCGTCCTCGGCGTCGCGATCGGGTCCGTGGCCGGCGTCATCCTGGCACTCAGGGTCAAGATGACCGCGATGCCCGAGATGGTCGGCCTGCTCAACGGCTTCGGCGGTGCCGCCTCGGTGCTGGTCGCCGGGTCGGCGATGATGGCCGCATTCACCGCCTACTCCGGCGGACCGACTCCGGCGGGCGGCGACCTCCAGATGAAGATCGCCACGGTCGCGTCCGGGATCATCGGCTCGGTGACCTTCTTCGGTTCCTATGTCGCCTTCGGCAAGCTCGCCGAGTTCCTGTGCGTCTCCTGGAAGCTCAAGACCTGGCAGAAGCTCACCAAGTACGGGGTTTCGGCGGCGACGGCCATCGGCGCCATCGGCTACGGAGTGGCCCACTGGGACCCGCAGAGCACCGCTCACGAGGTCTATGCGCTGATCTTCATCGCCAGCGGCATCGCGATCGGCGGCCTGCTGCTCCTCAAGAAGGACCGCTTCCCCGGCATGGACGCCCTCAAGGTCGTGACCGCGATCGCCGCCGTCGGCTTCGGCGTCCTGATGGTCCTCCAGCCTGAGAACATCCTGCTCTACTGGGCCCTGGTCGGCGTCAGCGGCATCCTCGGGGTTCTGCTGACCATGTCGATCGGCGGCGCCGACATGCCGGTGGTGATCGCGCTGCTGAACTCGTACTCCGGCCTGGCGGCCGCGGCCACCGGCTTCGTCATCAACAACGACGTGCTGATCATCGCCGGCGCCCTGGTCGGGGCGTCGGGGGTGATCCTCACCAACATCATGTGCAAGGCCATGAACCGCTCCCTGGCCAACGTGCTGTTCGGCGCCATGGGGCCGACCGGCGAAACGCCCGACGCCGACGAGGTCTACCGCACCGTCAAGGCGGCCTCCGCCGACGAGGTCGCGATGGTCCTCGACAGCGCGCAACGGGTCGTGTTCGTCCCGGGCTACGGCATGGCGGTGGCTCAGGCGCAGCACGCGGTGCGCGATCTCGCCAACCAGCTCGAGGCGAGGGGCGCGACCGTCGAGTACGCGATCCACCCGGTGGCGGGSCGCATGCCCGGCCACATGAACGTGCTGCTCGCCGAGGCCGACGTGCCTTACGACAAGCTGATCGAGATGGACCACATCAACCCGACCATGGCACAGGTCGACGTGGTGATCGTGGTCGGGGCCAACGACGTCGTCAACCCGGTGGCGCGGACCGACCCGAAGAGCCCGATCGCCGGCATGCCGATCATCGACGTCGACAAGGCGCGCACGGTGGTGGTGATCAAGCGCAGCTTGAGCCCGGGCTTCGCCGGCATCCCCAACCCGCTGTTCGCCATGGACAACACGCTGATGTTCTTCAACGACGGCAAGAAGGCGATCCTCGAGCTGCTCACGGCCGTGAAGGAGCTCTAGCGGGTTAAGATCGACAGGTGCGGAGCCCCGTCTCCTGGCTGCTGCTATGCGGCCTCGCCTTCCCGGCGGGCGCCGCAGCGCAAGCGCGAGTCGAGGTGGTCCTCGACGCCTCGCAGGGGATGTGGACGGCGCTCGACGCCGGCCGGCCGCGCTTCGTCGCCGCCCGGCTGGCGCTCTTGTCCTGGCTGCTCGAGCGCTCCGGCGATCCCGACCTAGAGCTCGGCCTGCGGCTCCTCGGCGGCGGACTGCCGGGCGGCGAGCAGGATCCCTGCGCGGGCGCCACGCTCGCGGTCCAGCCGGGGCCGCCCGATGCCGCCGCCTGGCGAGCAGCCCTCGACGCCGTGAGGCCGGCCGGCGCGCGGCCGCTGCTGCTGGCCGTGGCCGCAGCCGCGGCCGACCTCGGCGAGGGCAAGGGCCTGCGACGGATCGTGCTCGTCACCGCGGGCGAGGAGACCTGCTTCGGCGACGAGCAGGCTGCGGTCGCCGCACTCGCGTCCGGCGTCGAGCTGCGCGTGGTCGGCGTGGGGCTTGCCGACGATGCCGTCAAGCGCTTCGGCAGCGTTGCGCCGAGCCGCAACGCCACCTCGACTGCGACCCTTCTCGCCGCCCTGCGCTGGGCGGTTGAGGATCTCGTGACAGTAGGGGCCGGTGATGCGTCGGTGCAGTTCCGACTCGCCGGCGCGCCGAGCCCCGCAGCCGCTACGCTCATCCACGCGATCACCGCCGAGCGGCGCGAGCTGACCACCAGCGGGGAGTACTTCGTCGGGACCGCCCCGGCCGGCCTCTACGGGCTCGAGCTGGTCGGAGTCGATGCCGAGCCGGTCCGTCTCGACGAGATCGCGGTCCCGGCAATGGATGGACTCGACCTCGCCCTCAAGCTGCCTGTTCCTCCCCTGGCCGACCTCGAGGTCATCCCCGCTCGGCCGGTGGCGGGCGGACCCGTCTTCATCGGCGCCGGCGGCGTCGGCAGTGGGCTTTACCAGGTGTCGCTGGCCGCCGGCGACGAGCCCGCGCCGGCCTGGGTCGATGCCGGGACCGCGCTCGGGCCGGCCGGTCTCGTCGAGCTGCGCGCGCCGGACGAGCCCGGCTCGCTCGAGGTGCGCCTTCACGAGCTGCTGGCCGGCGGCTCGAGCCGGGTCGTCGCCCGCGCCGCGATCGAGACCACCGCGCCGGAGGTGACGCTCGCGCCGCCTGCCGAGGTGCTGCCGTTCGAGCCGCTGCCCGTCTCGTGGACCGGACCCGACAACCCGGGCGATCACCTGAGCCTGGTCAAGCCGGGCATGCCCTCGGCGGCCGCCTCCGCCTGCGCGCCGACCAGCGGGGGAAGCCCGGCAGCGCTCGTCGCGCCGGGCGAGGAAGGGCCCTGGGAGGTGCGCTACGTCAGTGGGTTGTCGGAGCGGACGCTGGCGCGGTCCAGCGTCGAGGTCACCTCGGTCATTGTCACCCTCGAGGCGCCGTCGGAGGTCGCCGCCGGAAGCCGCTTCGAGGTCGACTGGGAAGGGCCCGCGCGGCCGGCCGACTACCTGGCGATGGCCTCGGAGGGCGCAGCAGACGCTGACTATGTCAGCCTCCATCTCACCTCCCAGGGCAGCCCAGCACGCTTCGACGCACCCTGGGACCCGGGCAACTACGAAATCCGCTACATCGAGGGCGACCGCAACCGAGTGCGAAGGCGAGCCACGGTCGCGGTGGTGCTGGCCGCTGCCAGCCTCAAGGCGCCGCCGCGGGTCCGCGCCGGGACCCGCTTCGACGTGCGATGGACCGGACCCGACCGGCCGGGTGACTACCTGGCGATCGCAGCCCGGGACGCCGGCCCCCGGGAGCACGACGACTGGTGCTTCACCTCGGCCGGCAGCCCGGCCAGCCTCGCCGCCCCGTTCGAAACCGGAGACTACGAGCTGCGCTACGTCAGCGGCGCCGACCAGCAGGTCCTCGCCGCGCTCCCGATCGAGGTCAGGTAGGGGACCCGGCCTCCGCCACACCGCGCATTCGGGGCTGCCGGCGACCGCCGCGCATCGCGCCCTGGAATGGCGGGACGGCGCGTCCGGGTTGCCCTCACCGGAACAGGGGGTCGCCATGAAGCTCCGCTGCGTGCTGCTGCTCGCGCTCGTCCTACCCGTCCTCGCCTCCGCCGCCGACAATCAGGACCGCCCGTTGGCGTTGAGCGTCGAGGTCCGGCAGCTCGGCCGCGGCGCCGACGACACGGTGGTCGGAATCGTCGTCAAGGTCGCTCCGGAGGACCGCTCCCACGTCGGCGATCGGGCGCGCATCCTGGTCACGCTGCTCGACGGCGACGACATCGTCGACCGGCACGCGGCGGTGGTCGCCGTCGCAGCCGACGGCTCGGCCATGCTCTATCGGGAGTGGCCTCCCGGCACCTACGAGCTGCAGGTCGGACTGGCCGCGGCCGAGGGCGCGAGCTCCGGCGTCTGGTTCGGCGACATCGAGGTCAAGGAGATGGCCGAGCCGTTCGTCGCGCCCGAGGGGGCGCCCCCGGACGCGGTCGCCCTCGAGCTGACCCCGCCCCAGCAGGGCGGCGTCCGCTTCCTGCCGCCGCCCGACATCGGCGGCATCGGCGCCATCCAGCTCGAGGTCGAGGCCCCCGAGGGCACCGCCAGCGTCGAGTTCTTCCAGGACGCCCGCTCGCTCGGCCGCCGCAACCGCCCCCCGTGGACGGTGTCGGTCCCGCTCGGCGCGATCGTGCGCCGCACCACGGTGCGCGCCGTTGCCGCCGACAGCCAGGGCCGCTTCCTGGGCGAGGACGCGGTGGTCCTCAACAACCCAACCGGCCAGATCGGAGTCGAAATCCTGCTCGCGCCCGAAGACTCGGTGCGCGACGGCAAACGCCTGGTGACGGTCTCGGTCACCGGGGCCAAGCAGATCCAGCAAGTGACCCTCAGCCTCGACGACGAGCAGATCGCGCGCTGGGCCGAGTGCCCGTGCGTGGTCGAGGTCGACGCGGCGAAATTGGCAACGGCCAATATCCTGGCGGCCGACGCCGTCGACGCCGGCGGCAACCGGGGCGACGTCGTCCTCACCATGGCGGGCGGCGGCGGGTTCGTGGGCTCGGTTCAGGTCGAGCTGGTGGAGCTGCCGATCGTGGTGCTCGACGGGCGTGACCTGCCGGTCGCCGGTCTCACACAAGCTGACTTCACGGTCCTTGAGGACGGCCAGCAGGTCGAGATCGAGGGCTTCGGGACCACCTCCGACCTGCCGCTGTCGCTGGCGATCGCGGTCGACACCTCCGGCTCGATGGTGGAGGAGTTCGACGACGTGAAGAAGGCGCTGCGGGGATTCGCCGACGCGCTGCTCGAGGAGGACGACTCGGTCGTGCTCATCCGGTTTGCCTGGGATGCCACCGTCGAGGTGGCGTGGACCGAGGACGTCCGGCAGGTTGAAGGCCGCTTCGACCGCCTCCAGCCCGAGGGCGGCACCTCGCTGCACGACGCCGTGGTGCGGTCGCTCGAGCAGTTCCGCGGCCGCCGCGGCCGGCAGGCGGTGGTCCTGCTGACCGACGGCGAGGACACCACCTCCCGCACCGGCTGGAGCGTCGCCGAGCGCTTCGCCCACACCATGCGGGTGCCGATCTTCCCGATCGGGCTCGGGCTGGGCTCTCTCGACTTCAACTCCCGCGGCGTGCTCAAATCGCTGGCGGCGGAGACCGGGGGAGAGGCCTTCTTCCCGAAGTCCGTCGACGAGCTGCCCGCGGTCTACGCGCGGATCGCCGAGCTGCTGCGCTCGCAGTACCTGCTCTGGTACTCGTCGCCGTCATCGAAGCCGTTCGAGGAGTTCCGCGAGATTACGGTCGAGGTCGCCAAGCCGGGCCTGAAGGTGCAGACGATCCGCGGCTACTACCCCGGGAAGTGAGGTGTCGGGCTCTGTGAGCCAAGGTCCGAGCTGAGAGAGCGACGACAGGACCTCCGGCGATCCAGGATGATCGCGAGACTCTCGGATCTCTTATCCCTTGAACCCGCGTTTCGCACCGGCACGTGCAACACCCCCGTACCGCCAGCGGCGACGCCGAAGCACGGGACGGTGCGAAACGCGGGTTAGAACTGCCAGCCGATCCAGAAGTAGGTTTCGGTGCCGCCGAGGGAGTCCTTGAGGTCCCAGCGGTTGACCCAGTCCCAGTGGAACGGCAGGCCGAAGAGGTTGATCGAGATGCCGAACCCGTACGAGGCCACGCCGTCGGTCAGCCTGCCCTCTTCGCCGCGGCTGATGACCTCGCCGGTGAACGGGTTGGTGTAGACCTTTTCGCCGATGAAGGTGCAGCCGGGCTCGCCGTACCAGTTGTACTCGGTGTCGCCGGTGCTGTAGCACGAGTAGCCGATGTCGGCGAAGAAGCGGCCGCGGATCTCGCCGAGGGACATGAAGGAGAGGTCGAGCCGGTCGATCAACGGGAAGCGCCACTCCAACGTGACAAACCCGGCCTCGTTGCCGGCGATCGACCGGGTCGGATACCCGCGCACCGTGTCGAGGCCGCCGAACGCGAACACCGACGGCTCGTTGCCGTCGGCGTAGGCGCCCCACAGCCGGAACGCGAGCTCGTTGCGCCGCGACAGCGCGAAGTACTTCCGGTAGTCGACGGTCCCCTGCGCGGTCAGAGTGCCGCCGCCCTCGACGTCGGCCGCGTAGAGCAGCCGGAACTCCCAGCGCGAACCCTGGTGCGGCCCGTAATTGTTCCACGCGGTGGTGTCGCCGACGACCGCCGCGCTGACGATCGGCGCCTGGTCGTCGTACGAGATGAAGGTGAGCTGGCCCTCGGGGCTGGTCGCGGGGAGGTCGGCGGAGCGGCTGAAGTAGCCGACCGAGCCCTCGAGCCGGTAGTAGCGCGACAGCGGGTACTGGCTGTCGAGGGTCAGACCGGTCACCCGGTAGACCTGCTCGCGGCCGTAGAAGTCGTCGCGGAGGGCATCGTAGCCGGTCAGGTAGAAGCTGCGGTCGTCGTACAGCGTCACCCCCCACTGCAGGCGGGGCTCGAGGTTGACGAAGCCGACCTGGAAGTCCGAGAAGGTGTCGACCGAGTTGAGCAGCAGCCAGAACCGGCGGTCGCCGTACTGGTCGGACATCGAGACGTAGGCCTGGGACAGGAAGTTCCCTTCCTGATCGACGCCGACGATGGCCGCCGCGTCCTCGATGAACAGCTTGCGGTTCGCCACGTCCTTGGCGTCCTTGGGGTCGACCGAGATGCTGACCGCCGGCAGGTACGGCTCCTGCTTGAACTCGGTCTCCGGGGCGCCTTCCACGCCCATCGGCTCGCCTTGCCCGGCGTCGGCCGCGTAGAGGTCCCAGCGCCCGCGGTGGTAGGCCTGGAAGCCGACGCGCTCCCCTTCCAGGGTGTCGGCCGGCACCGGGTTCACGGCACCACCGTAGACGTAGGTGAGCCGCTCGAGCTCGCGCGTTTCGGCGTCGAGCTTGTAGATGTCGTAGATCCCGTCGACGCGATCGGAGGCGAAGTACAGCCGCTGGCCGTCCTCCGAGAACGCCGCGCCCTCGTCGTTTCCCGGCCCGAAGGTCAGCTGCTGGCGCTGGCTCGGGTCCTCGAGCGAGATCCCCACCAGCTTGCCGTACTCCCCGATCTGCGAGGTGTAGACGAGCTGGGTCCCGTTCGGCCGGAAGGCGGGCGCCGCGTCGTACCACTCGTCGTTGGTCAGGTTGCGGACCTCACCGGTGGTGCGGTCGAGCAGATAGATGTCCCAAGCGCCCTCCCGGATGGCGCTGAAGGCGATGGTCCGGCCGTCCGGGGAGAATGCCGGCGTCGACGGCTGGTCAATCGGCAGCGGGATCTCGAAGCGCTCCGCGATGCCGCCTTTCTTGGTATCGAGCAGCAGCAGCGAGCGCGTGCGCTCGGCTCGAGCAAACACCGCGATCCGGTCGCCGTCAGGCGAGAATGCGAGGTCGCGGCCCTCCTTCGGAGCGGTCGTGAAGCCCTGGGCGATCAGGTACTCGTACTTGACCGTGTAGCCCTTGGTCAGGTTCTTGTAGAGCTTGCGATCAGGGATCCCGAACAACGCGACGTCGACGTCCTGCTTGTAGGTCGTGAAGGCGGCCACCAGGTCGTGCGACGGCGAGATCGCCGGTGACGCCTGGTTGGCCCTCCCGGAGACGCCGTGGATGTAGAACGGACGCCCGAACTCGCGCGGCGTGCCGCGGTCGGCGACGCCTTCGTACTTCTTGCGCAGCCAGACCCGGAAGCGGGCGTCGAACTCCTCGAGGTCCATGTTGAAGACGTTCTTGATCGGCCGCTCGAGTCCGCCCCCGACGACGCCGCGGAAGGCGAACACCAGGTCGCGGACCCCGTCCTCGCCCCACTCCTCCTCGACGAACTCAAAGACCTTGTGCCCGTAGCGGTAGGCGAGGAAGCCGCCCGGGGCCTCGTTGATCGGCGGCACCAGGTCCGACAGCGCCATGTCCCGCATGTACATCTCGTCGCGGCTGTCCTCGTCGTCGGCGAAGTAGGACGCCATACCCTCCATGAACCAGATCGGCGGTCGCGCGTAGACGGCCCGCCCACGGCGCCCCTGGAAGAGGATCTCGTACTGGAAGATGTGGGTCAGCTCGTGCTGGATCAGCTGCTGCAGCTCGCGGTCGGCGAGGTCGACCGGCAGCACCATCCGGTTGCGGACCGGGGTCGCGAACGCGCCAACCCCTTCCGGCACGAAGCCCGAGAAGAGATTGGTCTGCTCGAACTCGCCGTGGGTGGCGTAGGTGATCATCGGGATCGGCTCGAGGACCTGGAAGTTGAGCCGGCGCGCGAGGTCGTCGTACGAGCTCTCGGCGAAGGACGCGATCTTCTCCAGCCGCGGCTCGACGCGGTCGTAGAAAGAGATCTTGAAGTGCGGCGTGTCGTATGTCTTCCAGTCGAAGACGTCGTAGCGAACCTTGTTCTGACCGCCGATGTAGGCGTACTGGGCAGCCGCCGGCGTGGACACCAGCAGCAGCGCGATGAGCACCCGACCCCAGATCCTCATGCCTTCCTCCGTCGACAGCACGCGATCACATCGCGGCTCGCTGACTCGCTTTCGTAGCTCGCCGGCAGCGCGGGCCCTCGCCGCTCGGGCTCGGGATCGCGGGCCACGGCTCGCGCCACCATCGCCTCAATCGGTGTAGAGCGTTCGCTTGGCCACGACGCTGCGCGGCACGAACACTCCCAGCAGCCGGTTGTCGAGGTTGTACAGCTCCTGGAACATGTCCTCGGATTCCCGGAGCTTGCGGTCGGAGCGCTCCTTGAAGTCGGTGATCTGCTCGCTCAGGACCTGCTCGCCCGTGTTGCCGTCGTACACCGTCATCAGGATGTCGAAGTTGAAGCCCGTCTCCTCGACCAGGACCTGCCGGAAGTAGGTCTTGCCGTCGGTCGGCGACACGTACTCCTCGGTGTTGTAGCCGGCGCGGTCGAGGACCTTGACGTCGATCGACGCCGCCACGATGTAGTCGGCGTCGGTGGCCGCCCCGAGGTCGACCCAGAACTGCTTCATCGTGGCGAGCTCGAGCGGGTCGTCGGTCGGCAGCTCGAGGTTCTCGAGGGGCGGCAGCACGTCAAGGCGGGTCTTGCGGCGCAGGACCTTGCGCAGGTAGTCATCGAACTCGCGGCTCGCCTCGAGGTCGGTCGAGCTCGTCTGGCTGCCCCCGCGCTGCTCGATCAGCACCGGGCCGATGTAGATCTTCTCCGACCCATCGAGCTTGAGGTCCGGCTCGATCCAGAGGTTGATCCGCAGCTCCTTGGTCGCCGCCGCGGCTGCGGCCGCCACCACGAGCGCCGCGACGAACAGGAAGGCGACGGGCCTACGCATCGTCCTTCTCCCCGCTGTCCGTCGACCCGCCGCCCGGCGGCTGCTCACCGGCCTTGTCGTCGGCCGCCGCCGGCTGCGCCGCCATCTGGGACTCGTAGAACTCCTTGAACTGGGAGTAGTTGCGTCGCAGCACCCGGTCGTTCGGGGCGACGGCGAGCGCCGCTTCGTAGGTCGCGAGCGCCTCTTCGAAGCGGCCGGCCGCCTCAAGCGAGACCGCGATGTTGTTGAGGATTCGCGGCTGGTCCGGCGTCAGCGCGTTCGCCCGCTCGAAGCGGAACAGCGCCTCCTGCCAGTAGCCGTTCTTCGCCGCCACGAAACCCCGCTCGATCTGCTCGCTCGCCTGCCTCGCCGCCTCGTCGCCCGCGGTGGCTGCCGGGGCGGCGGCAAGCACGGCCAGGGCGATTGCGGCGCAGCTCGTGGCGATCCGGCGTCTGGTCGTGTCCACTGGTGCTCCCCTCGTCTGAACGCCGCGTGCCGGGCGGTCCCATCACACGCCACCAGGATAATATCCCGAGATCGTGCGGACCTTGTACTTCTTCTGGACGAGCTCGACCTCGATCTTGCGGAGCTGGTCCGGCGGCCGCTCCGAGCTCGAGCTGTACGCCAGCAGGTACTGGGTGCGCAGCTCGCGGTCGATCTCCGCGTAGATCCTCTCGAGGTCGCTGTCGCTGGACACGAAGTACGCCTGGCCGCCAGTGACCTCGGCGAGCTTGGACAGCTGCCAGCGGGGGACCACCTTGGTGGCGGGCAGGTCGATCCCGATGGTGTAGATCGTGACCCCGGCACGCTGCGCGTAGCCGACGGCGCTGTCGAAGTCGTGCGACGAGGTGTTGTCCTCGCCGTCGGTCAGCACCACCATCGCCTTGCGGCCCCGCACGCCGGAGAACTGGAAGAGGCCCATGATCACCGAGTCATAGAACGCGGTCTCGCGATCGGCGTACAGCGCGAGCAGCGCGTTCTCGAGGGTCGCAAAGTCGGCAGTGAACGGGGCGAGCAGGTCGGGGCGGTCCGAGAAGGTCTCGATGAAGGCCCGGTCCTGGGGTCGCAGCAGGTTGCGCAGGAAGCCCATGACCACCCGCTGCACCGTCGGCAGCGCGGCCTCCATCGAGCCCGAGGTGTCGACTACGATCCCGAGCCGCACCGGCAGGTCGCGGTGCAGCGCGAAGGCGGAGATTGCCTGCTCCACGCCGTCCTCGAGGACCCTGAAGTCCCCCTGGACGAGGTTCTCGACAGGTTTGTCGTCCTTGTCGAACACCGTCACTGGGAGCTCGACCGCGGTCACCTCGACCACGCTGCCAAACTCGGGAGCGTTGACGAACTGAAGGTCCTCGGCCACCCTGCCGTCGGCGGTCGTCGCCACGGCACGCAGGTAGCCGAATTCGCCGCCGCCCTTGAGCGTCACCGAGGCTTCGAACGGCGGTGCCGTAACGGTCGCGAGCAGCTCGTCGTTCCAGTAGATCTCGACCTGGCGTAGCTCCGCGTCGCCAGGGACGTTGACCTCCGCCGCCACCCGCACCTTGCCGCCGCGCGATGCACCCGGCGACAGCGGCAGCAAGCGCACGTAGAAGCGCTCGCGGCCGACGTTGATCGCGAGCTGGTCGCGCGCGATCTCGCTGCCGTCGGCGTCGTAGCCGATGGCGGTCACGGTGGTGAGCCGCGGCAGCGGGCCGAGGTCGAGGTCGACGTCGTAGGGCGGACGGTTCTTGACCAATATCTCCTCGCCGTTGATCGTGAACCGCACCCGGCGCACCTCATCGCGCACCACCGCCTCGAAGCGGCGGACTCCGCTGACCGCGTC
The DNA here is from genome assembly GCA_003105185.1 of Holophagae bacterium. Lineage (GTDB taxonomy): Bacteria > Acidobacteriota > Thermoanaerobaculia > Thermoanaerobaculales > Sulfomarinibacteraceae > FEB-10. The sequence goes on from PQAJ01000151.1 coordinate 28,078, forward strand.
GCCCTCGGGGCCGACCAGCTTGAGCAGCGGCTGCTCGGTCGCGCTGAGGTCGAGCTCGATCACCGCGTCCGCCTCCCCGGCGGCCGCAGCGGTCGTCGCCGCCAAGGCCGGCGGCGGCTCTCCGGTCGGCTGGGGGCTGGCGGTGAATGAGTGCTCGGCGACACCGGCCTTGTTCGAGTGAACATCCTCGACCTTCAGCCGGAGGGTGTAGTCACCGGGCCGCAGGAAGCGCTCGAAGGCGAGCCCGAGCGTGCCCTCGGCCGCCGGGACCGAGAAAACGTAGCGGAAGCGGTCGACCATCTGCGACTGCCGGGAGACCTCGCCAACCACGTCGAGCTGGACGACCTCGATGTCGCCGACCGGGGTGGTACCGAGCCCCCTGCCGTCCACGTTCACGGAGAAGCCCATCTGGACGAGCCCACCATCGGCGCCCCAGGACTCTTCGTGCACCTTGAAGTCGAGCGGCTCGGCCTTCTCGTCGACGAGAGCGGAGAACTCCATGAACCGGCCCGCCGCCCCCTCCTCGCGCTGCTCATCGACCGGCCGGAACTCGGTCATCGCCGCGAGGTAGTTCGCGTCGCGGCCCCACATCTCGGCGGCCGCGAGCAGGTTCATGAGAGTGTCGCCCTCCGGGCAGCGATAGCGCGGGTTGTCCATGGTCGTGACGCCGTAGGGGACGCCGCGGCTCTCGGCGCCGGCCATGGTGACGTACAGGACCCGGCGGCCCTCGGTGCCGTACCACATGCGGTAACGTCCGGTGCCGCCCGTCTGGTAGAACAGCACGACGACGTCCTCGCCGAGGCCCTCAATGTACGGCCAGCCCCAGAACTCGAGCGGATTGAAGAACTCGGTGCACCGCGACACGAACCGGTAGACCGGGGGCCCCTGGATGAGCAGCACTCGGGCCCTGTCCTCGGTGGTCGATTCGAACTCCGCGCGGGCGTAGCTCAACCGCTCGTTGTACATCCACCGGAAGCTCGAGCCGATCCCGGTCTGGCGGCCCCACAGAACCCACAGGCGCTCGGCGAACGCCTGGCGCTGGGCCTCGGTGTCGAGGGCGAGGAAGGCCCGCTTCTGATCCTTGCTGATCAGCGGGTAGACCTCCTCCTCGATCCAGACCCGCCAGTGCTCGGGCAGGTCCTTGGTCGATCGGCGCTGTTGCTCCTCGTCCTGCTTCGGTTTGTCGGCAGACCACGCGATCGCGGCCGGCAGCATGACGACAGAGGCCGCGAGCAGCAGGGCGCCGAGTCCGCGCGGCCGGCGCTTCCGGGTTTCCCCGCCGTTCGTCGCCAAGTCCCTCGCAGCTGTCATCGTTCGCGATCCTCGCCCCCGGCTGAACGCCGGCACTTCCGCGCCGCGACTTGCCCGCGGCCCGCTGCGGCCGCTCCGATCAACGCACAGACCAGCCGCAACGTGCTGGTTGCAACATCCGGCCCCCGCGTTCCCTTCCACTGCCCCACACCGAGAATACGCGGTCGGCGCGCCGTGGTTCGTCGCCTGGGAAGTTCTCGAGCAAGGCACGACGAGCGCGCCGGTCAGGTCTGCAGCACGCCAACCTTGAACGGCGGGATCTCTGCCCGGTGCGCAGCCGCGGCGAGGCTGCGGGCGACGACCTCGCGAGTGCGCCGGGGATCGATGATCTCGTCGATCCACAGCCGGCCGGCGGCGTAGCGCGGATCCATGGCCGAGAGGTACCGGTCCTGGATCTGGGCGAGCAGCGCCTTGCGCTCGCCCTCCGAGACCTCGTCGCCCCGGTTCTTGAGCTGGATGGCGAGCAACGTCTCCGATGCCTGCTGACCGCCCATCACGGCGATCGAAGCCGACGGCCAGGCGTAGAAGAAGCGCGCCCCGTAGGCCCGGCCGCACATCGCGTAGTTGCCGGCGCCGAACGAGTTGCCCACAAAGACGGTGATCTTCGGGACGACCGAGTTCGCCACCACGTTGACCATCTTGGCGCCGTCCTTGATGATGCCCCCGCGCTCCGCCTTGGACCCGACCATGAAGCCCGTGACGTCCTGCAGGAACAGCAACGGGACCCCCTTCTGGTTCATCAGTTCGACGAAGCGGGTCCCCTTGTCGGCGGCGTCCGAGTAGATGACGCCCCCAATCTGCATCTCGCGGTCGGTCGGGGCGAGCCCGCGCCTGGCCTGGACGATCTGGCGCTGGTTGGCCACGATCCCGACCGCCCACCCCTCGATGCGACCGGTTCCGCAGACCAGGGTTTGTCCGTAGGTGGCCTTGTACTCCGCGAACTCGGACCCGTCGAGCAGCCGCGCCAGCAGGGCGTGGGTGTCGTAGGGCCGGGTCCGGTCGACCGGCAGAATGCCGAGCACCTCGTCGGGATCGCACGCCGGCGGCCGCGGGTCGATGCGGTCGAAGGTGGCCAGCGGGGCCCGGGCGAGCTCGCCGATCCGGGTCCGGATGTGGTCGATGGCCGCGCGGTCGTTCGGGAAGCGATCGTCCACCACCCCGGAGATGTCGACCTGCACCTCGGCCCCGCCCAGGGCCTCGTTGTCGATCTTCTCACCGATCGCCGCCTGCACGAGGTGAGCCCCGGCCAGGAAGATCGTCCCGGTCCCCTGCACGATCAGCGCCTCGTCCGACATGATCGGCAAGTAGGCGCCGCCGGCCACGCACGAGCCGAGGATGGCGGCGATCTGGTACACGCCCTCGGCCGACATCCGGGCGTTGTTGTAGAACACCCGACCGAAGTGCTCCCGGTCCGGGAAGATCTCGTCCTGCATCGGCAGGAACACGCCCGCGGAGTCGACCAGGTAGATGATCGGCAGCCGGTTCTCGATCGCGATCTCCTGCGCCCGGAGGATCTTCTTGCAGGTCATCGGGAACCAGGCGCCGGCCTTGACGGTGGCGTCGTTGGCGACCACCACGCACTCGCGCCCGCTGACCTTCCCGAGCCCGACCACGACTCCAGCGGAGGGCGCCCCGCCCCACTCCTCGTAGAGCCCCCAGGCCGCGAACGAGCAGAGCTCCAGGAACGTCGATCCCGGGTCCACGAGCGCCGCCACCCGCTCGCGCGCAAGCAGCTTGCCGAGCGAGCGCTGGCGCTCGGCGGCCCGCTCCCCGCCACCCTCCGCGATCTGACCGCGCTGTGCCTCGAGAATGCGCAGCCCGTTGAGCCAGTGGTCGCGGTTGGCCTCGAATGCGACGTCACGTTTGACAGCGAGGGGGAGGGTTTTCGGCATGGCGCGAGTGTAGCACCGCCGCCTCCCCCTGCCCTGCACGGCGCTCTGCTACACTCACGTTTCAGTCGGCTCGGCAGCGGAACGGGGTGGGACGGCAACGATGGGCAAGGTGAAGGCGCGGCGGACCAATCGCGAGGAGCTGCCCGGGGTCGTGGTGCTTCGCGACTCGCTGGCTCCGAAGGTGGCGGCCTTCGAAAGGCGCCCGTCGGTCCTCGACCTCGACATGGACCTCGACCCCAACCTCGAGCACCTGGTCGACCACGACCCGGACGGCTTCTTCACCGCGATCGACGGGCGCGAGACGGTCGGCTTCTGCGCCGCCATCGTCCGCCTGCGGCAGTGCATCCTGTCGGAACTGTGGGTGCTGCCGCAGCACCAGGGCAAGGGCGCGGGCGAGGTCCTCCTGACCCGCGCTCTGGCCTACGGAGAGCGCTCCGGGGCGCGCGGCTACCTGGCCCTGGTGCCGCCCGAGCCGGAGATCCAGGGGCTCCTGCTGCGCCACTCCTTCCAACCGCTGACCCCGGTCTACCAGCTCCAGCTCACGACCGCCGCGGCCGCCACGCTGGCGCGCGGGCTCGTTTCCCTGCTCGAGGGTCGAAACGCCGCCAACGACCTGCTCGCCCGTCGCGGCCAGGCGGACATCGACCGCATCGACCGGGTGACCCGCGATCTGACCCGAGAGGTCGACCACGCCTACTGGCTGAAGAAGCGCGCGCTCGGTGTCGCCCTGGTCCGCCAGGGATCGCGGATCGCGGCCTTCGGCTACGGTGGGAGGGACCAGGTGGGTCCGGCCGCCGGCTCGTCGCGCGAGGCCGCCCTGTGCGCGCTCGGCTGGGCCCTCCAGCTGGCGATCGAGCAGGGGGCGGCAGATCCCCTGCTGGTGCGGGTGCCGGCCCGCTTCGAGGGCGCCATCGAGGCGCTGCTCGACGCCGGCAGCCGCATCCAGGCGACGATGCTGCTCTACGGCATCAACGTCAGCGCCGCCTTCGACCGCTGCCTGCTCGGTGCCCCCAACCTGCCATGACCGACGGCCGAGCGCTGCGCCCACCTCGGCCGGATCGCCGCTACCGCGTCGACTACGCCGGCGAGCTCAACGCCGAGCAGCTACGGGTGGTGATGCATCCGGGCGGGCCGATGCTGGCGCTGGCCGGAGCCGGGTCCGGCAAGACCCGCACCCTCGTCTACCGGGCGAGCCGCCTCGTCGAGGACGGAGTCCCGGCCCCACGGGTTCTGCTGCTGACCTTCACCAACAAAGCGGCCCGGGAAATGCTCGACCGCGTCGAGCGGATCACCGAGAGCGTGAGCGGGCGGGTGACCGGCGGCACCTTCCACTCGGTCGGCCACCGCATCCTGCGCCGCTACGCCTCGCTGCTCGGCTACACCGAGCGCTTCTCGATCCTCGACCGGGAGGACGCGACCGACCTCATGGGCCAGGCGCTCGCCGACCTCAGCCCGGACCTTCCGGCCAAGCGGACGCCGCGACCGCGCCTGCTGCTCGACATCTACAGCCTGGTCATCAACACCGGCCGCGACCTCGAGCAGGCGCTGCTCGACCGGGCGCCACAGTACCTCGAACAGGCCGA
>PQAJ01000152.1 GCA_003105185.1 Holophagae bacterium
GCGAGGATGTCAGCGGCGCGCGCGAGGGAGTGGATCGTCACCGTCTCGATCTCGTCCGGCGCCAGGTCGTGCTGCTCGACCAGGTCGAGGGTGGCCGAGATCGGGGCGTGGGTGAGCGCCTCGGTCGGGAAGTACTTCATCCCGCACTGGAGGATGCGCCAGCTCTCGCCGAGGCCTTCGATGAGGATGTCGAAGCGCCAGTCGCTCGAGAAGACGTGGCTGAAGCCCTCCTTGCCGTCGAGCACGTGCTCGGGGCCGGTGTAGCCCTGCTCGGCGAGCAGCGCCGCCAGCATGCCGGACTGGGTGGCGAGCGGGTCGACGGTGTTCTTCATCATGGTCAGCTTGCCGGCGGTCACCGAGCCGGTGGTGCAGTGGCGCGATGCGGAGATCCCGATCGCATGCTGGATCTGTTCGGCGCTGAGGCCGAGCATCCGCCCGGCCGCGATCGGCGCGGCGGCCGCGGTCAGGGTGGCGTGGTGCCAGCCGATCTCGCGGATCCCGGGGAAGGACACCTCGCACAACCGCTGCTCGAACTCGTAGGCGAGCGCGATTCCGAGCAAGAGGTCGCGGCCCGAGCCGCCGGCCCGCTCGGCCGCCGCCATCGCCGCCGGGATCAGGTCGGACGGATGCGAGGGGTCCTGCTTCCAGTAGATGTCGTTGTAGTCCATGACCCGGATCATCAGCGCGTTGAGCAGCGCCGCCGACACCGGGTCCCAGCGCTCGCCGGTGACGAGCACCGTGGCGTCGCCGCGGCCCGCGAGCTCGCTGAGGACCTTGCGGGCGATGTGGACGTCGTGCTGCTGGGCGCCGCCGAGAGCGCAGCCCACCGAGTCCATCAGGAAACGCTTTGCCTCGGCCACGACCTCCTTCGGCAGGTCCTCGTAGCGAGTGGCGGCGGCCCACTCGGCGATGGTGCGGGTGACGTTCGGCATCGGCGTTCCTCCAAGGGGCAGCTGAGCGCCCCGGCGCGAGCCGGAAGATTGTACAGGGTCCGAGCCCGCTCGGTCGCCGTGGTCGTCGGGCCGGCAACGGGGTCGAGTCGCGGACGTATACTGCGCCTGGGGCGAGGAATGCCTGCCCAGAGGGCGAAATCGACGGCGCAGCTGACGGCGTTTGCGCGCGCAGTGGCGTTCCTCGAATCCGACCCACAGCTCCGAGCTCCGGACAATCTGGCGGCGCGCTTCCTCGACTCACCCCTGGCCTGGGCGACTCGCTCCCGCCTTCTGCGCAGGCTCGCGATCCGGCTCTACGATCGCAAGCTCCCGGGCGCATACCTGTACACGATCGCCCGCACCAAGCACATCGATGCGGTCCTGCGGCGCGAACTCGAGGACGGCGCTGGCCAGGTTGTCATCCTCGGCGCCGGGTGCGACAGCCGAGCCTACCGGTTCCACGACGGCTTCCCGGCGGCGCGGTTCTTCGAGGTCGACTACCCCGCGACCTCGGCAGTGAAGCTCCGGAAGGTCACGGCGCTGTTCGGGCGTCCTCCCGAACACGTGAGCTATCTTGCCGCCGACCTCACCGTCGAGACCCTCGCTGCCGCGCTGCTCCGGGCCGGGCACGATCCAGCCGGCCGCACGATCTTCATCGCCGAGGGCCTGACCATGTACCTCGCCGACGCAGGGGTCGACGACATCATGGCCTGCGTCGCCCGCCACTCCGGCCCGGGCAGCTCGATCATTTTCGACTACGTCTTTCGCTCGATCCTCGACGGTGACTCGTCGCTGTACGGTGCAGAGCAGGCGGTTCGTCTCGTCCGCAGGAGGTCGGAGCCCTTCCTCTTCGGCGTCGAGGCTGGCGAAGTGCGGTCCTTCCTCGGGGCCCGGGGCCTCGAGTGCGTCGAGGAACTGGGGCCCGCTGACGTCGAGAGGACCTACCTCAGGCGCCGCGACGGAACCCTGATCGGACGGTCGGTGGGGTACTGGGCGCTCGCCCACGCCCGTCAGCGACAGGGGCCCACGGAGGGATGCCACGTATCACAGTGTCGCCCTCTGGCCCCGGATTTCAGCCGAACTTCGCAACTTTGAGATACGTGGTACCGCGAAAAAGGGCGGGAGGAGTCTCCCGCCCTTCGAGCCGCGTCGATAGTGCCGCTACTGCGGCAGCACGGTGGTCGGGTCCGAGGTCGAGTTGTCGAGCACCGAGCCGTAGCAGTAGATCGACGCGCCCGGCGTGGTCGTCCACACGTCGACGTAGCCGGCCGAGACCGGCGAGTAGTTCCGGAACACCCGGGTGATCTGGTTGTTGGAGAAGGGCGGCAGGTTCATGGTCTTGGTCTCGAGCGCCTCGCCCTCGGCGTTGAAGAGCCTGATCGAGACCGCCACGCTCTCGTCCCCGCCGTTGACGCAACCGACGTTGGAGCGCACGTCGTCGTTCTCGTTCATGAAGATGATCCGCTTCGTGACGCCGCTCGGGATCATCCGGTCGGCCGGGATGCCCGGCAGCTCCTGACCGAAGGTGCCCGCCATCTTGGCCGACGGCAGGTTGTAGGTCCGGCTCATGGCCAGGAGCTCCGGTCCGCTCGCCTCGACCGCGAGCGCCCCGACCTGGTCCGGATCGAGGCCGAACACGCTCTCCAGCACGTTGGCGTAGCGCACCCCGGTGCCCGCGCTGAGCGAGAACTGCTGGCTTGCGACCGGGTCGCTGTTGTCGGCGCCCCGCGGCAGCCACAGCAGCCGGTAGGTGAGGCCGGTCATGCCGGCGTTGTTGAGGTCGAGGTCGGTCTGGAAGAACGCCCCCTCGAGCCCGGCTGCGAGCGCGGTGGCCGGGATGAAGGTCGTGTCATCCGACGGCACCTGGGGCAGGATCGTGGTCGGGTCCGAGGTCTGATTGTCGAGCATCGAGCCGTAACAGTAGTAGAGCGCGTCCTCGCTGTCGGCGCTGACGTCCACGTAGCCCCTGACCGGCTGGAAGTCGCGGAAGATCCGGTTGATCTGGTTGTTGGAGTAGGGCCCGAGCGCCATCGTCCGGGTGTCGAGCAGCTCGCCCCGCGCGTTGTGCAGGGCAATGCTGATCTGCACGTCTTGGGCGGTGCCGTTGACACAGCCGACGTTGGCGCGGGAGTCCGGGTCCTCGCTCAAGAAGATGATCCGGCGCGGCTCGGTGCCGCTGATCATGTCGGTCGACCGGATGGCGGGCAGGCCCTGGCCGAAGGTGCCGGCGGCCTTGGCGCCGGGGATGTTGTAAGTGCGGCTCATGCCGATCACGGAGCCGGAGCTCGCCACCAGCCGGAGGGCGCCAACCGAGTCGGGCTCGAGACCGAACAGCTCGGTGAGGACGTTCTCGAAGCGCTCGCTCTCGCCCGCACCGAGCTCGATGACGCTGGAGCCGACCGGCTCGGAGTTGTCCTCGCCGCGGGGCAGCCACTGGACGGTGAGCTGGGCCTCCTCGGTGCCGGTGTTGTTGACCTCGAGATCGGTCTGGAAAAAGGCGCCCTGGGCGCCGGCCGCCACGGCCGCGGCCGGGATGTAGGAGACGAGACTCTCGGGCGTCCAGCCCTCACAGTCGTCGAACACGGCGACGCCAGCGTCGCCGTCGGCCACCACGATCAAGCCATCGGCGAGCGCGAGGTCGCTACCGCCCCCGACTAGCTCGACCGACCCGATCTCCGCCGGCTGGCTCGGGTCGCTGATGTCGAGCACCAGCAGACCGGACCATCCCGAGAAGTACGCCAGGTCTCCGGAGACGGAGACGGCTTTCGCGCTTTCGTCCACCTCGCTCACCACGTGCGGGTTCGACGGCGTCGAGACGTCCACCACCTGGATGCCGCCGGAGGTGGCGATGTAGGCATGGCCTCCGATGACGGCGACGTCGTTCGCGTAGCCAGGGGCGGCGAGGGTGGCGACCACCACCGGCGCCGCCGGGGCTCCGACGTTGACGACCGTGAGCCCCGCCGCCTCGTCGGCGACGAAGGCGTGGCTTCCCGCGACCGCCACCCGGTAGGCAAAGCCCGGGGTGTCGACGGCGCCGAGCTCGACCGGCGCCGCCGGGTTGCTGACGTCGAGGATCCGCAGGCCGCCGCTGCCGTCCGCCACATAAGCGCGAGAGCCGGCCACGGCCACGCCGCGTGTCTCGCCCTCGGTGTCGAGCACGGCCACTGGCACCGGCGCGACGGGATTGCTGAGGGAGAACACCTGGAGGCCGTCGTTGAGCTCGGCGACGTAGGCGTGGCCGCCGGCGATCGCAATGGCCTGGGGATGATCGAGCGTTTCGACCCACCCGAGCTCGACCGGGGCCGAGGCCGTGCCGACGTCCAGCACCCGCAGTCCGTTCGGGGAGGCGGAGATCCCGACGTACGCGAGGCTCCCGGCGCTTGCCATAGCGTGGGCGTTCCCGGCGGCCTGGTACACACCGACCCTCGTCGGCGCGTCGGGATTGCTGAACTCGCCGATGACCAACCCCTCGAAGTTGTCGGTGGCGCAGACCAGGCCGGCCGCGACCGCGACGTCGTTCGGGTCGAAGGTGTCGAAGAGGCCGCGTGCGGCAGGCGCCGCCGGATCGCCGACATCGACGACCGCGACGCCGTTGTACTGCTCGGACACGAATGCGAGGCCGCCCGAGACCGCCACGTCAAACGACGAGCTGGGTGTAGAGAGGCTCCCCGTCTCGGTCGGCGCCGACGGATCGGCGATCGAGATGACGCGCAGCGCGGTCCTGTCCGCGACGTAGGCGTGGCTGCCCGCAACTGCCAGCCCGTAGGCGTAGCCCGGAGTGTCAAGGGAGCCGACCTCGATTGGTGCGGCGGGGTTCGCGACGTCGATCACGCGCAGCCCGGAGCCGCCGTCCGCCACATAGGCGTGACTGCCGACGACCGCCACCTCGCGGGCGGAGTCCGGCGTGTCGATGGCGCCCACCACGGCCGGCAGCGAGGGCACGCTGACATCGATGACGCGCAACCCGAGCGAGCCGTACGCGACGTAAGCGCGGTTGCCGGCGACCGCCACGTCAAGCGCGCCTTCGTTGGTGACGTCGGAGACGCCGACCTCGACCGGCGCCGATGGGTTGGAGACGTCGATAACCCGCAGGCCGGACATGCCATTCGCAACGTACACGTGGCTTCCGGCTGCGGCGATCCCCTTCACCAGCTCGGGCAGGGTCACGCTTCCGAGCAGCTCCGGCAACTCGGGGTCGGACACGTCGAGCACGAGCATGGTCACGCCGCTGCCGACAAAGGCGAGCGACCCGGACACCGCCACCGCGCTCGCCGGGCCGAAGGGCCAGCGGCCGAGCAGCTGCGGGCAGTCTTGGGCTGCCGTCGGCAGAACGAGCGTGAGCGTGACGGCGCTGCACGCGAGCGCCCGGAAGAGCCGGCTGCGGATCGAGGTTGTCATGGTTGAATCCCTCCACCGTCCATGATGCCTGTGCCGCGGCGCGGCAGCAAGCAGCGAAGCGTGGCGCGGACCCGGCTTCGCCTTCGGGTTGCGGCTCCGCCCTACGGGCTCCCTCGTCACAGGTCGCCGTGGCAGGAGCGAGGATCGGGAACCGGATCGGGAACGGGATCGGGAGCGGAAGGGCGTGCCCCAAGCCCCCAGATCCTGGATCCTGGCCGGTGGGCTGGGGCGCCCGCGCTATCATGCCGGCCGGGAGGTCCCATGGTGAACGGTCGCACCGCCGCCTGCCTCGCGGTCGGCTCGGAGCTGCTCGGCGAGTCCCGGCTCGACTCCAACTCGCTGGCCATCACGCGCGCCCTCGGCCGGCACGGCTTCCAGGTGGTCGAGAAGCGGGTGGTCGGCGACGACGAGCCGGCGGTGGCGGCCGCGATCACCGACCTGATGGGCCGCGTCGACGTGCTGATCGTCACCGGCGGCCTCGGTCCGACAGCCGACGACATCACCCGCGAGGCGATCGCCCGCGCGCTCGGCCGGGGGCTCGATATCGATCCCCAGGTCGAGGGCTGGATCCACGCCGCCTACGAGGCGCGCGGACGGACAATGCCCGAGGTGTCGCGCCGGATGGCCCGGGTGGTGCAGGGCGCCCGCATCCTGGCCAACCACAAGGGCGTTGCGCCCGGCCTGTTGATCTCGGTCTCGGAGCGGTTGCTGGTGGCGCTGCCGGGCGTGCCCTTCGAAATGGAGGACATGCTTGAGCGGGAGGTCGAGCCCGAGCTCGCGCGGCGCGGCGGGGGCGCGCGCCGCTTGACTCGCACCCTGCTGCTCGGAGGGGTCTACGAGTCGATGGTCGAGGAGCGGGTCTGCGGGCTGTATGGCCGCTTCGGCCGCGACAATGTCACCATCCTGGCGAGCAGCGGCGTGGTGCGGCTGGTGCTGGCGAGCGGCGGCGAGCCGACCAGCGCCGAGCGCCGGCTGGACGAGATGGAGAAGGCGTTTCGCGAGGTTCTCGGCAGCGACCTGGCCGGGGTCGACGTCGTCTCCCTCGAGCAGGCCGTGCTCGCAGATCTCGAGGACGCGGGGATGACCCTCGCGGTGGCCGAGTCGTGCACCGGCGGCCTGCTCAGCGCGCGCCTCACCGACGTGCCCGGGGCGTCGGCCGTGTTCCGCGGCGGCGTCGTCAGCTACTCGAACCAGGCGAAGGAGGACCTCGTCGGCGTGCCGCACGACGTGCTG
>PQAJ01000153.1 GCA_003105185.1 Holophagae bacterium
GCCATCTCCTCCGACACTCGGAACAGGTCACGGCCGCCGCCCCCGAGGCCGCCCACCTCCTCCGGAAGAAAGAGCAGGTGGAGGCCGACATCCGGACCGAGCAACTCCTGCACCAGCTCGGATGGAAAGTGGTCCTCTTCGTCCAGCCGCAGGCGAGTCTGGCGGTCGAGTCGGCGCTCGCCGACCGTCTTGAGTGTCTGCAGCACGATGCCGAGGGTGTCGTCGTCCAGTCCGGCGCGCTGTCGCATGCGGTTTCCCCTCCCGAGTCGAAGGAGCGGGGATTATGGCATGGACCGCCGCTGGTGCTGGCCCCTCGCTGACCGGTGACCCTCACCGGGTGGGGCGACGACCGGCTGCGTCAACTGCGAGCCTCGCCGCTTCGGCCAGAACTCGAAGCCCAGCCGATCCCCGAGCTTCCGGCCGGCCTCTACGCGATCGAGCGCTCGGGCAACCCTGCCACCGCGGCTGCGATCGCCTCCGCATCCGCAGGGCTCGCCGACAGCCGGCCCAGGCACGCCTGCACGGTGCCGCCGCCCCGGATCCGCCGGCTCTCGGTGACGAACTCCCCGGGAGGAAGGTAGCCGAGGATCCGGCCGACCTCCTCGCCGTCGCCGTTGACGAACACGATCGTGGGGTAGGAGTCCACTTTATAGCGCGCCGCCAAGCGCTCGCCGTCACCCTCCGCGTCGAGCTTGAGAACGACGAGGCCCTGGAGCGCGCTGCGAACGTTCGGGTCGGTGAAGACCTCCCGCTCCATCCGGTCGCACCAGGTGCACCAGTCGGTCTCGAAGACCAGCATCACCAGCGAGCCGCTCTGCTTGGCCTGTGTGGTTGCAGCCGAGAAGTCGCCGTCGAACCAYAAGTSATCGCGCTGCCCGCACGCGGCAGGGATCAGCGCCAGCGCCGCGAGCAGCAGTGCGAGASACCGCTTCATCGTCACCTCCCGAGCCCGAGGCCACGGCGTCGGGGCCGCGGCTGCGCTCGCTGTCACCGGGAACACGGCGCGYCCRCCGGTATTCCAGGCTCACTCGGCGCGCAGGGCCTCGATCGGGTCGAGGCGCGCGGCGCGGCGCGCCGGTGCCACCCCGCTCAGCACSCCGACCACGGCGCTCATCAGCAGCGCTGCAACCACTGCGCCGACCGGGGTCTTGAGTGGGATCCCCGGCAGCAGCGCCCGGATGACCGAGCTGATTCCAAAGCCCGCACCGAGGCCGAGCATGCCGCCCGCGCCGGCCAGCAGCACGGACTCGAGCAGAAAGAGGCTCTGCACGGTCGCTGCACTGACTCCCATCGCGCGCAGGAGCCCGATCTCGGCAATCCGCTCGTGGACCGAGATCCACATGATGGTCAGGATTCCGATCGCGCCGACGATCAGCGAGATGCCGGCGATCCCCGACACCGCCACCGTGATCATGCCGATGACCCGGTTGAAGGTGCCCATCATCTCGGTCTGGGTGGTGATCGTGAAGTCCTCCTCGCCGCGGTGGCGGTCGGTGAGCACGCGCCGGATGCCCTCCGCGACCGCCGGGATCTCGTCCACCGATGCGGCCACCACATCGACCTCGTGCAGCTCGACGAGGTTGAAGAGATCCATGGCGGTGGCGACCGGGAGGAAGGCGGTGTCGTCGAGGTCGAAGCCGAGCAGCTGGCCTTTGGGCTCCATGACCCCGATCACGAGCAGCGACCACCCGCCGATCCGCACCCGTTCGCCGAGCGGCGACGCGGTGCCGAACAGCTCCCGGGCGAGCCTGGTGCCGAGCACGGTGTACGAGCCGCTGCGCCGCGGGTCCATGCGCGGCAGGAAGGTGCCCTGGGAGACGTTGAACCGCCACGCGTTCGCCGCTTCCCAGCCGACGCCGTAGAGGACCACGCTGCGGCCGCGGCCGTTGCCCTCCACCCTCGCCGGCCCCATGACCACCGGGACCACCTCGTTGACGCCAGGGATCCGGCGCAGCGCCTCGGCGTCGTCGATCGTCAGCTTGTGGGTGGTGCCGCCGAACACGCCGGGAACGCCGAAGGTCTTGATCTTGCCCGGGTTGACGCCGATCAGACTGGTTCCGAACTGGGTGAACTGAGTCACCATGTAGTCGCGGGTCCCTTCGCCGAGGGAGGTCAGGAGGATGACCGCCGCCACGCCGATCGCCACGCCGAAGGCGGAGAGGAACGACCGCAGGCGGTGGCCGGCCAGCGCGCCGACGGCGAAGCGGGTCAGCTCGACCGCGTCCACATCGCGCCCCGAGTGCTGCATCCCACCGCCTCACCTCCCCTGGAGGGCTCGCACCGGATCGAGCCGCGCCGCGCGCCGCGCCGGCAGCGTCCCGAACACGACCCCGACGCCGACGGCGACGGCGAGAGCCGCGGCCACCGCCCACGCCGGCGTCGTCGCCGGGAAGCTCGGATAGACGCGGACAAAGGCCCGCACCGCCAGCCAGCCGCCGAGCAGCCCGACAAGCCCGCCGACCGCGGCCAGCACCGCGGCCTCGGTCAAGAAGACCGCCAGGATCTGGCCGGTGCCGGCGCCCACCGCTCGTAGGAGCCCGATCTCCCGTCGACGCTCCGCGACGGCCACCAGCATCACGTTCATGATCCCGATCCCGGCCACGCTCAGCGAGATCGAGGCGATCGCGACGAGGACGAGCGTCAGCACGCCGAGAATCGACGAGAAGGTCTCCACGACGGCGTCCTGGGTGATCACGGTGACGTCGTCGACGCGGTGGCGGTCGTGCATCAGCTCGAGCACCGCGCGCTTGCCCTCGTCCAGGTGGTCGGCTGACTCCATCTCGAGGAGAATGCGGAACAGCGAGGCCCGGTTGAACATGCGCATCGCGGTCTGCACCGGGATCACCACGACGTCGTCGAAGTTGAAGCCGACGAACGAGCGGCCGTGGGGCGCCAGCACTCCAACCACTCGGTAGCGCCAGTCGCCGATCCGCACGACCTCACCCAGCGGGTTCGAAGTGCCGAACAGCTCGCTCGCCACCTCGACGCCGAGCACGACCTCGCTGCCGCCGGCCTCGGGATCGCCCGGCGCCAGAAAGCGACCCGATGCGACCTCGAGCCGGCGCACCTCGAGCAGCTCGACGGTGCTGCCGATCACGGGCGCCGAGCGGCCGCGGCCGCCGAAGCGCACCGTCTCGGTCCCGGTCGCGATCGGCGCCGCCCGCGACACCCCTGGGATGCGGCGCGCGAGCTCCCGGAAGTCGTCGAGGGTCAGGTCGTGGGTCGTRCCGCCGTAGGGCATGCCGCCGGTCGTCTCGACCTTGCCCGGCAGCACGATCAGCAGGTTCGACCCGAGCGACATGAACTCGCGCACGACATAGCCGCGGGCCCCCTCGCCCAGMGCGGTCAGTGCGACGACGGCGGCGATGCCGACGGCGACGCCGGCGACCGACAGCGCCGTGCGCAGTCGGTGGCCTCGCAGCGCACCGACCGCAAACCCGATCACGTCACCGATGCCCATGTCGCTGGTCAGCTCCGTTCGACGATCGCACCGTCGTCCATTCGCACTCGCCGCCGGGCGCGCGCCGCGAGCTGGGGATCGTGGGTCACCAGAACCAGGGTCTGGCCGGCGGCGTTCATCGCCTCGAGCAGGTTCATCACCTCCAGGGCGGAGCTGCGGTCGAGGTTGCCGGTCGGCTCGTCGGCGAGCACCAGAGCCGGCTTCATCACGACGGCCCGCGCGATCGCGACCCGCTGGCGCTCGCCTCCGGACAGCTGGTCCGGCCGGTGGTGGGCACGCGCGGCCAATCCGACCGCCTGCAGCGCCTCCGCCGCGCGCCGGCGACGTTCCGCCCGCGCGACGCCGGCGAACAGCATCGGCAGCTCGACATTGGCCTGCGCGGTGAGCCGCGCCAGCAGGTGGAAGAACTGGAACACGAAGCCGATGTCCTGTTGGCGCATCGCGGTTCGCTCGGTCTCCGACATCTCCTCGACCGCGCGTCCCCGGAAGGTGTAGTGCCCTGCCGTCGGCCGGTCGAGGCAGCCGATGACGTTGAGCAGCGTCGACTTGCCGGACCCCGAAGGGCCCGCGATCGCGAGGTAGTCACCGGATGCAATCGCCAGGTCAAGGCCGCGCAGGGCATGGACCAGCGAGCTCCCGACCTGGTAGGTCCGCCACACGTCTCTGAGCTCGATCACGGCGCCCTCGTCCGCTACTCGAGTGCCACGGCCCTGGCCCCGGCCTTGACCTCGGTCGAGGGCCGGCTGGTGACCACCTGCTCGCCCTCGACGAGCCCGGCCAGAATCTGCACGACCTGCCAGTTGCGCAGCCCGACCTCGACGGTGCGCGCCTCGAGGACGCCGCCCGCGAGCACCAGCACCGAGCCGCCTTCGGCGACCGCAGCCGCCGGAACCCGGAGCACGCCGTCCCGCCGGTCGAGGACCACCTCGACGTCGGCCGAGGTGCCGGCGAGGACCCCGCGCACCTGCTCCGGCTCGCTGAACTCGACCTCGATCTCCACCGTGCGGTTCTGCTCGAGGTCGTCGAGCACGTAGGATGCGACCCGGACCACGCGGGCGCCGAAGGCCTCCCCCGGACGCGAGTCGACCGTCACCCGGGCCTCCTGCCCGATCCGCACCCGCTCCGCATCCACCTCGTCGATCGGCGCGCTGACGTAGGTCGAGGCGGCGTCGAGAAGGTCGATGATCGGCGGGATCGGGACCCCGGGTGGCGCCGGCGTAATCCACTCCCCGACCTCGGTCGTGAGCTCGGCCACGGTCCCGGCGAACGGCGCCCTCAGCTCGGTGAACTCGAGTTGCACCCGAGCCGCCGCCACCCGGGCGCGAGCGCGCTCGACCATGGCCCGCGCCGCAGCGCACGCTGCGCGGCTGCGATCGCGCTCGGTGCTCAGGGAGTCCAGGTCCTGGTCCGACGCGATCCCGCTGTCGTGGAGCGAGACGACCCTGGCCAGCTCCTTCTCGGCCAGCTCGGCCGCGAGGCACGCCTCATCGCCCTCGGCCGCGACCGCGCGAACGTCGCGCTCGGCAAGCTCAAGCTCCGCCCGCTGCGCACGGTTGTCGAGCCGGAGCAGGAGCTCGCCCGCGGGAACGCTGTCGCCCTCTCGATGGGGCAGCTCGACCACCACTCCGCCGAGCTGCGGCGACAGCTTGGCGCGCCGCCGCACCTTGACCGTCCCGGCGCGGGTGTTGGTCACGGTGTCCTCGACGGCGCCCCGCGTGACCGGCGCAACGTGAACCTCCACCGGCTTGGGCGCGAGCACCGTCATCCGCAACGTCACCGCCGCCGCGACCAGAATCAGCGCGAGAATGAGCCACTTCAGACGCTTCATGATGCCCAAGTGTAGTACGAGCGGCGCGAGGGTCCGTTCTACCCCGATGGCCGGGCTCCCCCGCACCGCGTGTTAGAGTGCCACCTCCGCCACCGCGGCACGGGGGATCGAGCGATGACGGAAGGCCGCACCACCTGGCGTTACCCGAGGGCGTTCTGGACCGGCAACGCCGCCGAGCTGTTCGAGCGGGCGGCGTACTACGGGACGTTCATCGCGCTGCGCACCTACCTGATCCGCGCCGTCGGGCTGGATGATGTCCAGGCCGGCATCGTCGCCGGCATGTTCGGTGGCTGGATCTACCTGCTGCCGTTCTTCACCGGCGCCGCCGCCGACCGCATCGGCTTCCGCAACGCGCTCATCCTCGCCTTCGGGCTGCTCGCGACCGGCTACGCCACGCTCGGCTTCTTCCACACCCTCGGCCCGGTCCTCCTGGGGCTCGCACTGGTCGTCCTCGGCGGCGCCTTCGTCAAGCCGGTSATCACCGGGACCGTCACCAAGACCTCGGACTCCGTGAACCGCGCCCGTGCCTTCAGCATCTTCTACATGGTGGTCAACATCGGCTCGTTCACCGGCAAGACCATCGTGGCGCCGATCCGGATCGACATGGGCGTCGAGAACGTGCCGTTCTTCTCTGCGGCAGCGTCAGCGCTCGCGCTGATCGTGGTCATTCTGACCTTCCGCCCGCCCGAGGACCACGCGGCGCGACCGCGGACCATCGTCGACACCCTGCGGGGCATGTTGATGGCGCTCAGCAACCTGCGCTTCTTCGCGCTGATCCTGATCACGGCCGGCTTCTGGTCGATCCAGGGTCAGCTCTACGCCTCGATGCCCGATTACGTGCTGCGCATGGCCGGAGAGACCTACAAGCCCGAGTGGTACGCCAACGTCAACCCACTCGTGGTCGTGCTGTTCGTGGTTGCCGTCACGCAGCTCGTCCGCACCTGGAAGCCGCAAAACTCGATTCTGATCGCGATGGCCCTGGTGCCGCTGTCGGCGCTGGCCATGGCCTCCTCGGTGCTGTTCTCCGGCAACATCGAGATCCTCGGCCTGTCGATCCACCCGATCACCGCAATGATGGTGGTCGGCATTGCGATCCTCGGCCTCTGCGAGTGCTTCCTGAGCCCAAAGTACCTGGAGTTCGCATCGAAGCAGGCCCCGCCGGGCAAGGAGGGGATCTTCCTCGGCTTTGCCCACGTCAACACCTTCTTCGCGTGGATCTTCGGCTTCATCTTCTCTGGCTTCCTGCTGGCGCGGTACTGCCCCGAGCCGACCACCTTGGCGCCGGAGCTGCAGCTCCAGCACGCCGCGGCGCTGGCTGGCCAGGGCCCGATGCCGGAGGTCTACGCCAACGCGCACTACCTGTGGCTCGCCTATGCGGGCGTCGGGATCGCCTCGCTCCTCGCCCTGCTGCTGTTCATGTGGGTGACGCGGCGGATCGACGCGCGCGCAGCGATCGAGGCCGCCGGCCGCTGAACCACCGACCCCGCCTCGGGCGGCGGCCGCTCCCAACTTTTTCCCACAGCCGACGTATTTCAGCTCGGATACCGCCCGGAGGCCCGCATGACAGGACACGACAACCCGCTGTACCGATCCCGCAGCGACCGGATGATCGCCGGCGTCTGCGGCGGCCTCGCCCGCTGGCTGGGCTGGAGCCCGACCGTCGTCCGCGTGCTCTACGTGGCGCTGTCCGTGCTGTCGGCCGCGTTCCCCGGGATTCTGATCTACCTGCTGCTCTGGATCGTCATGCCGCTGGAGGCAACGAGCCCTGACCGCGAACCAGTCGGCTCGAGCTTCCGTTAACAGGGGGTGAAGAGGGTCGTTATTAGACTCGGACGACAACGGAGGACACGCAGATGAAACGCACCCTGATCGTGATCATCGCCGCCGCACTGCTGGTCGCCACCCCGCTGGGAGCGGCCGACCCGGACCGGTGGCTCAACGTCAACGTACTGGACAAGTCTGACGGCACCAAGGTCGACGTCCACCTGCCGCTCCAGCTGGTGGTCGCGGTCCTCAACAGCGTCGATGTCGACAACCTCCACGGCGGCAAGGTCCAGCTCGACATCGAGGACGCCGAGATCGACTGGCCGCAGCTGCTGGCCGCGGTCAAGGACGCGCCGGACGGCGAGTTCGTCAAGGTCGATGCCCCCGACGCCAAGGTCCAGGTGAGCAAGCGCACGGGCACTCTCTACGTCAACGTCGTCGAGACGGCCGAGGACCATGCCACCGTCAACGTCACCCTGCCGATGTCGATGATCGACGCGCTCAAGTTCGATGAGGCCAACCAGATCGACATGGCGGCGCTGCTGACCAGCCTCGACCAGCTGCCCAATGGTGACCTCGTCACCGTCGAGGCGGACGACGCCACGGTCCGGGTGTGGGTCGAGTAGCCATGCGCGAGCGCGGCGTCTCCACCGTCGGTGCCGTGGTGCTGGTCGGCCTCGCCGGGACGCTGGCCACCGTGATGGCGATGGACTGGATGGTCGTCGATGTGCGGACCCCGGCGCCGGACGCGATGCACATGCGGATTCCGGTGCCGCTGGTCGCGGCCCGCGTCGCCACCGCTTTCATCCCCGAGGAGGCGACGCACGACGCCGAGGTACCCCCGGAGCTGCGCCAGCAGCGCGAGCTTGTGCTGGCGGCGCTGAGGTCCCTCGCCCACGGGCCGGACACCACCCTGGTCTCGGTGGTCGCTCCGGACGCCCGGGTGGAAGTGACGAAGAAGGGCGACCTCCTCCGGATCGTGGTCGATGCCGACGATGCCAACGTGCACTGCGCGGTGCCGATTGATGGCGTCCTCGAGGCGCTCGACGAGTGGGATTGGCAGACTTTCGACCCGGACATGGTCCTCGACGTCCTGGCGGACGCCCCGATGGGCGAGATGGTGCGGGTGGAAGCCGACGACGGCACCCGGGTCGTCATCACGATGTGGTGATCGGAGACGCCGCGAGGACACCCG
>PQAJ01000154.1 GCA_003105185.1 Holophagae bacterium
ATCCACGTCGGCGACTGGCTGACGGTCGTCGAGCGCGCACCGTTCCGGGGGCCGGTGCTGGTCGAGGTCAACGGCACCCGGGTCGCGATCGGCCGCGCCATCGCCAGCAAGGTCAGCGTGGAGGTCGACGGGGAGGTCACGAGCCTCGACGCCACGGCCCGCGCCAAGCGGGTCTCTCCTCGATGAAGTTCGTCCTGGCGGGGCAGCCCAACTCGGGGAAGAGCACGATCTTCAACGCGGTTGCCGGCTACCGGGCCGCCACCGCGAACTTCCCGGGCTCCTCGGTCTCCTTCACGACGAGCCGCGCGCTCATCCTCGGCCGCGAGGTGGAGGTCGTCGATCTGCCCGGCGTCTACTCGCTCACCTCCGCCGACGCTGGGGCAGGGGAGGGCGAGAGCTACCTCCTCGGTGGCGACTACGACCTGATCATCGACGTCGTGGACGCGAGTCGGCTGGGTCGGTCGCTCGAGCTCACGCTCCAGCTGCTCGAGCTCCGGCGGCCGATGATCGTCGCCCTCAACATGATGGATGAGGCCGAACGCCGCGGCATCTCGATCGATGCCGCCGCCCTCGCGCGGGAGCTTGGCGTTCCGGTCATCGACACCATCGCGAGACGCGGCCAGGGCCTGCGTGAGCTGTTCCGGACGGCCCTCCAGCACGCCCACCTCGGCCGGCCGGCGCCGGTGCCGAGCTTCGATCGCGAGGTCGAGGCTGCGCTGCAATCGGTATCCTCGGCTCTGCAGGAGGTCGGCGCCGATTCCGGGGTGGTGCCGGCGAGGTTTTCGGCCGCCAAGCTGATCGAGGGCGATAGCCTCTTCCGACGTTCCGTGTTCGGCCAGTACCCCGGGCTCGAGCCGGTCGTTACCGCAGCCGTCGCGGATCTCGAGCGCGCGCACGGCTGGTCAGCAGACCAGATCGTCTCCGGAGGGCGCCACGCGCTTGCGCACGCGATCGAGGAGCGGGTTTCGGTCCACGGCAGCCCGAGCCTCGGGTGGCGGGAGTGGCTGGACCGGCTCCTGCTGGGGCCGTGGACCGGTGGCGCGATGATGGTCGCGATCCTCGCCGCGCTGTTCTGGATCGTGTTCGGCGTCGGTCAGCGCATCGAGGGCCCGCTGGTTGGCGTCTTCGAGCGCGTGATTGCGACGGCCGTCGGGCATCTCGAGCCGGGGAGCCTCGTGGCCACGCTCGCCCATGGCGTGCTGATGGGCCTGGCCGGCGGGGTCGCGATCGTCCTGCCCTACCTGATCCCGTTCCTGCTCGGCCTGGCGGTCCTCGAGGACACCGGCTACCTGCCGCGGCTCGCGTACATCCTGGACAGCCTCATGCACCGGATCGGCCTGCACGGCAAGTCGGTGCTGCCGCTCATCCTCGGCTATGGGTGCTCGGTGCCGGCGATCATGTCGACGAGGATCCTGGAGTCACGGCGCGATCGTCGGATCACGGGCGTGCTGGCGGCGTTCATTCCGTGCTCGGCGCGGAGCGTCGTCATCTTCGGGCTGGTGGCCGCCTACCTCGGGCCGCTATGGGCGCTTTCGATCTACGTGCTCAACCTGGGCGTGGTCGTGGTTCTCGGCAGTATCCTCAGCAGCAGGATGCGGGGCAGCTCGCCCGGTCTCATCCTGGAGATTCCGGAGCTCAGCGTGCCGCATCTCAGGACGCTGGTGGCAAAGACCTGGTTGACCCTGCGCGAGTTCATCACCATCGCCTGGCCGCTGCTGGTTGCGTCGTCGGTGGTGCTGGGCCTTCTCGAGTGGCTCCACGCCCACGACGAAATCAACGCGTTGCTGTCACCGCTGACGGTGGCGGTCCTCGGGCTGCCGTCGGCGGTCGGGATGACGCTGGTCTTCGGGGTGCTGCGCAAGGAGTTGACCTTGGTGATGCTGGTGCAGGCGCTCGGCACCACGCATGTGAACGAGGTGATGACCGTGGCCCAGCTGATGACCTTCACCCTGTTCGTCGTCTTCTACGTGCCCTGCGTGGCGACGGTCGCGGTGATGGCGCGGGAGATGGGATGGCGAGACACGGCCTGGGTGTCGGGTCTGACGATCGTCACCGCGACCGTGATTGCGCTGGCGGGCCGCCTCGCTTTCGCCCTCGTCTCCTGACCTGAGTCCCTTCGTTCACGTCCCGGTCCCCGCTCCCGTTCCCAAACGCCCATGTGAAAGGGCGGGCGTCAGTCCGCGTACCGCGTAGGGTCGGCGACGCCCGCCTCCTCAAAGCCGCGCCGTCGCAGCAGGCAGGCTTCGCAGCGACCGCAGGCCGCGCCCGACGGTGCGGGGTCGTAGCAGGAGTGGGTCAGCGAGTAGTCGACGCCGAGCGACAGCCCCCGCCGAATGATCTCCGCCTTGGTCAGGTGCAGCAGAGGCGCGTGGACGCGGAACCTCACGCCTCGCTCGGCGCCGGCGACGGTGGCGACGTTCGCGAGCTGTTCGAACGCCTCGATGAACTGCGGTCGGCAGTCCGGGTAGCCGGAGTAGTCGACCGCATTGGCCCCGATGAAGAGGTCGGCAGCGCCGGAGACCTCGGCCAAGCCCAACAGCAGCGCCAGCAGCACGCTGTTGCGCGCCGGCACATAGGTGGCCGGGGCCCGCGACGGGTCAGGCTGGCGGTCCTTGGGGACCGCGATGGCGTCGGTGAGGGCCGAGCCGCCGAACGCGCGCAGATCGACCTTGACCTCGCGGTGGGAGGCGGCGCCGAGGGCGTGCGCGACGGTGCGTGCGGCCTGCAGCTCGACGCGGTGGCGCTGGCCGTAGTCAACGGTCAGGCAGTGGCACTCGTAGCCTTCGGCGCGCGCGATCGCGAGCACGGTCGCGGAGTCGAGCCCACCCGACAGCAGGACGGCGGCGGCTGGCATCGACCTCAGCGCCATTGTGAGGTCGCTGACCGCGACCTCGCGAAGCCCCGTCGGCGCACTGCCGCGCGGCCGTGGCCCGCGATCGCCAGCGCGGGCTTCACGAGCCGGCCAGGCGGCGGCTGTCGTCCCAGAGTTGCGCCACCAGCCGGTCGTCCGGCATGGGCACCGCAGCCATATTCCGGCAGAGGTCGCGGCGCAGCGTGCCGAGGCGAGCCGTGGTCTCGGTGAGCCGCACCCGGAAGGCGGCGTCGGCGGCCGCCGCATCCTCGATCCGGTCGATGATCTCCGGCAGGCGTTCGAAGGCCTTGCACACTAGCACGCCGTGATTGCGCGCGCGGAGCGCGTCGACGACCAGATCGGGGAGGTCGCCGAGGCCACGGAGAGCGCCCATTTCGAGGTCGTCGCTCAGCACGACCGGCGAGCCTGGGAGCTTGACTGCCTGCACGACCGCGCTCGGGGCGAGCGAGGCCGGACGATCCGGGTCGCCAAGCCCTGGAGCCACGGCGTGGCCCACCATGACCACCGGAAACTCCTCCGACAGCGCCGCGAACACGTCGACATGACGCTGTTGGTCGAGCGTCGGGATCACCGGCAGCTGTTCGTGGGTGTCGCCGGTGAGCGCTCCGAGCCCGGGGAAGTGCTTGAGGCAGCCCGCGACGCCCCAGGCGGTGAGACCCTCATTGAACACGCGGGCGAGAATCGCAACGCGCTCCGGGTCCGAGCTCAGGCAGCGGCCCTGCAGTGGGATGAAACCGTCCCCGCAGTCCAGATCAACGACCGGAGCGAGGTCGAGGTGGATCCCCAGCGAACGGCAGCCCGCGCCGGCGGCCTCGCCGAGGGCCCGCACCGCGCGGCGGCCCACCGCCGCCGCCTCGGCCGGCGACGGCAGTCTGCCCCACAGCCCGGTCAGTCGGTTGACCGCGCCGCCCTCGAGGTCGACGGCCAGGAACGGCCGCGGCTCGAGGTCGTCGAGGCTCGAGGTGAGCTCGCGTACCTGCTCGGCCGTCACGATGTTGCGCGCGAACAGGATGACGCCGGTCGGCCGCACCTGTTCGAGGATGGCTCGTTGCTCGGCGTCGATCGAGGTCCCGGGCAGGCCGACGATCAGCGGTGCTTCATCAATCTTCATTGGACAGCCGTTTCTTGAGCGTCGCCATGAGGTTGAGCGCCTCCAGAGGAGTGAGACGATCGACCTCGATTCTCCGGAGCTGGTCGGCGACCTCCTCGGACGCCGGCCGGAACAGGCCGAGCTGCTGGATGCGCTCGAGCCGGCCCGGCTCCTGGCCCCCGCTCGTCGGAGCGTCGATGATCTTGAGCTCGTGGCGCTCCAGGGTGGCGAGGATCTGCTCGGCGCGGGCGCACACGCCTGCCGGGACTCCGGCGAGCTGCGCGACGTGAATGCCGTACGAGCGATCGGCCGGCCCATCCACGACGCGGTGGAGGAAGAGGATCGCGCCACGCCACTCCTTGACCGCCATCGATCGGTTCACGAGGCGGGGCAGGACGCTGGCGAGGTCCGTGAGCTCGTGATAGTGGGTGGCGAAGAGCACCAGCGCTCCGTGCGCCGGCTCGTCGTGGAGGTACTCGACGATCGACCACGCCAGCGACAGGCCATCGAAGGTCGCCGTACCGCGTCCCACCTCATCGAGGATCACCAGGGATCGGGGCGTTGCGTGGTGCAGGATGTTCGCAGCCTCGGTCATCTCGACCATGAAGGTCGACTCGCCCTTGGCGAGCATGTCGGAGGCGCCGACGCGAGTGAAGATCCGATCGGTCAGGCCGATGGTCGCCGACGCTGCCGGCACGAAGCTGCCCGCGTGCGCCATCAGCGTGATCAGCGCGACCTGACGCAGGTAGGTCGACTTGCCACCCATGTTGGGGCCGGTCAACAGCACGATCTGCGCCGACTCCGGGTTGAGCTCGCAGTCGTTGGCGATGAACGGCGGCGACCGTTGGATCTCCTCGAGGACTGGATGGCGGCCCTCGCGGATGACGATGCCGGGCGAGTCCTCCATCAGCGGGCGGCAGTAGTTCCAGCGGCGTGCACGCTCGGCGAAGGCCGCGAGGACATCGATCCCGGCGGCGGCGCCGGCGCTGGCCGTCATCCGCGGCGAGTGGCCGCACAGGTCGCCGAGGAGCGCGTCGTAGAGCTCGCGCTCACGAGCAACGACACGTTCCTCGGCCGCCAGGATCCTGGCTTCGAGGTCCTTGAGCTCCGGCGTGATGAAGCGTTCGGCGTTGGTCAGCGTCTGCCGGCGCTCGAAACGCTGCGGCACCCGGTCGAGGTTGGCCCTGCTGACCTCGATGTAGTAGCCGAAGACCTTGTTGTAGCGGACCTTCAACGACGAGATGCCGGTGCTCTCGCGCTCGGCGATCTCGATCCCGGCCACCAGCTCCTTGCCGCCGCGCGCGAGCTGGCGCTGCTCGTCGAGCTCCGGGTCCCAGCCGCCGGCGATCACTCCGGTGCCGACGATGGCAGCCGGCGTCGCCGCCAGGCGCAGATGCAACAGTGCTGCGACATCGTCGAGGGGATCGAGCGCGTCGGCAAGCCGGCACAGCAGAGGTGACGTCGCTCGCCGTGCGGCCTCGCGCACCGCTGGGAGCTGATCGAGGCCGGCGCGAAGCGAGTGGAGCTCGCGCGGGGTTGCGAGACGCAGCCCGACCCGTGCCGCGAGGCGTTCCAGGTCGGGGAGGTCGCGCAGGGCCGAGCAGAGCGCGCCCAGCAGCATGGCGTCGTCGGTCAGCTCGGCCACGGCCCGGTGCCGTTCGGCGATGACCTCGAGGTCGACGCTCGGCCGGATCACCCAGTCGCGAAGCCGCCGCGAGCCCATCCGCGTTCGCGTGCTGTCGAGAACCCCGAGCAGCGAGTGCTCGCGACGGCCGTCGGCTGCGCGTTCGATCTCGAGGTTGCCGAGGCTGGCGCGGTCGACGACGAGTGCGTCATCCGGCTGCCGCCTCACGAAGCTCGCGAGGTGCCCGAGGCTGCCCCGCTGGGTTCCCTCCGCGTAGGCAAGCAGGGCACCGGCCATACCGACGAGCCGCTCCCCCGACTCGAGCCCGAAGCCGCGCAGCGAGCTGACGCCGAGCACCCTGCGCAGCCGCTCCTCGCCGGCCGACGGCGAGAACTGCTCGGGCGGCACCGGCGTCACGGTGGGGGAAGCCAGTCCCGGTGGCCACGAATCCTGCCAGCCGTCCCAGCCCTCGACAACGAGGATCTCGCGCGGCCGCAACCGGCCGAGCTGCTCTGACACAGCTCGGGCGTCGTCGCAGCGCATGCCCTCGAAGGTCCCGGTGCTGAGCTCGAGCCAGGCCAGGGCGTGCGACTCGTCGTCGCCTCCGAACGCCGCCAGGAAGCACCGCTCGTCGCCCTCGAGCAGCTCGGTCGACGACACGGTGCCCGGGGTGTGGGTGCGGACGATCTCCCGGCGCACGAGACCCTTGGCGGTGGCGGGGTCCTCGACCTGGTCGGCCACGGCCACCCTGAACCCGGCTTGCAGGAGCTTGCCGAGGTAGCCGTCGAAGGCATGGTGGGGAACGCCGCACATCGGCGCCTCGACGTCGTCGTTGTGGCGGCGGCGGGTGAGTGCGATGCCCAAGACGGGTGCTGCCCGCTGTGCGTCCTCGAAGAAGAGCTCGTAGAAATCGCCCATGCGGTAGAGGAGCAACGCAGAGCCGGCTTGCTGCTTGAGCTCCAGGTACTGGCGCAGCATCGGGGTCATCTTCAACACCAGTCATTATCGCGGAACTCGAGGTGGGAAGCCACCACGAGCTGGGTGTCTGGGACCCGCTACCGCGGACGCGGTCTGGGGCTCGTGGCCCCGGATTGGTCGAGGTCGCTGCACTCCTCGAGCACAGTGCCGCTGGGCTCCCGATGCTGGCGGCGACGCTCGGAAGCTCGCTCTCGCGACCGTGGTTGGATCACGATCCGGCCCTTGCCGCGGCGCTTGGCCTCGTACATCGCAGCATCGGCGAGCCCCATGATGTGGCGGAGGGTGTCGAGCGGTGACACGATCTCGGTGACGCCGATGCTGACGCCGATGCCGGTGCCGGCCGTCGTCACCGCGGCGCCGGTCCATTCCCGGAACGAGGCCGCGATCTGGGTCGCGGCGGCGACGCTCCCGACCGCGGTCCTGCCGGGGAGGAGAACCAGGAACTCGTCGCCGCCGTAGCGAAACGCCGCATCCCGATCGCGGACATTGGCACGGATCGCCGCCGCCACCTGCCGGAGCACCTCGTCGCCGACGTCGTGGCCAAACTGGTCGTTGATCTGCTTGAACTCATCGACATCGATCAGCATCACTGCCGTGGCCTGCCGCGCCTTCACGAATCGCTCGACCGCGTCATCGAAGGTCTTGGCGAGCTGACGGCGGTTCAGGAGGCTGGTGAGAACGTCGTGCGAGCTCTGGTACTCCAGGTCGGATGCAAGCTGCGTCAGGCACCGGTTGTCGTTCTCGATGGTCCGCTGGTCCGCGAACTTGACGCGGCGGTGCTGCTCGAGCTTGAAGCACGCGAACAGCCCGATGTAGATGGTCGAGATGACGAACGCGCTGTTGTTGACGATGGTGCTGAACGACGCGCGCTGGTGAAGCACGAGGACGGCCTCGTAGAGCACCAGGAGGCCGATGCCAGAGAACACTGCCTGGAAGAAGCGGAGCTGAGCGAAGATGTAGGAGCAGAAGATGACCAGAATCAGGCCGACGTAGTACGAGTCGGCAACCGGTGAATCGAGAACCGCCGTCATCGCGATGATGCTGCCGCCGCAGATCAGGGTGACCGCCACTCCGATGAGCTTGAGGCTTTTCTGGAGAGTCGTCGAATAGGTGGCGATGCACGCGAGGGCGAGCGCGGGGAGGCCGACTCCGAAGCGGATCGCCCACAGCGCGCCGAGCCGTTCCGGCGCGAGCAGCACGTCGACGACCCCGAAGGCCGCCCACAGGAAACACCCCGTGAAGTAGCAGAAGCGTGCGACGGGCACCGTCGCGAGGCAGTCGTGCGAGCGGAAGCTCGCCTCGAGGGCTGGGTCCTGGAAGCGCAGCGATGGGAAGAAGCCAACTCGCATGGTCGTCACCTCTCATTCCGCGCGGACAGGTGGCCTGAGGCTACCACAGGGAGCGCCGAGTGGCGAGCGCAGGAATCGAGACGGATCGCCGCCTGCATGACGGACGCCCAGACAGGGTTGGGTGCGCAGGCGCTGGACCGCGGCCGGCCATAATGCTGGCACCACCGGCGACGGAATTGGCCTGCTGGCCCGGGTGCGCGGCCCGCCCGCTCGACCGGGCCGAGGACCGAGGAGGGCGAAGGACGGTATTGACACTGCGTCTCGACGAACCTTCGTCGCGCGGCCGCGACTCGCGGCGTGGCCGATCGCTCCACTTGACGAAGCGCAGCCGCCGAGCGATCGTGGTCAGGCTTGTCGAGCCACGGGGACCGACGGTGTGTGGTGCACTTTGAAGTCCCTGGCCCGCTGATGCACGGTTGGGCGTTGCCGATCGTTGGTGTGGCGGACGGAGGAGAGCAAGGATGCGTTCCATCATCCCGCGCGATGATGAGTTCTTCGACTTGTTCGACACCCTGACTGCGCACATCGTCGACGGCGTCCGTGTGCTGCATGAGATGGTGGGCTCCGGCCAGGATGTCGAGGCCTTTGCCCAACGGATCCAGGAGTGCGAGCACCGCGGCGACGAAACGGTCCACACCGCGCTGGCGCACCTCCACCGGACCTTCGTCACGCCGCTCGACCGCAACGACATCCACCACCTGGTCACCCGCCTCGACGACATCCTCGACCTTGCCAACGCCGCGGGGTCGCGGCTCGCCTTGTACCGGCCGCGCACGCGCAGGCCTGAGGCGACCGCGCTGGTGGCGACCCTGCTCGCCTCGGCGGAGGTCGTCCAGGAGATGGTCGGCCTGCTGCGCAACCTCAAGCGCAAGAAGAGAATCCTTGAGCTGACGGTGGTCGCGAACAGCCTGGAGAACGAGGCCGACGGCGTTCGACGCGCCGCCGTCGCCAGCTTGCTCGCCGAGGAGAGGGACCCCTTCGAGTTCATGAAGTGGAAGGAGATCCTCGACTTCATCGAGGAGGCCACCGACCGCTGCGAGAATGTCGCCGACATCGTCGAGGGGATCGTGCTCGCGCACGGGTAGGGGGGGGCGACCGTGCTCGCGTTGGTCATCGGGTTGGTGGCGCTGGCGCTGCTCTTCAACTTCCTGAACGGAATGAACGACGCCGCCAACTCGATCGCCACCGTGGTCTCGACCCGCGTCCTCACGCCCCGACTCGCGGTCGCCTGGGCGGCGTT
>PQAJ01000155.1 GCA_003105185.1 Holophagae bacterium
GGCGAGCAGCTCCAGGCTGCACTTGGGTTTGATCAGGCGCACCGTGCGGTTGCCGGTCGACTGCTCGTCGCAGCCGTCCTCGATCAGCGTGCACAGCTCGGCCGGGGTCAGGAAGGGGTCCACCGCCAGCAGTTCGGCTGCCTGGTGCGAGAGTATGCTGGCGGGCAGTACCTCCGGCTCGAAGGGAGGGGGAGGCGTCCTGAGGGAGCTCGTGTCACGCTCGCACCGCCGGCTGGGCGCGGCGCGGCTGGCCGGCGCGGCGGTCAGCGGGCTGCTCGGCCAGCTCGCGGTGAACATGCCGGGCGGGTACTTCGGCCCAGCCGACTCGGCCACCATCGAGGGCCGCTGGTACGCGGCGGTCGTGGTCCTGCTGGCGGTGATCGGCATCGACGCCTACCTGTCCCGGCGGCGCTGGCTGCCGCTGGTCGTGCCGGCGCTGTATGCCCTGAACGTCGGGGCCTTCATCGCACCGCTGGCCAGCGACCTGGTGGTGGCCGGGATCGTGCTGGTCTGGAATCTCGTGCTGCTCGGTCGCTTCCTCTTCCCGCGGTCGACCACGGCGTCGGTGCGGATCGCGGCGACCGAGCTCGACGTCGATGATGACCTCGGGCGCTGGCTGCTCGTCAACCTCCCGGCGGCTCGCCACCTGGCAGCGGTCGCCTTGGCGGCGACGCTCGCCGTCGTCGGCTTCGAGATCAGCGCGGTCCAGGCCGTGGAGCTGCTGACCCTGGGCGTCGACCTGGCGGTCATGGCGGTCCTGACACCCTTCCTCGCCCGGCTGGCGCGGCGCGGCGAGCGTCTGCCGTGGCTGCCCCTGCTGCTGTCCGCGACCGCCGTTCCCGCTGCCGCGTGGCCAGCACTGGCGCTGTCGCTGCTCGCAGCGTCGCTGGCGGTCGGCCTGGCGCTGCTGGTCAGCCACACTCCGCTGTTCAGGGAGCTGCTGGATCACTTCTTCGGGCGTCCGGCGCTGCTGGTGCTGGCCTCGTTCGTTGCGCTGATCACCGTCGGCACGGTGCTGCTGAGCATGCCGGCGGCCTCCGCGACGGGGCACGGCATCGAACCGGTGGACGCCTTCTTCACTGCGACCAGCGCGAGCTGCGTCACCGGCCTGATCGTGCTTGACACGCCGAACGATCTCTCGCTCTTCGGGCAGCTGGTGGTGCTGGCGTTGATTCAGGTCGGGGGCCTGAACATCATGGTGCTGTCGACCTTTGCGGCAGTCCTGATGGGCCGCGGCTTAGGGCTGCGGGGCGAGGCTGCACTCGCCGAGCTGCTCGACATTCAGGAGACCCGCTCCGCCTACCGGCTGATCGTGCTGATCGTGGTGACGACCTTCGCCGTCGAGGCGGGCGGGGCGCTCGCGCTCGCCGCCGCGTTCCTGCGGCACGACATGGGCTGGGTCGAGGCGCTGTGGAAGGGCGCCTTCCATTCGATCTCGGCCTTCTGCAATGCCGGCTTCGCCCTCCAGAGCGACTCGCTGATCCCATTCCAGCGCGACCCCGTGGTGCTGCTGACGATCGCGTGTCTGATCACCCTCGGGGGCCTCGGATTCGCGGTGCTGGCCTTCACCTGGCTGCGGGTCGCTGGCCGCCGCAAGATCGGGCTCGCGGTGCAGGTGCGGGTGGTGCTGGTGGCGTCGGCGGTCCTGGTCGTCGTCGGCTGGCTCACGATCGCGGCACTGGAGTGGGAGGGCTCGCTGGTCGGGCTGCCGGTCCGCGATCGCGTCCTCAATGCGTTGTTCCAGAGCGTGACCTGCCGGACCGCGGGCTTCAACTCCGTGGCGTACGACACCCTGAACCCGGCGACGGTCCTGTTGATGATGTTCCTGATGTTCGTTGGTGCCTCGCCGGGAGGCACCGGCGGCGGAATCAAGACCACCACCCTGGTGGTGCTGCTGAGCGCACTTCCATCGGCCGCCCGGGGGCGGCCCGACGTGGTCCTGTTCCGGCGGCGGATCGCTGCCGGCACGGTCTACCGCAGCGCTGCGATCGCGGTGGTTGCCGTGCTGGTGGTGGCGGTGGCGGCGATGCTGCTGCTCGCCAGCCAGCAGGGCGGCTTCGAGAGTATGCTCTTCGAGGTGGTGAGCGCGTTCGGCACCGTCGGTCTCTCGCTGGGCGCGACCGCGATGCTCGACGGGTTCGGCAAGGTCGTCGTCGCCCTGGTGATGCTGGCGGGCCGGGTCGGACCGCTCGCCTTGGCGCTGCTGTTCGGCCGCGGCGGCGAGACGCGCGTCGGCTATCCTGAGGCCAGCCTCATGGTCGGCTAGGAGGATCACCGTGGTGGGCCAGTTCGTGGTCATCGGTCTCGGCATCTTCGGCAGGACCGTCGCCGTCAACCTGGCCCGCAGCGGGCACTCGGTGCTCGCCGTGGACCTCGACCAGCAGGAGGTGGACCGGGTGGCGCCCGAGCTCGACTCCGTGGTTCGAGCCGACACCACCGACGAGCAGGCGCTCCGCGAGCTCCGCCTCGAGCGCGTGTCGTGCGCGGTGGTTGCGATTGGTGCCCAGTCGATGGAGGCGTCGATCCTCACCACCGCTCTGCTGCGCCAGATGGGGGTGCCGCGGATCGTCGCGCGCTCGCTGAGCGAGCTGCACGCGCGGGTGCTGCGCGCGGTCGGCGCCCACGAGGTGGTCAGCCCCGAGGAGGAGATGGGCCAGCGGCTGGCGCGCCGGCTCTCAGAGCCCAACGTGCTCGAGCGGCTGGAGCTTGGCGACGACGGCGAGCTGGTCGAGCTCGCGGCCCCGGAGTCGTTCATCGGCAGGACCCTGGTCGACCTCAACGTCCGCCAGGAGTTCGGCGTCACCGTGGTGGCGGTCCGCCGCGCCGGGTCGGTGCGTGCCAGCATCGGCGCCGTCGACCGGCTGGAGCCGGGCGACGTGCTGGTGGTGATCGGCGACACGGAGGGCACCCGCCGGCTCGCCGCCCTGGCCTGACCATGAAGCTGGGTACGCGCCTCCTGCTCGGCTACTGGTACCTGGTCGGTCTGCTGGTCGTCTTTGCCACCGTCGCCGCCCTGTCCTTGCTGAGCCTCGGGAGGAGCATCGGCACCGTCCTCGACGAGAACTCCGAGAGTGTGCGGGCGTCGATGGCAATGCTCGACGCCCTCGAGCAGGAACGCAGTGCGCTGCTGTCGTGGCTGCTCGGCGATGCCGGTGCGCCGGTGGACCTCGAGACCTCGGAACGCGCCTTCCTAGCGGCGGTGGCGGCGGCCCGCGCCAACATCACGGCGCCGGGGGAGGCGGAGGTGATCGCCCGCATCCAAAGCGGATACACCGATTTCCGCGCCGCCCGTGACCTGCTGCTGGGAGCAGCCTCGGAGCAGGCCCTCGTCGCCTACCAGTCGGAGGCCTTGCCAAAGCTGATGGCGCTCAGGCAGTCGGTGGTCGGCCTCCACGATCTCAACCAGCGGGCCATGGTGGAGGCGAACCAGAGCGCGCAGCGCGCTGCCCGCCGTCAGGCGGCGCTGCTCGGGCTGCTCGTGGTGGTCGCCTTGCTGTCGCTCGCCTTCCTGTCGCAGGCGCTCGGGCGCGGATTGCTCGCGCGGCTCGCCGAGCTGACCTCAGTGGTGCGGGCCATCGCCGCGGGCGACACCGCACGCCGTACGGTCCCGGGCGACGGCGACGAGCTTGGGGTGGTCGCCCGACAGATCAATGCGATGCTCGACAAGGTCCAGCAGGTGGAGAGCGAGCTCGCCGGCCGGCTCCAGCAGGACCGCCAGCTGCTGGTGGCTCTGCTCCGCCAGCTGCCGCACGCGGCCGCGGTGCTTTCGCTGAGCGGCCTGCTGGTCGCCTCGACGCTGGAGGCGGAGGACCGGGGGGCCGTCGAGACGGTCGTCGCAGCGCTCGACGGGCTGGCGATGCGGACCCACGGTCGTGTGATCGAGCGGTCTGCCGGCGGGCGCGAGGTCAGGTTGCGGCTGCTCGAGGCCAGCGGAGAGCGGCCGGTGGGGTGGCTGGCGACGATCGGCTGAGGAGCTCGCACCGCATTGGCCTTATAGGCGGACGTGGTCGACTCGGGTTGTGGTGGACGGCGACTGCGGCACGAGCTCCTCGGGATGCGTGCAGCGCATCCATCTCGGAGCGTGGAGAGCAGGGGCCAGCTCGACCACCCGGAACCAGCAAGGCACTCAGGGGCCCATGCCTCCGCGCTCCGAGCAGGCGAGCTGAGATGCGACGAACTGCCAGTCGACCAGCTTCCAGAACGCCTCCACGTAGCGGGCGCGGGCGTTGCGGTAGTCGATGTAGTAGGCGTGCTCCCAGACGTCGCAGGTCAGCAGCGGGGTGTCGCCGGCCCGCAGCGGGTTGTCGGCGTTGGCGGTCGAGGTGACCGCGAGCGAGCCGTCGCCGCGCCGGACCAGCCACGCCCAGCCCGAGCCGAAGTGGCCGACTGCGGCCGCGGTGAAGCGCTCGGTGAAGGCGTCGACGCTGCCGAAGGCTTCGGCGATCCGGCGCGCCGGCTCGCCGTGCGGGCCGCCCGCCTCGTCAGGGCTGAGGCAGTTCCAGTAGAAGCTGTGGTTCCAGACCTGGGCGGCGTTGTTGAAGAGCGCGCCGTCCGCGCGGCGGACGATCTCCTCGAGCGAGCGCGCCGCCCAGTCGGTGCCCTCACTGAGCCGGTTGAGGTTGTCGAGGTAGGCGCGGTGGTGCTTGCCGTAGTGGTACTCGATGGTCTCGGGCGAGATCAGGGGCGCCAAGGCGTCCTGGTCGTACGGCAGCGCAGGCAGCGTGAAGGCCATGGTCCGATCCTCCGTCGCAGGTGGTTCCATGCCATTGTACGGCCGCGTCGGCCGGCCCATCGAAACAGGAATCGATCGCACTGCTGCGGCTGCGCCGGCAACACCAGAGGGGGCGCCGCCCCCGGACGGAAACGCGCCGGCGGGCTGGACCTGCGTCAGCTCGCCGGCCCGCCCCGGTGCCCCCCCTTGCTGGTGCCTCCCGGAAGCCGGCCCGCCTCCTTGAGGGCCCGCCGCAACAGGAACTCGATCTGCGCATTGACGCTGCGCAGGTCATCTCTGGCCCAGCGGCGGAGGGCGTCGAGCACTGCCGGGTCCGTCCGCAGCAGGAACGCGTCGCGCTCGCTCACGTGTAGAGCGTGCCGGTGTTGACGACGGGCTGGGTGTGGCGGTCACTGCACAGCACGACCAGGAGGTTGGAGACCATGGCCGCGCGCCGCTCGCCGTCGAGCTCGACGACGTTCTCCTTGGCCAGGCGATCGAGCGCCATCTGGACCATCCCGACCGCGCCCTCGACGATCTTGGTGCGGGCCGCGACCACGGCCTGCGCCTGCTGGCGCTGCAGCATCGCCGCCGCGATCTCCGGCGCGTAGGCGAGGTGGCTGATCCGGGCCTCGATGACCTCGACCCCGGCCTTGTCGAGCCGCTCCTGGATGTCATCCTTGAGCTGGCCGCAGATCTCGGCAGTGCTGCCGCGCAGCGACATCTGGTGGTCCTCGCTGTCGTAGGGATATCGGGTGGCCAGGTTGCGCAGCGCGGCCTCGCTCTGGACCTCCACGAAGTCCTCGTAGTCGTCGACCTCGAACATCGCGTGGGCGGTGTTGACGACCCGCCAGACCACGACCGAGGAGATCTCGATCGGGTTGCCGTCGCGGTCGTTGACTTTGGACGGCCGCCCCTTGGTGCGAGAGCGCGCCTGTAGCACCTTCCCCTGCGAGTCCTTCTGCTCGGGCGTAGGAACCGAGCCGGTCTCGAAGTTGCGCACCCGCAGCGAGATCTTCTTCTTGGAGAAGAACGGGTTGACCCAGAAAAAGCCGGAGGAGAGCGCCGAGCCCTTGTACTTTCCGAACAGCAGCAGCACCCGCGCCTGGTTGGGCGCGATCGCCATGTACCCGAACAGCGACAGCAGCGCGAGCAGGAGCACCACGATGGCGGCCACGAGCCGGTAACCGTAGGGGGCTGTGCCGTAGCGGTCGAGGCCGACGATTGCGCCGATGAACAGCCACGGTGCGGCGACGAACAGGGCGATGGTGATGGGCAGCGGCCCCCAGCCGCTGATCGGACGGTAGGTCTTTTCTGCGATCATCGAAACCTCCCACAGCTTGCTAACAAACTGATATCATTCTGCAAGCATTCTGTCAAGCACCCCCTTTCCCGCGCGCGGCTCCGAAGACACGGTCGTCAATTGGACCCCGGGAGCCGCAGTCCGTCGCCACGTCGGGCGTGAAGCGGGCCTTCGGGGCCGCGCACGGGAAAGGGGAGGGGGTAGAATGCCGTGCCATGGCGATACCCACCCTCGTCCGCCGGCTGTTCTGGTTGCTCCTGCTCGCTCTGATCGTTGCCGCCGCCGTCGTGTTCGTGCTCAAGCGGCGTGGGGCCGTCGAGGAGTCGGCCTACCGCACCACCCCGGTCGACCGCGGGGACATCACGATGACGGTCACCGCCACCGGCTCCCTGTCGGCGGTCACGACCGTCCAGGTCGGCAGCCAGGTGTCGGGCATCATCCGGGCGCTGTACGCCGACTTCAACACCTCGGTGCGCGCGGGTCAGGTCCTGGCCGAGCTCGACCCGACGCCGTTCCAGGCCCAGGTCGAGCAGCGCCGCGCCGACGTCGTCCAGGCCGAGGTGCAGCTGCGCAACGCCGAGATCGCGTTCCACCGCCAGGAGCGGCTGCTCGCCACCGGCCTGACCTCGCAGGCCGAGTACGACGCGGCCGAGGCCGCCGCCGACGGCGCGCGGGCGCTGGTCGGACAGGCACGGGCGGCGCTCACCCAGTCCGAGACCAATCTGAGCTACACGGTGATCCGGTCGCCGATCGACGGCGTGGTGGTCTCGCGCCAGTACGACGTCGGTCAGACCGTGGCCGCCTCGTTCCAGGCGCCGACCCTGTTCACGATCGCCCAGGACCTGACCAGGATGCAGGCCGAGGCGGACGTCGACCAGGCGGACATCGGCAGGATTCACACCGGCCAGGTCGCGCGCTTCACTGTCGACGCGTATCCCGAGGACGAGTTCCGCGGCACCATCACCCAGGTCCGGCTCAACGCCACGACCAACGTCAACGTCGTGACCTACCCGGTGATCATCGAGGTGGCGAACCCGGACGGCCGGCTGCGGCCGGAGATGACCGCC
Organism: Holophagae bacterium; assembly: GCA_003105185.1. Classification (GTDB taxonomy): domain Bacteria; phylum Acidobacteriota; class Thermoanaerobaculia; order Thermoanaerobaculales; family Sulfomarinibacteraceae; genus FEB-10. The sequence continues at coordinate 7,082 of PQAJ01000155.1, forward strand.
GATGTCAGCATCGAGGTGGCGACCGTCCGTGACGTCCTGCGGGTGCCCAACGCGGCGCTGCGATTCCGCCCAACCGACCTCGGCGAGTCCTCGGAGCCGGCGGCCGCCGGTGCATCTCCTCGTGCCGGCGGGACGGGAGCATCTCAGGGATCCGCGACGGCTGGCGGTCGCGGCGGCTCCCAGGCGCCGCGACCGACGGGTGCGGGTGACCGTCCGGGTCCGCGGGCTGCCGCCGAGAATCCCGGCGAGGCCGAGCCGGGCGAGATTCTCCGGACAGTCTACGTTCTGGATGCCGCCGGCGCGCCGGTGCCGGCGCGAATCCGCGTCGGGCTGTCCGACGGCCGCTTCACCGAGGTCCTCGGCGGCGAGCTGAAGGAGGGCGAGGCCGTCGTCGTCGGCTTCGCCACGGCGCGCGTCAACTCGACCGGCGGGCGGCCGCCGATGCGCGGGTTCTAGATGGCGCTCGTCGAGTTGGCTGACGTCGTCAAGGTCTACAGCATGGGCGAGGTCGAGGTGTGCGCCCTGGCCGGCGTCAGCCTGGCGGTCGACGCCGGCGACTTCGTGGCGATCATGGGCGCGTCAGGATCTGGCAAGTCGACGCTGATGAACATCCTCGGCTGCCTCGACCGTCCGACCTCGGGCAGCTACCGGCTCGACGGGATCGACGTCGCGTCGCTCGACCCCAATGCCCGGGCCGAGATCCGCAACGCGAAGATCGGCTTCGTGTTCCAGAGCTTCAACCTGCTGGCGCGGACGTCCGCGCTGGAGAACGTCGAGCTGCCGCTGATCTACGGCACCGGCGCGGTCGGCGGCGGCGAGCGGCTGCGCCGGTCCGCCGCGGCCCTGGCCCAGGTCGGCCTCGAGGGCCGCGAGCACCACTTCCCGTCGCAGCTGTCGGGCGGCCAGCAGCAGCGGGTGGCGATTGCCCGCGCCCTGGTCACCGATCCGGCGATCCTGCTCGCCGACGAGCCGACCGGGAACCTCGACACCGCGACCTCGAGAGAGGTGATGCAGGTGCTGCGCGCGCTCAACGCCGCGGGCAAGACGATCATCCTGATCACCCACGAGGCGGACATCGCCGACTGGGCCAGACGCCGGGTGGTGCTGCGCGACGGCCGGATCGTCGAGGATGTCATCACCGGCCGCGAGGTGGGCGTGGGGGGTGCCGCATGAGGATCGTCGCCGTACGACTGGCCAGCATCGCCCGGGTCGGCCTCAAGGCGATCGTGCGCAACCCGATGCGCTCCAGCCTGACCATGCTCGGCATCATCATCGGCGTCGCCTGCGTGATCACCATGGTGGCGGTGGGGAGTGGGGCCTCGCAGTCGGTGCAGGAGGCCATCGGAGCGCTGGGGACCAACTTCATCATGGTCATCCCCGGGGTGGTGACCCAGTCCGGCGCCCACATCCACGGCGGCGAGTCGACCCTGACCGAGGACGACGTCGAGGCGATCCGGCGCGAGTGCCCGTCGGTCGCCTACGTCTCGGCCGGGGTGAGGACCGGCGGCCAGGTGGTGGCGGGCGGCCTCAACTGGGGCACCACGATCTACGGCGCCGACGTCGACTGGCCGCTGATCCGCGCCTGGAACACCAGCCAGGGCGAGTTCTTCACCGCGGCCGAGGTGCGCTCGGGCGCCAAGGTTTGCGTGATCGGCGCGGCGGTCGCCGAGGCCCTGTTCCCGGACGGCAAAGCGGTCGGCCAGGTGGTCCGGGTGAACAACGTGCCGTTCCACGTGCTCGGGGTGCTCGAGCGCAAGGGCGGCACCACCATGGGCACCGACCAGGACGACCAGCTGGTCGCGCCCTACACCACGGTCATGAAGCGGGTGATGGGGACGACCCGGATCGGCATCATCTACGTCGCGGCGGTGTCGCCGGACGCGGTGGCGCGCGCCCAGGAGGAGATCGAGGCGCTGCTGCGCCAGCGCCACCGCATCGCCGAGGACCAGCCGAGCGACTTCATGATGCGTTCCCAGGAGGAGATCGCGAGCCGTGCCGCGCAGAGCTCGCGCACCATGTCGCTGCTGCTCGGCTCGGTGGCCGCGATCTCGCTGCTGGTCGGCGGCATCGGGATCATGAACATCATGCTGGTGTCGGTCACCGAGCGGACCCGGGAGATCGGGGTGCGGCTCGCGGTCGGTGCCAAGGCGCGCCACATCCTGCTCCAGTTCCTGCTCGAGGCGGTGATCCTGTCGGTGGTCGGCGGGGCGCTCGGGGTGGCGCTCGGCTTCGGCGCGAGCCGGGTCATCTCCAAGATCGCGGGCTGGCCGACGATCGTCGGCCTGGGCTCGGTCGGCCTGGCCTTCGGCTTTGCCGCCCTGGTCGGTGTGTTCTTCGGTTTCTACCCGGCGCGCCGGGCCTCGCGGCTCGACCCGATCGAAGCCCTGCGCTATGAGTGATCCGCTGGGAGCTGCCTCGAGCCTGGCACCACGAGTGGATCCGCGGTTCCACCACCGCAGGACGTTGTAGTGCGCGGTGGAACGGCATCCTCCCCGCAGGTTGTGCATGCCGCAACCCGCGCTCGTCAGTGCCGCTGGCCCGCCTCCTGGACCTTGCCATCGCGGACCTTATGCCAGTTCGCCTACTTGCTGCTCTTTCTGCTGTCTGCCGGCGACGCACTCGCCCAGCAGGTCGGCGCCGCGCAGGATAGCGAGTCGCACTGGTATGTGCAGGCGGGTGCATATGTCCACTGGCTCTCCAGCGACGACTTCGTGGGACCGCCGGTCCTGGGAGGCGTCGAGCACCATCGAAGCGATGGCTGGTCTGGGGGGCTCTCCCTGTTCAACAACTCCTTCGGGCAGTTTACGCAGTACCTATACGCCGGGAAGGAGTTCCGGCCCTGGGATTCCCGGCCGGAGCTTCGAGTCAAGATCTCCGCTGGGATTGTTCACGGCTACCAGGACGAGTACTACGACACGCTGCCGATTCGCTGGGGCGGGAGCTGGGGGCTCGGATTCGTTCCAGCGATCGGGTTTCAGAAGGGCCGTGCTGGCTACGACGTCGCTCTGCTCGGAGTCTCCGGTTTGCTGTTCCTCGTCGGCTACCGTTTGTAGCGGGCCGCCGAGCCCGACGCTCGAGGGAGGCGGTCAAACGCGGCTGGAGGTCAGTCGCGATGGCCCTACCTACAGTAGCGCGCCGTCCACTCGGCCCCTGTCAGTTGGGACGCCCTGGGCGCGTGAGCAGGCACCAGGCAGCCGCTGTGGAAGCCCCCCAGCTACCGGGGTTCTCCTCACCGTGCCGCGATCTCCGGCCCGCCCCTGCCCCGGCGGGTCGAACGCCGGCCGAGGGGGCGGGGCAGTCGAGACGTGGTGTTTGCCTTGATGGCCGCGCCAGGAGCCGCGCTGCCGATGAAGGCC
>PQAJ01000156.1 GCA_003105185.1 Holophagae bacterium
TCCCAGGTCCGGTCGCGGGACCAGCTGCGCCACGCCGAGCGCCGGTCGGCCTGGCCGCCGCCGCCGGACTGCACGACCACCAGCGCGAGCAGCTGGCCGCCGAGCCGGTAGCGCTCGAGGGCGGTCCCCGGCAGCACGCGCAGCGCCGGCACGCGGCTCCACACCGGCGACCACCGCCGGTACAAGGGCAACGGCTGCGCCAGCGGCTCCGAGGTCGGCGCCGTGCGCGGGAAGATGCCGACGCCATCCGGGTGCGGCACCGCCTCGCCGTCGTCGCGCCGCAGCGCTCCCTGGAGCTCGAGCACGGCAAGCGCCGCCCGCAGCCGCCAGCCGTACGGCGGCGGATCGGCGTCGGGCACCTCGAGCGGGATGCCGAAGAGGTCGGCGAGCTCGGCGAGCCCCGCAGCACCGCGGCCGTCGACCAGCGCCGTCGCGCCGTCCAGCCCGCCGGCCGCGAGCAGGGCACCGGCGAGCTCGTCAGGGCTCGGCTGCAGCCCGACGGCGGCCCTGCGGCCGCCGCACATCCCGGCGACCCGCTCCACGAGCTGCTGCGGCTCGGCCGTCTCCGACAGCCCGAGGGCCCGCATTGCGAGGTGAGCGCGGAACTCGGACTCGCCATGGAAGCTCTGCGGCTCGCCGCTGCCAACGAGCTCGAGCGGCCGCTCCCAGGCGCACGGCACCCCGCGCAAGTAGGGCTGGGCGCGGCCGGAAAACAGCAGCGCCGCGTCCTCGGTGTGACCGCCGCAGGTCGAGGTGTACATGGCGTCGATCGGCACGCCCTCGTAGGCGGCGATCAGGCCCGCGGTCTCGTCGACCGCCCGGTCGGACAGCGGATGCTGGGCGTCGGCGCCGGCATACACCTGGCAGGCCGGCGTGGCGCAGAGGTCGTAGCCCTCGGCCTCGGCGTCAGCGAGGTGGGCGATCGCATAGGTGCGGGCCGCCACCGCCTGGGCCTTGAGCGCATCGAGCTGCGGGAACTGCGTCGGCCCCATCTCGGCCGGCACCACGCCCTTGAGGTAGCTCTCCAGGTTGAGCTGGTTGATGACCAGCACCTCGTCACCCGCGGCGCGCACTCGCAGCCGGCCGTGATAGCGCCGTCCGTCGACCTCGACCGGCCAGTCGTCCTCGGTCTCGAGAACGACCTCGCCCGCAATGTTGTCGATGGCGCCGCCGGTCGCCCCCTCGATCCGGAGGGCGCCGGACGAGGGCACCGCGAACGCGCCCGCGAAGCCGATGCCGGCGAGCACCGCCGCCGGGTCTGCCGGCTCCGCGCCGCGCCACCGCGCGCGAACCCGCAGCAGGCCGTCCGGCGCCTCAGCCACACTGCTCTCAACGTCGGGTCCCAGCGCCTCCTCGAGCCGGCGCGCCGCGAGGTCCGCAGCCGCCGTCCCGCGGAAGGCGCCGACCTGCCATGACCGGTCGCCGGCCTGCGCCGTCAGCCGCAGCGGGCCCCACAGCCAGCTCTCGCGATCCGCCGAGCGCGCGTGGTAGGCGCGGCCCGGCTGTGCGAGCACCACCTCCTCCCGCGCTCTCAGGATGAGGATGCGGACGAGCGGCGGCTCGGTGTGGCTCGATGCCTGGAGTGCGGGCGTCGGGACCGGCGGCACCAACACCGGCGTCGTCGCCGCTGCCGGAGGCGTCGGCGTCGGCGTAGCCGCCCGATGCGCCGCAGGCGCGACCGGCGGCGGGGCAGTGGCACAGGCGGTCAGTGCGAGCAGCGCGCCCAGCGCGCCGCCTGCGAGTCTGCTCACGGAGTGCTCCGCTCGGAGGCCTCGGCGAGGCGGAACCTCCGGTAGTCACCGCCGCGCAGCTCGAGCCGTCGGCAATTCTCAAACAGCCGCGACCGGATCCGCGCCGACACCCGGTCCGTCAGCGTCTCCTGGCCCGCAGTGTGCGCGAAGTCCGAGTAGTTGGTGGTGAAGATGGTCAGGCGGTTGTGTACGTACCGGCTATTGACCAGGTAGTACAGCAGGTCCATGACCCACGGCGTCACCTTGCCCGCGCCAAGCTCGTCGAGCACCAGGACGTCGGCGGCGATCAGCGGGCGCAGGATGTCGCGGCTCGATCCCGACCCGTCGAAGGTCATCTGGATCTCGAGCACCAGGGTCGTGAAGTCGGCAAACCGCCCCCGCACGCCCTTGTCGGCGATCAAGGCGTTGAGCGCCGCGACCGCCAGGTGGGTCTTGCCGGTGCCCACCGCACCCATCAGCAGCAGGCCCTTTCCGGACTCGGGGTAGAGGTCGACGAACTCCTCGACCGCCCGCTTGGCACGGCCGAGGGTCGGGTCCTCGGCGTTCCACAGCTCGAAGCTATCGAGCGTGCAGTGGCGGTAGCGCTCGGGGATGCCGGCCTGCTCCAGCAGCTGCTCGCGCCGGGTCGACTCGGCGCACTCGCAGCGCCGGGCGACCTGCGTGCCGTCCTCGTCAACGAGCCGCCATCCGGTGCCGCCGCAGTGCGGGCAAACGGCCGCGCTGGCGTCGGTGGTCATCACCATTGCGACAGTATACGGGAGCGGCGAGCGGACCCTGTCATGCGCTACCATGGCCTCATGAACCTGATGCAGCTGGTCGCCGAGCTCGATGAGGTTCTCGACGCCGACGCGGTGAAGGACTCCTGTCCGAACGGCCTCCAGGTCGAGGGGAGGCCGGACGTCAGCCGCCTCATCACGGCGGTTTCGGCGTCGCGAGCCCTCTTCACGCGGGCCGCCGACCGCGACGCCGACGCGATCCTCGTCCACCACGGGATCCTGTGGAACGGCCGCGAGGCGCCGCGGCTCGTCGGCTCGCTGCGCGAGCGGGTGCGGCTGCTGGTCGAGCACCGGCTGTCGCTGATCGCGTACCACCTGCCGCTCGACCGCCACCCCGAGCTCGGCAACGCGGCCCAGCTTGCCAACCGTCTCGGCCTAGTCGAGCTCGAGCCCTTCGGCGACTTCGACGGCGTCTCGGTGGGCGTGTGCGGCGTGTTCGCCGAACCGGTCGAGGCGGACGAGCTGTTCGTGGCCGTTGCCGACGCGTGCGGCCGTGAGCCGCAGGTGTTCGAGGGCGACCGCCGGCTGGTCTCGTCGGTCGGCATCGTCACCGGCGCGGCCCAGCGCGCGTATCGCGAGGCGGTCGCCGCCGGCCTCGACGCCTTCATCACCGGCGAGCCGACCGAGTGGGTGCTGCACCAGGCTGCCGAGGACGGCGTCCACTTCATCGCCGCCGGCCACTACGCCACCGAGCGATTCGGCGTGCTCGCCCTCGGCCGCTGGCTCGAGCAGCAACACGGGCTCGAGGTCGAGTTCGTCGACCTCCCGAACCCCGTGTAGCCGCCCGTGGCCGCGCAGTCGCCGACGCCCCGCAACCAGTACTCCTTCTCTCGCCTGAAGGCCTTTCACCAGTGCCCGCTGCGCTACCGCTACCGCTACCTGGCAGGCCGACGCGAGTCCTTCCGCTCGATCGAGACCTTCCTCGGCAGCACGCTGCACGCGGTGCTGGAGTGGCTCTACGAGCGGCGCGATCATGCCGAGGCCCCTGCCCTGCCGGCCGCGCTCGACGAGTTCGCGCGCCGCTGGAGCGAGGGCTGGACCGACGACGTGGCCGTGGTCCGCGCCGGCGAGACCGCCGACGATTCCTTCCGCGACGGAAGGGAAATGCTGTCGCTCTTCCACCGGTCGACCTTCACGCGCGACCGCAGCGAGACCATCGCGCTCGAGCAGCGGTTCGCGGTGCTGATCGCGCCCGACCTCCACTTCACCGGCGTCGCCGACCGGATCGGGCGCACCACCAGCGGACGCCTGTTCATCGTCGATTACAAGACCTCGCGCGCCCCGGGCACGCCCGAGGAGTTCTCGGAGGGCCTGCAGGCGCAGCTCTACGCTGGCTGCGCGATCCAGCAACACGAGGCAAGCGAGGCGCTTGCCGGGTACCACTACCTGCGCATGGCGACCACGAGCTGGCATGTCGTGACGCGGCCCCGAGCCGACGAGAACCTCCGCCGGTTCGGCGAGCTCGCCCGGACGGCGCGGGACGCCGCGGAGTTCCCGGCTCGACCCGGCATCTTGTGTGCGTGGTGCGGGTTCAACGGCATCTGCCCGGAGGCGCGGGTGCCGGTCGAGCTGGCCGGCGGCCTCCGCCTTGCACGCGAGCTGGGCGACTCGGCCGGTCTGTGGGGACCGGTCGAGGACGGCTGAGCGGCGGCGGTTCCCGGGCGCGCAGGCGTTCAGGCGCGCGGGAAGCGGGCGCGGTAGGCGCGATAGCCCTCGTCGACGATCTCTTCGACGCGCGAGAAGTCGAACCAGCCGAAGCGCCCGACCTCGGGCTCGATGGCGCTGGCGTCGGGGTAGGCCGCCGCGGCGAGCCGGTACTGCATGACGTGGAACGAGCGCATCACCACCTCGAGCCGATTGGGCGCCTCGTCGCCGACCGCCGCACCGCCACCCGGCTGGCGCAGCAGCCATCTCTCGACGCGATCGCGGATCGCGGACCGGACGCCCTTGCGGCGGGGCCGCGGCAGCGGCCTCGGTGCGATCGCCCGCGACGCCGGCGGCTTCAGCACGTTGACAGCGAGCACGCGGTGCGGCCCGAGCGCGGCGGCCGCGGCGATCGGCAGCGGCTCCACGACCGCGCCGTCGACCAGGTTGCGACCAGCGAGCCGTAGCGGGCTCAGAATGCCAGGGATCGCGGACGAAGCGCGAACCGCATCCGCGATGCTGCCCTCGCGCAGCACCACCGGCTCGCCGGTGTCAAGGTCGCAGCAGACCGCGGCGAACGGCAGCCTCAGCTCTTCGATGACGCCCCCGCCGAGGGTCTCGCGGAGCAACTCGTGGAAGGCCGAGCCGACGACTGACCGCACCAGGATGCCGCCCACCGCCGGCCAGTCCATACCCTCGAAGAGATCGGTGATCTCGTCCGGTCGGAAGCCCTGCGCGGCGAGCGCGCCGACGATGGAGCCCATCGACGTGCCCGCCACCCCGGCCACCTCCACCCCGTCCTCATCCAACCCCTGGAGCACGCCGATGTGGGCGAGGCCGCGCGCCGCGCCGCCCCCGAGGGCGAGGATCACCGGTTCCAGCCGCTCCGCCACGATCGCTCCGCCACCGAAGCTTCCTCCCTTCGGGAGCCTGCGGTCAAGGCCGCCGCCTGGGCGTCAGGCCAAACACGGCAAGGCCCCGGGGTTTCCCCGGGGCCCACCGGTCGTTGACGACGGCTGCGGAGCCGATCAGGACTCGACCGCGACCTTGACCGCACGCGGCTTCGACTCCTCGCGCTTGGGCAGGGTCACCACCATCTCACCGTTGCGGAACTTGGCGTCGATCCTGTTCACGTCGACCGAGTTCGGCAGCGTGAAGGTGCGCTCGAAGGCCCCGTAGACGCGCTCCACGCGGTGATAGGTCTCGCCCTCCGAGGCCTCCTCGAGCCGACGCTCGCCGCGGATCGTGAGCACGCCGTTGTCGACCGTGACGTCCACGTCCTCGGCCTTGAGACCGGGCAGGTCCGCGGTGATCACGATAGCGTCCTTCTTCTCGAGGATGTTGACTGCCGGCGACCAGCTGCCGCGCACCCGGTCATCTTCGGCCAAGCGCCGCAGGCCACGGCCCATCAGCTCCTCGAACATCCGGTCCATCCGCTGGCTCAGGYTGCTGATGTCGTTGATCGGTTCCCATCGAGTCASAGTACGCATGGTTCGTACCTCCCTTCGTCCGTCTCACACAACGACAATATATGATCTGATATTTYATTTGTCAAGTTCAGARAAKTAAAGATTCTAAATATGATTCTATCTTTATCAAAAGATATCTAACTGTCTTTCCCCACCKTATCTTCGACTCGCGTCCCGATCGTGAGGCGTGTCGTCCCCGCGATTTCAAGGTCTTTGCGCGCGGCTTCGAGCCGCCCCGACCGCGGCCTCGCCGGCCAGTGACCACTCGGTGTCATGCCCCGCCGCGAAACGTCCCGCCCCTGAATCGGGACCCGGCGACCCGCTTTCGACGGCCCTTCCACGGTCGAGCACGGCCCCGTGGTCGGCTCGCGCCGCGGCGCATGGCGGACCTGCCCAGGCGCATCTGCGGGAGCCGGGGCCGCCGCCAATGGGATGGGGCGGGCCATCACATCCCGGCCCGCCGGACTGTCGCGGCCTGCCCTGCTAAGATGGCGGGCCATGGCCGACACCCTCCCCCCGCCCGAAGTGGGCGGAACCGCGGGTAGCCTGTTCCGCATCAATCGCGGACAGATCCTCGGAATGCTCCAGCGGGACGCAGCCGAGCGCGGCTACCACCTCTACCAGGACCGCCGTGTCATGAAGATCGTCTGGCAGGGGGACTACGTCGAGGCGGCGCTGGTCCAGCCGGAGTGCACGGTCAAGATCCCGGCTCCCGGGCTGGACGGTCCCCTGCTCAGCCTGTGCACCGCCTGCGGTGGGCCCGAGGCCTGCCACCACACCGCCGCCGCGCTGATGCAGTGGCTCGACATCCGGCCGACGATGCACCGGCTCGGTCCGGGATCCGCCTGGCGGGCCAAGTCCCGACACCCTTTCATCGCACCCAGCCGCACCGCGGCCGAGCGGGTCGACCTCAGCCATCTGACCGGTGCCGACCTCCGCTCAGCCCTCGAGCTGCAGCTGTCCCTGCAGAGCTCGGGGACCGCGTCGGCGCAGCTGACCGACAGCATCGTCGAGATCAACATCCGCCTGCCCTCCGGTGACACCCGGGTGGTGTTCTTCTCTGCCACCGTGCTGCCCGCCGCGCTGCCGCTGTTGCGCTCGCTGCCCCGGATCCGACTCGAGGGCGACCTCGACGGCCTCGAGCTGTCGGAGGCGAGGCTGCGGCCGGTGCTCGCATCGCACTGGACCGAGCAGGGCATCGTCCTCGAGCCTGCCTACCGGCTCGCCGACGGGACCGTGCTGCCGGCGGCCAAGCTCGACGGCCGCATCCACGGCCGCTGGGCCCGGATCGGCAACCTGCTGTGCCGGGTCCTCGACCCGGCCACTCCCCTCGTTCCCTTCCATCGCAAGGGGCGCCAGACCCTGACCGGCGAGGAGGCGCTCCGCTTCCTCAACCTCGACCACCCCCAGCTCAGCCAGCACGGCTGGTACCTGCCGCAGGGCCAGCTCGCGACCTTCCGCAGCCC
>PQAJ01000157.1 GCA_003105185.1 Holophagae bacterium
GGCTCCGGACTCGGCTGCGCCGCCGTGGTCGCTTCCGACCGGCCAGCCTCTTCTCGAGCTCCGCAGCCCAGGACAACGACGAGCGCCGTCAGGGCAAGAACGACACGGAGTCCTGCCTTCGACCGGAGTTTCGGGTTGGCACTCATGACCGACCTCCCTGCAGCTCGAGGGGACGAGACGTTTCTTCCCCGCTGGTCATTGCCACGAGGATAGGGCCTCTGGGGGCGCTGTCAACGCGTGCACGCAGTCTCCAAGGGCCGGCCGGCAGGCACCGGGTTGCCTCACGAGGACGAGCCCGCGCAGCGATGACTCACGTGATGAGAACCACCCAGAGTATCGCCAAGAGGGGCCCGAGCAGGCCAACAATGATGCCCCCGATCCTGAAGTCCCTCTGTTCGAGGAGTCCTGTGCTGAAAGCGATCGCGTTGGGTGGCGAGGACACCGGCAGGAACATGGCCGAGGATGCCGACAGTGCGACGATGAGCGCGACCTCCGTCCTGAATCCGGGCAGGATTGCCATGCCGAGGGGAATCATCACGGTGCTGGCCGCCGTATTGCTCATGATATTCGAGACGAGCATGGTCATGAAGGCGAGAATGGAGATCAAGACGATGCTGTTCATCTCCATCGCTATCAGCTTGTGAGCATAGTGGCTCAATAGACCTGTATTCTCGAGTGCCAATCCGAGCGAAAGACCCCCGGCAACCAGCAGAAGCGTGTCCCACGGCAGTCCCTGAATATCCTTGCCTTCAAGAACGCGTGTCAGCGTGAGGACGACAAGGGGAACCGCGCACACCGCGGCGACGGCCACCCCATGCCAGGAGGTGGTCAACCACAGTCCCACGGTGACGATGATGACGCCGACGACAATCCGCCGCTGCCGGACGAACTCGCGTGATCTGTCGACCTTCTGATCTTCAAGGAAAGCGAGGGAGATGGGGGTTCTGTCCTTGACGAAGACCGTGATCAGAACAAGGCAACTGATCGCGGTCAGCAAGAATGCAATGGGGAGGCCGTACTTCATCCAGTCGATGAAATCGATGGAGATGCCTGCGTTCTCCAACGCACCCACGGCAATGGCGTTTGGGGGAGTCCCTATGATGGTGCCCATGCCGCCCGTGGCGGCCGCTATCGGTATGCCCAACAGCAAGGCCTTGGCGAACCCTGAACCTCTACCGAGCGACATCAGAAGGGGCATGATGGCTGCAATCACCATGGCTGTCGTCGCCGTATTGGACATGAGCATCGAGGCCACCATGGTGGTCAACATCAAGCCGATGAGCAAGTTGCGAGGATTCCTGCCGGAAATCCTCAAAGTGAACCTGAAGAGAGCCTGATCCAGCTCAGTCTTGGTCATGGCCGCGGCCAGGAAGAACCCGCCGAGCATGAGCCAGATCACGCTGCTGGAGAAGGTCTGAGCATACTTCTCAATGTTCTCAGGCTCTGAGTTGAAGTGGCCATTCCCCAGGGAAAACACCAGGAACGCAATGATGAAGAGGCTGACGGCAAATGCAGGGATGGCCTCTGTCAGCCACAAGCCGATGGCGAACAACAGGAGAAAGAGAACATACACCTGGGAATCGGTGAACCCGGGTTCCTTCATGAGGAAGGCGATCCCTGCTGCCACCAGCAGGGCAAGCAGGAACTTCACGATTCTCTTCAGCCGGCCTTTGTCGAATTCGTCCACTCTGACACCTCGAGTCCATACTTGAAAATGCTCGGCATCGGACGACGCACGAGGCGAAACCTGCCTCGATCAACCCTGCCGGTTGAGTTCGATCGCTCGATCAGACACTGGCGGACTCTCAGATCGTCTGGTGCCCGCTGGCCCGTTGATTCACTTGCCGGCGTCGACGATGAGCTTCAGGTCGGTGCAGCGGCCGAACACCGAGAACGTGGTCCCTTCGACCGCGGCGCTCAGCGCCAGCGTGCCGGGCTCGCCGAGCACGCCGGTGAAGGCGCGCCCGTTCTCGTAACCACGCATGACGATCTTCGTCTCGCTTCGGTCGATGACCTCGAATCTCGATGTGCGCCCGGTGTGCTCCGGCGTCACGGCGTGCATCACGCCTTGCTCGAGGTCGAGCCGGATCAGGCTCGGCAGGTCCAGGGTGTCGAGCGCGGCCTGGTGGCAGCCCTCCGGCGTGCAGATGGTCGCGTCTGAGAAAGCGCACACGACGGAGGCGGGCCAGTCCAGCGTCTGGCCCGCTGCGGTCAGCGGCGCGAGGAAGAGGATCGAGGCGGCGAGGCACGAGCGCGTGGACATGTCATTCCTCCCGTCACTTGACCGTGTAGCCTTTGGCTTCGAGGCACGCTGCCCGGGCCTTGAGGTACTCGCCCTGGAGCTGCTGCACTTGCTGCTGATACTGCTGCTGCTGGGCCGTCTGCTGCTGCTGGGCGGCCCCCTGCGCCTGCTTCTGCTTGCTGGCTGCCCGGGCGCCACCGACTACGGCGCCGATCGCCGCGCCCTCGCCGCCCTCGTCGTTGGCGAGGTCACCGACAATGTAGCCCGCCGCGGCGCCGCGCGCGGCGCCGCGCAAGCCGGCGCCTTTCTGCGGCGCCGGAGCCGGTGTCGGCTGGGGCGGCGCAGGCGGCCTGGCCGGGTCGAAGCCGGTCTGCTGGGTCGCCCAGCTGGAGCACGCCGCCTCGTCCTGCTGCTGCAGCTCGGGCGTCTGCCCCTTGGCCGGGAAGACGTACTGCGTGGGTCCGCCGGCCTGCTGGGCAAATGCGGCCCCCGTCAGGCAGAGCCCCACGGTGCCGACGACGATCATTGCGAGTGTGAAGGACTTCATGGAGCCACCCCCTTGTTGCTGAGCGCCGAAGTCGATCGGCGTGGTCCCTGCTGGTGCCCTGGGAAGGGAAGCACCTGCGCGATGCCTTGACGATAGGTCTTTTCAGGATCGTGTCAATGGGTGGTTTTTCGGGGGCGACAGCCATGGTTGGCGACGCACCGGCATCAGGGAACGAGCTCAGAAGCTCAGGCCGGCGCCCACAACCACCACGGGATCGCTCCCGTCCAGGTCGAAGAGGTAGACCGTGAGGTCGGCGTTCTTGTAGGCTAGGCCGAGCAGAACGCCGGGCTCCGCCTCGAAGTCCAGATCGGCGACCTTGGTCCGCTGGACCACGACGCCCGCGCCGAGCCAGTCCAGCGGCCAGACGCTCAGCTCGGTCCAGCTATAGAAGAAGCTCTCTTCCGAGCCATCGCTGTCGAAGACGTACTCGCACTGGCTGAAGAACGCGAGCCTCCACCAGTCGATCGCGAGATTGAAGCCCGGGGCCACTCCGTCGGTGTCGCCGGCGACCGCGGCGGCCATCGGCGTGAACGTGAGCGTGACCTCGCCGTCGAGGCTGAAGTTGTAGCCGACCCACAGCGACCCGGTGTTGAAGTCCTCGTAGTTGTAGCGCGCCTCGAGATGGAGCTTACCGCGGTCGGCGGTGACGGTGGGCTGCAGGAAGTCGTCGTCCTCGGGCACCAGGTAGGCGTAGGCGTTGATCGAGAAGGCCCACACGCCGCCGCTGTCCTCCGCCACCGTGCCGGCCGCCGTCCCTGCCGACGTGGCGCCGGGCGTCGCTGCCGTGGTCTGGGCGAGCGCGCTGACCGGGGCGACAGCGGCGAGGGTTAGAAGAACCCGCAGTAGCCGCATCCTTCATCCCCCGAGCGCGATGGTGAGGGCCACCAGGGCCGCTCCGAGGACCACCATGGAGATCCCCATCAGCCACGGGCGGCGGCGCTGGTTCCGGCGCCCGGAGGCATAGCCCATCGCGAAAAGCATCACGATCGCAACGGCGTTGGAGACGCGCAGAGCGGACACGGCGTGGGGCATGAGCATGAACGGGATCGTCACCGGCAAAGTGACGAGGAAGACCAGGAGAAACACGCCGACCGCGCCCCGCCAGTCGTCGCGGTCCAGCCGCGGGTGGTCGGGTGGCTCGGGTAGCTGGTTCAGGCGCAGGCGCAATGCCTCCAGCTCCGCCGGCTGGATGAGCGACGCGGCGAGCGGCGGCAGCGAGTCGGCGATCAACGCGCGTGCCCGCTCGGGATCGGAGGCAGCGCGCACCGCGCGGGCAGTCGCCAGGTCGCGGTTCTTCTCCGCGAGGCAGCCCATCAGGTAGAAGACCGCGTCGATGATCGCCCAGGCGAGGTTGCAGCCGAGCGCTCCGATGAGCATCGCTTTCACGTCGTCGCGGCCTGCCTGGGCGACGCTGAGCGAGCCGGTGAAGGTGAGGACCATGATCAGCCCGAACAGGATCTCGGACACGCGGTCGATCGGCTCCAGGAACCGCCGGAAGGGCCCGGCGAGATGCGGTCGCGACGGCGCCGGCTCATTCTCGGAGGCGGGGCTCGGAGGCGCTGCCATGTCAGCGCAGACCCGGCGGCAGCAGGTAGAGGGTCATCGCAAATGTCAGGTAGACCATCAGCGCCAGCACCCCGACGAACCAGGTCGAGCGGCCGCCGGCGGTCACCAGCGACGCGGTCAGGGTGGCGATCAGCACCATCACCACCGCGCCCGGCCAGAACTGCAGGCTCATTGGCGAGGGCCCGATCACGTAGCTGAGCAGAACCAACGCCGGGGCAACGAAGAGCGCGATCTGCGATGCGCTTCCCATCGCGATGCCCACGCTCAGGTCGAGCCGGTCCTTGCGAGCAGCCGAGAAGGACGCGGCCATCTCGGCCGCGGCGCCGACCAGCGCCACGACGATGAAGCCGACGAAGGCCGGAGTCATCCCGAAGCTCTTCGCCGCCTCCTGCACCGACTCGACGAAGACCTCGCTGACCAGCGCGACCAGCACGGTGACGCCGCCCAGGGTGCCGAGGGCCAGGCCGATCGGCCACAACGCCTGGCCGGCCCGCTCATGCTCGGCGCTGGCGAACAGCTCGCGGTGGGTCTTGAGCGAAAACAGCATGCCGAGGCCGTAGGCGACGATGAGCAGCACGGCCAGCCCGAGGCTCAGCTCCTGGGTGAACGCCGCTGCGGCCGCCGAGTCGGCGCCCGCTGCCGCAGAGGGGATCAGGAGCGCGACCGTGGCGAGGAAGAGCAGGCCGGCCTGCAGGCGGGCGTTGACCCGGTTGAACTCCTGCACGTGGTGCTTCACCCCGCCGAGCAGAAACGAGGCGCCGAGCATGAACAGGGTGTTGGTCACGATCGCGCCGGCGATGGACGCTTTCACCAGCATGTACTCGCCGGCGCGCAGGGCGGCGAGCGCGATGATCAGCTCGGTCAGATTGCCGAGGGTGGCGTTGAGCAGGCCGCCGACGGTGTCGCCGGTCTTCGACGCGACGGACTCGGTGGCGTGGCTGAGCAGCGCCGCGAGCGGCACGATGGCCAGGACCGACAGCACGAAGAGCAGCGTTGAGGCTTCCGGTTTGAGGGCCTGGACGACCAGCACCACCGGCACGAAGATGAGGAGCCAGAGCAGCGGGTTGCGGCGAATCTCGTGGATGAGCTGGTTCATGGGTGTCGATTGTAGAGCATGGGTCGTATCCTTGAGGGTACGTAGTTTTCCCGATTCCTTTGCGACTCTACAGGTGGAGAATCAGGCAATGAACCAGCACGAACACGACGGCGCCGACGCGGCCTCCCCACCGACCCAGGAGCGGCGGATTCACTGGCGCTCGATCTTCCCTCCGGCGCAGTGGCTGCGCTCCTACCAGCCGCGCTGGCTGGGCGCCGACGCCGTTGCAGGCGCGACCCTGGCGGCCTACGCCATCCCGGTCTCCCTGGCCTACGCCTCGCTCGCGGGCTTGCCGCCGCAGCACGGGATCTACTGCTACCTCTTCGGCGGCCTCCTCTACGCGCTCTTCGGATCGTCGCGCCAGCTCGCGATCGGGCCGACCTCGGCGATCTCGATGCTGGTCGGCACGACGGTCGCAGGGATGGCGGGAGGGGATCCAGCGCGGTGGGTCGCAATCTCCGCCCTGACCGCGCTCGTCTTCGCGACCATCTGCGTGCTGGCCTGGCTGCTCAGCCTGAGCTCGCTGGTCAACTTCATCAGCGAGACCGTGCTGCTCGGCTTCAAGGCCGGTGCGGCGATCACGATCGCCACCACCCAGCTGCCCAAGCTGCTCGGTGTCCCCGGCGGCGGCGAGAGCTTCTTCGAGCGCGTGGCGGTTCTCGTCCGCCAGCTCGGCCAGGCCAACCTCGCCGTGCTCTGCTTCGGCCTGGCGGCGATCGCGCTCCTCGTTGCCGGCGAGAAGCTGTTCCCCGGCCGGCCGGTTGCGCTCGCCGTGGTGGCGCTGTCGATCGTACTGCTGACGCTGCTGCCGCTCGCCGAGCTCGGCTTTTCGACCGTCGGCCTCCTCCCCTCCGGCCTGCCGGCGCTCGACCTGCCGGACTTGCGCGTCCGCGACGTCGACGGCGTCATCCCGCTCGCCTTCGCCTGCTTCCTCCTGGCCTACATCGAGGGCATCTCCGCCGCCAGGACGCTGGCCCAGAAGAACGGCTACGAGATTGACCCGCGCCAGGAGCTGCTCGCTTTGGGCGCGGCCAACCTCGCTGCCGGATTCGGGCAGGGATACCCGGTTGCTGGTGGCCTGTCCCAGTCGTCGGTGAACGACAAGGCCGGCGCAAGGACGCCACTGGCGCTGGTCTTCGCGTCAGCCGTGATCGCGCTGTGCCTGCTCTTCCTGACCGGCCTGCTGCGCAACCTCCCCAACGTCATCCTGGCCGCGATCGTCCTGGTGGCGGTGGCCGGGCTGATCAAGGTCGCAGACCTGCGACGGCTGTGGCGGGTGCGGCGGGCCGAGTTCGCGATCGCGATGGTGGCGCTGGTCGGCGTCCTGCTCCTCGGCATCCTCAAGGGCGTCATCGTCGCGGCGGTCATGTCGCTGGCGATGCTGCTGCGGGACATGGCGCGGCCGCACGTGGCCGTGCTCGGGCGGATCCCCGGCACCAGGCGCTACTCCGACCTCCAGCGCCATCCGGACAACGAGCGGGTCCCAGGCCTCCTGATCGTCCGGGTTGAAGCCCCGCTCCTCTACTTCAACGCGAATCACGTGCGCGACACGGTCCGGCAGCACCTCGGTGCCGCCCCGGAGCCGGTGAGGGCGGTGATTGTCGACCTCTCCACTTCGCCGACCATGGACGTTACGGCGGGGCTGATGCTCGCCTCGCTCCAGCACGAGCTCGCGGCGAACGGGATCCAGCTTCGCTTTGCCAATGCGCATGCGTCGGTGCGCGACTTCGTACGTGCCGGTGGGGGCGAGGCTCACCTCGGTGAGCTGAACCGAAAGCTGTCCCTGGACGGCGTCGTCGAGTCTGTCCTCGCCGGGGCTCCGGTTCCGCAGGCGAGCATGCCGGGCTCGTGAGGGGATTCAATTCGGAGCTGCCGGTTGAGCCTGGATGCCGTGCTAAGGTGACGGCCGCCGATCACAGTGGAGGCGACCCATGGACATGATCATTCCGCGCTGGGAGTGGCGCACCTTCGGGGCAGCGTTCGGTGCCGCCGACGCGAAGTATGCGGCGCTCGCGACCGAGAAGATCCAGGAGAGCGACGAGATCTACCTGCTCTCGCCGGTGACCGACGCCAACGTCAAGATCCGCGCGGAGCTGATGGACCTCAAGACCCTCGAGCAGGTCAGCCAGGCCGGCCTCGAGCAGTGGCGGCCGGTGATGAAGGCGAGCTTCCCGCTCGGACCGGCAGACGTGCGCACGGTCTGCGCCGCGCTCGGCGTCAAGCCACCCGCCGGCCGCGACGCCTTCACTCTCGAGCAGCTGKTCGCGGACCTCGGCGCGCCGGGCCGCGGGGTCCGCGCCGTCGCCGTCCACAAGCGMCGGCTGCGCTACACGATCAACGGCTGCATGTCGGAGATGACTGAAGTTGTGGTCGACGGCACGCCGGTGCGCACGGTGGCGATCGAGTCGGAGGACGCCGGCCGTGTGGTCGAGGCGGTGCGSSAGATGGSCCTSRCSGGSTTTGCSAACAYCAGCTACCCSCGSGGSCTCAAGGCCGTKGTCGGCATGAAAGGCTGAGGAGGCCGCGATGCCGGTCTATGCGGTGATCGACTGCGGCACCAACTCGATCAAGTTCAACATCTCCGAGCGACGGCCGGACGGCAGCTGGCAGGCCATCGTCGACCGCGGCGAGGTGACCMGGCTCGGCGAGGGGATCCGGGAGACCGGCGCGATCGCCCCGGCGGCGGTCGAGCGGACCGTGGAGGCGATCGCCGGCATGGCCGACGAGGCSRSGCGGCACGGCGCGTCATCCCTGGTGGCGGTCGGCACGATGGGGATGCGGACCGCCACCAACAGCGAGGACTTCATCGCCCGGGTCCGGGAGCGCTGCGGCGTCGCCATCGAGGTCATCTCGGGGCAGGAGGAGGGGCGGCTGGCGTATCTGGCGGTGAAGTCCGGGCTCGGCCTCGCCGAGGGACGTCTCGTCATCTTCGACACCGGCGGCGGCAGCACCCAGTTCACCTTCGGCCACGGCACCACCGTGGACGAGCAGTTCAGCCTCAACATCGGCGCGGTCCGCCTGACCGAGCAGTTCGGGCTCGGCGGCGCGCTCTCCCCGGCGCAGATCGAGGCGGCGCTGGCGGCGATCGCCGGCGAGTTCGCCTGCCTCGACGGCCGCCCGTCAGCGGAGGCGCTTGTCGGGATGGGCGGCGCGATCACCAACATGACCGCGGTGATGCACGGCCTGGCCGTGTACGACCCGGACGTCGTCCAGGGCTCGGTGCTCACCCGCGCCGAGGTCGAGCGCCAGATCGAGCTCTACCGGACGCGCGATGTCGAGCAGCGTCGGCAGATCGTCGGCCTGCAGCCCAAGCGCGCCGACGTCATCCTGGCCGGCGCCTGCGTGGTGCGGACGGTGATGGTCAAGCTCGGCCGCGACGCCCTGTCGGTCAGCGACCGCGGGTTGCGCCACGGCCTGCTGGTCGACCGCTTCTCCTGACCCGGGCCGCCGGCCCGCCGGCCTTCCTGCGAGTGCCGGCTGCGGCCTTCTGCTTCGCCTTCGCGGCGAAGAAGTCGAGTGCCCAGCGCGTCTTGGCCTGCTGGTTGGGATCGCGCTCGGCGCCGACCTCGGCCAGGAAGGCCATGAACCCGAAGTAGATGACCGCCGCCTGTACGGCCGGGGCCTTGACCGAGATCTCCATGATCTGCTGGCCATCCGGCCGCCGCCACAGCTCGACCGTCATCGGCCAGGGCAGGGCCGGATCGGCGAGCTTCCAGCGGAAGGCCTCGATCGGGCCGAGGACGATCAGCTTGGAGTAGTCGAGCGTGCGGTGGGCCATGCTGAGCAGGAAGTTGATCTGCTCCTCGGCGAACAGGACGCCGATCTTGTCCTCGCCCGCCGCCACCTTCTTGATCAGCCCCTTTTCGACCGGCATGGTCAGCGAGGCGGAGGTGACGACGCCGCGGTCGCTGGCATCGGCCTCGATCTTGAAGCCCGTGTACTTCTGCCAGCGCCTCGGCACCTCGTCCGGGACCACCGGGCGGAACTTGACCGTGCTGTCGTGGGTGCCGCCAACGACGCGGCGGGCGCGCGCGATGACCCCGGCGTCGAGCAGGTCGAGGTCCGGCGTGTCGAAGAAGTAGGTGTAGCGATCCACCTGCGTGGCGGGATCCAGCCCGTAGCGCTTCAGGGTCGCCACGACCTGCTGCGGCGGGATAGTCGCCTTGACCTCGACGAAGTCGGCGCCGGCGACGACCTTGGCGGCGCGTCCCTTGGTTGCGGCTCCCCGTTTCTTCACGATGTCCATGGCGCTGTCCTCCGCAGGGGGTCCAATTGCCCATGCTAGGCGACGTTCGCCGCCGTCGCAATCTGGAATATTACGGGGGGATCTGGACGTCCGCCGATGGCCACGCGCGCCGGGGCTGGGCTATCCTGCGCACGGGAGCAGCGCCGGCCGGCGCAGTCGAGGAGAAGACAACATGGGCTTCTTCGTCGTCGCCCTCAGGAGCCACCCGGAGCTCGCCGTTTTCCTGACCCTCGCTCTGGGCTTCTTGATCGGCCGGCTGAAGATCGGCAACTTCGCGCTCGGCACGGTGGTCGGCACGCTGCTCGCCGGAGTGCTGATCGGCCAGCTCGACATCAACGTCCCGAGCACGGTGAAGACGGTGTTCTTCGACCTCTTCCTGTTCGCGACCGGCTACAAGGTCGGACCGCAGTTCTTCCGCGGCCTCAAGAAGAATGCCCTCGTTCAGGTGGCGCTCACGGTCGTGCTCTGCGTGACCGCGCTCACGGTGGCGTTCACCGCGGCCAAGCTCCTCGACTACGACCGCGGCACCGCCGCCGGCCTGCTCGCGGGAGCCTTCACCGAGTCGACGGTCATCGGCACCGCCGGCGACGCGATCAACCGCCTCGACATCCCGCCGGAGCAGAAGGAGCGGGAGCTCAACAACATCCCGATGGCCTACGCCGTCACCTACCTGGTCGGCACCATCTTCGTCGTCTGGTTCCTCTCCAACATCGCCCCGCGCCTGCTGCGGACGGACCTGCGGGCCGAGGCCCGCGCGATGGAGTCGGAGTCGGCCGGCGGTGCCGAGGGAGAGCCGGGCGTGGTGTCCGGCTATCAGCGCTGGGTGCTGCGCGCCTTCCGGATCGCGAACCCCCGCCTTGACGGGCGCACGGTCGCCCAGGTCGAGGCCTTCTTCGGCGGCGAGCGGGTCTTCGTCGAGCGGGTGCGGCGCGGCCGCGAGCTGATCGAAGCCGCCCCCGACACCGTCGTCCGCGCCGGTGACGTGATCGCGGTGATGGCGCAGCGTGGCGTGATCGTCGACGCCGAGACCGTCCTCGGCACCGAGGTCGACGACCAGGAACTGCTCGACCTCCCGGTCGCGGTCCTCGACGTCGTGCTCACCAACAAGGCGCTCGTCGACCTCACACTCGCCGAGCTCGCCGTGCTGCACGGCCGCGGGGTCGGACTCCGGAAGCTGGTGCGGGAGGGCCAGGAGATCCCCTTCGCGCGTGGCACCACTGTGAACCGTGGCGACATCCTGCAGATCGTCGGGCCGCAGCGGCACGTCGAGCGCGCGGTCGCGGTCATCGGCTACGCGGACCGGCCGACCAGCGCGACCGACATGGTCTTTGTCGGCATCGGCATCGTGCTGGGCGGGCTGTTCGGGCTGCTGTCGGTGACCGTCGGCGGCCTCAACCTCACCCTGACCTCGAGCGGCGGCGCCCTGGTCGGGGGCCTGGTCTTCGGCTGGCTGCGGTCGGTGCGGCCCACCTTCGGCCGCATCCCGGAGCCCGCGCTGTGGGTCTTCGACACGGTGGGGCTCGCCACATTCATCGGGGTTGTCGGACTGGACGCCGGACCGACCTTCATCGACGGGCTGCGCCACACCGGTGTGAGCCTGGTCTTCGTCGGCCTGGCGGTGGCGATCACGCCGCACCTCGTCGCGGTCCTGTTCGGCCGCTATGTGCTGCGGATGAACCCGCTGATCCTGCTCGGCGCCTGCTCCGGCGCCGGCACCAGCACCGCCGCCCTGCGCGCCATCCAGGACGCCGCCTCGAGCAAGCTGCCGGTGCTCGGCTACACCGTGCCCTACGCCATCGGCAACATTCTGCTCACGGCCTGGGGGCCGCTGATCGTCGCCCTGATGTCGTGAGCGTCCCCGGTCCGAGCGCCAGCGCTCGGCGGCGAGGCGGCCACGCCGATGACGGCGGTTGGGTCGGTCCGGAGTCGTCGCTCGGTACGTTCTCGGTACGTGCTCGCCGCAGCCCGTCTTGTCAACGTGCCAGGCACCTTAATTGAGAAACCAGGCCTGCGCTCGCGGCGCCTCAGGCAGCCTGAGATTGATCACGACCAAGAGCACGCACCGCAGGCTGTCGACGCGCTGACCAACCGGATCTCGGACTTTTTCTGCGAAGCTGGCGGGGGCATGATTTCGCCGGGCGGACGCGGCACAACCTGAAGCGACAGCGAGCACCCATTCGGGGAGGAGATCACGGCGAGCTGGCAGGCGATGGCGGGAGATCTGACGCTTCGGCACGAACGCTCGCACCTGGGTCCGACACAATGGAACGGCCGCGGTTGCCCGCGGCCGTCGGTTCATGACGATCGAAGGCCTCGCGGCCTCCGCCTCTAGTAGCGGTCGAAGTAGCCCTGGATCTTCTTGGCGTCGCTGGTCTTGGTCAGCGCCAGGCGGAGCAGGACCCGTGCCTTCTGCGGGTTGAGCTCGAGCGCGGCCACGAAGCCGAGCTTGTCGTCGTTGAGCTCGATGTTGCGGCGCACGATGCCGCTGCCGACCCGGGTCGAGCGGACCACCACAATGCCCTTGGCTGCGGCCGCGGCCAGCGCGTCGACCATCGCTGCGGTGGCATTGCCGTCGCCGACTCCGGCGAGCACGATCCCCTTGGCCCCGGCGGCGACCGCGGCCTCGACCATCATGCCGTCCGCGTTCTCGTGGGCGTAGACGATGTCGACCCGCGGCAGCGTCTCGAGGCCGTCGAGGGAGAACTCGCTCGCCGTGGTGTGCACGGTCGTCGGCTTCCAGAAGTACCAGGCCTTGCCGTAGTAGGCCTCGCCGAGCTGGCCGCGGTTCGGCGACACGAAGGTCTGCACGTCGGTGGTGTTGGTCTTCTGGATCTCGCGCGCGGCGAACAGGTCGTCGTTGGAGACCACCAGCACCCCGAGGCCCTTGGCCATCGGGTCGGCGGCGACCGCGACCCCGTTGTAGAGGTTCAGCGGGCCGTCCGGGCTGGTCGAGGTGGCGGGACGCATCGATCCGACCAGCACGACCGGCTTGTCGCTCTTGATGACGAGGTCGAGGAAGTAGGCGGTCTCCTCCAGGGTGTCGGTGCCGTGGGTGATGACGATGCCGTCGACCCAGGGGGCGGCGAGCAGCTCGTTGGCGCGGCGGGCGAGCTTGAACCAGACCGCGTCGTTCATGTCCTGGCTGCCGATCGAGGCGATCTGCTCGCCGGTGATGCGGGCGATCTTGTCCATCCCCGGCGCGGCGGCGATCAGGGAGTCGACCGACAGGCTCCCGGACTTGTAGCCGGGGTCCCCCTCCTTGGGCTGGGCGCCGGCGATGGTGCCGCCGGTGGCCAGGATGATGACGTCGGGCAGGTCCTGGGCGGCGGCGGCGCCGGCGCACAGGGCGACGAGGACACATGCTGAGATTCGGACGAATCGCGATGCGTTCATGACCACACCTCTCCTTTCACTTGGTTGGCGGATAGATGGAGGGGTCCAGGCCGGTCAGCTTCGCGGGGTCGAGGAGGTCCTTGATCTGCTCCTCGGTCAGGATCTTCTTCTCGCGGATGATCTCGAGCAGCCCCTTGTTGGTCCGGTAGGCCTCGGCCGCCAGCTCGGTGGCCTTCTCGTAGCCGATGACCGGGTTCAATGCGGTGACGATGCCGACGGTCGTCTCCATGTAGCGCTGCAGGACCTTCTCGTTGACCGTGATGCCGTCGATGCACTTGGTCCGGAAGGTGACGGACGTCCGCTGCAGCAGCTCCTGCGATTCCATGACCGCGATGGCGGCGAGCGGCTCGAAGGCATTGAGCTGCAGCTGCCCGTGCGTGGAGTACAGGCCGACGGCGACGTCGTTCCCGATCACGCGATAGGCGACAACGCCCATCACCTCGGGCATGACCGGGTTGACCTTGCCGGGCATGATCGAGGACCCCGGCTGCAGCGGCGGAAGGTTGATCTCAAAGAGGCCGGCCCGCGGCCCGGAGGCGAGGAGGATCAGGTCGGCGGAGATCTTCGACAGCTTGACGGCCAGGCTCTTGAGCGCCCCGGAGTAGACGACGTATCCCTGCTGGTCCCACGTCGCCGCGATCATGTCGGACGCCGGCACGATCGGCTTGCCCGTCAGCTCGGCCAGGTGGGCGGCGCACCGCTCCGGGTAGCCTTTCGGCACGTTGATGCCGGTGCCGATCGCGCTCGCCCCCATGTTCTCCGCATACAGGTACTTCTCGGCGTCCCGAAGGAGCTGGATCTCGTCCTCGATCGAGGCGGCGAAGGCGTGGAACTCCTGGCCGACCGTCATCGGCACGGCGTCCTGCAGCTCGGTGCGGCCCATCTTCACGACGTTCAGGAAGGCGTCGCCCTTGGTGCGGAAGGAGGCGGCAAGGGCTTCCATCTCCCGGATCAGCTTGTCGTTGCGGAGGATGAACGCGACCTTGATGGCCGTCGGATAGGAGTCGTTGGTCGACTGCGACATGTTGAGGTGGTCGTGCGAGTCGAGGAACTGGTACTCGCCCTTGGAGTGTCCGGACAGCTCCAGTCCGACGTTGGCGAGGACCTCGTTGACGTTCATGTTGGTCGAGGTGCCGGCCCCGCCCTGGTACATGTCGACCGGGAACTGGTCGCGGTACTTGCCGTCGATGACCGCCTTGCAGGCGCGCTCGATCATCTCGAGCTTGTCGTTGGGGAGGGCGCCGACGTCGTTGTTCGCCCGCGCGGCGGCGAGCTTGACGATGGCGAAGGCCTCGATGAACTCGGGGTAGTGCGAGATCGGCAGCCCCGAAATCTGGAAGTTCTCGAGCGCCCGCGCCGTCTGCACGCCGTAGTAGGCGTCGGCCGGGATCTCCTTGGGGCCGAGCAGGTCGTGCTCGACGCGCACCGGCTGGCCGGCGGCCGCCGTGCCCTGTGCTACCAGCAACCCGACGGCGATGACGATGACTGTGATGATCCGTCTCATGTCTGCCTCCTTCGTTACGGGCATCTTTCAAAAGACCCACTGTGCGAGGACGAGGCCCGCAATCACGGAGACCGCGGTCGCGACCAGGCCCGGCACCATGAAGCTGTGGTTGAGCAGATACTTGCCTATCTTCGTCGTGCCGGTGGTGTCGAAGGCGACGGCCGCCAGCACGGTGCCGTAGGTCGGCAGGAAGAAGTTGCCGTTGACCGCCGGGTAGGTGCCGACGAGCAGCGGCACCGGCAGGCCGAGGGCGAGGCCGACCGGGAGCAGGGTCACGACGGTCGCGGCCTGGCTGAAGAGCAGGATCGAGAGCGCGAACAGGCCGAGGGCGAAGACCCAGGGGTGGGCGCGGATGACGTCCGAGATGCCGCCCACGACCGCCGCCTGGTTGGCCTCGAAGAACGACGAGCCCATCCAGGAGACGCCGAGGATGCAGATGATGGCGGTCAGGCCGCCCTTCATCACGCCGCCCTTGATCGCCTTCTCCGGGCTGGCGCGGAACAGGATCGCCAGCAGGCCGGCGGCGGCGAGCATGACGATCATGATCGCGCGGCCCATGTCGACCTGCCCGGTCTCGGTCGCACCTTCGCGCACCGTCTCGTAGACCGGGCGCAGCGCCGGGAACAGCCCGAGCAGCACCACGGCGGCGACCGCGAGCAGGAAGACGACGCAGGCGCCGAGCGCGCGCCGCTTCTCCGCGGCGCCGATCTCGGCCGCCGGCGCCGGAGCGGCTACGATGCCCTCCGCGAGCCGCCGCTGGTACTCCGGATCGTCGGCGAGCTCGCGGCCGCGCCACGCGACCGACAGGGTGCCCGCGAGCACTCCGAGCAGGGTCGCGGGGATGATCACGATCAACACCTTGGGAAGGCTGACGCCGGTGGAGGCCAGCCCGCCGATCAGGGCGACCGTCGCCGCCGAGATCGGCGATGCGACCAGCCCCTGCTGCGAGGCGATGACGCTCATCGACAGCGGCCGCTCGGGCCGGACGCCGGCCTTGCGCGCGACCTCGGCGATCACCGGCAGCAGCGCGTAGATCACGTGCTGCGTGCCGGAGGCCATGACCAGCGCGTAGGTGACGATCGGCGCCAGGAAGGTGATCCCCTTGGGGTTGCGCCGCAGCAGGCGCTCGGCGGCGCGGATGACGTAGTCGAGGCCGCCGGCCGCCTCGAGCAGCGACAGCGCCGCGATGACCGCCAGGATCATGCCGAGCACCGTCGCGGGCGGGCTGCCGGGCGGCAGGCCGAGCACGAACACGAACACGAACAGGCCGATGCCCGAGGTGATGCCGAGACCGATCCCGCCGATCCTCGAGCCTACGACCACGCACGCCAGCAGCAGCGCCAGTTCGACCCACAGCAGCATCGCTCAGCCTCCTCTCCCGAATGAGAGTCCCCTGGAGCGCTTCAACGGTACTCCAAGGACCTCAAGATTGCGACCGCTGCCGCCCATCAACGGAAGGGGCTCCTCACTGACGGAGCCCCTTCCTCGCTCTGACCGACCCGCGCTCGCGGCAGCGCGCCAGCCGGGGATCACTCGCCCTTGTTGGGTCCGAACACGCCGACACCGAGCTCGCTCGCGATGTAGCTGATGGCGCGCATCGCACGGACGCTGTTGCCCGCCTCGTTGAGGCGCGGCGAGAAGGCCGCGATCGCGAACTTGCCCGGCACCACCGAGACGATGCCGCCGCCGACTCCCGTCTTCGACGGCAGGCCGGCGCTGTACATCCACTCGCCGGACTCGTCGTAGAAGCCCGCCGTGGCCATGATGGCGAGCAGCTCGGGGACGTCCTCAGCCCGCATCATGCGGCGGCCGGTCAGCGGGTTGACGCCGCCGTTGGCGAGGGTTGCGCCCATCAGCGCGAGGTCGTGCGTGTTGACGCCGACCGAGCACTCGCGCGTGTACACCCGCAACGCCTCCTCGGGGTCGCAGTA
>PQAJ01000158.1 GCA_003105185.1 Holophagae bacterium
GGGTCGATGCCGGCCGCGGCGATCCGCTCGGCGTCGCAGAGCGGGCGCAGGGCATTGGCGAGCATCTTGCGCGAGTGGTTCAGCGCGTGCGACGCGAGGCGGAGGCCGCCTTCCAATGCGGCCGGGTCCACCACCGGCGGGTGGAGCTGCAGCATGATGACGCTCGACACGACCTTGGGCCGGGGCCGAAAGGCGCTCGGTCCCACCTGGAAGGCGATATGGCCGTCCGCCCAGGCGGCCCGCTCGAGCGCGAGCAGCCCGTGGTTGCGGTCGCCGGGCTCCGCCACCACGCGCTCCGCCACCTCGCGCTGCAGCATGACCACGAGCCCGGTGAAGAGGTCGTGGCGCGGCAGCAGCCGGCGCAGGATCGCGGTGCCCACCGAGTAGGGCAGGTTCGACGCGACCTGCCACGGCCCTTCGCCGGCCAGCAGCTGCTCGAGCGGGTCGTGAAGGGCGTCGGCGTGGGCCACGGTGACCGAGCTGCCCCGGAAACGCCGGTCGAGCTCGTGGGCGAGGCCGGGGTCGAGCTCGAGCGCGAGCACGCGGCCGAACCGCTCGCCGAGCAGCTCGGTCAGCGCGCCCCGGCCGGGACCGATTTCGAGCACCCGCGGCGGCTCGTTGTCGAGCAGCGCAACGATCCGCTGCGCGATGTTGCGGTCGACCAGGAAGTTCTGGCCGAGGCGGCGGCGTTTCGGTCGTCCCATTCAGGTTCCGGGCTGCTGCGTCGCGTGCATGCGGAGGTCCCCTGCGTCGTGGTCCGAATCTGCGGCCATGAACGCCCATGCGCCGCAGCCCGGAACTTGAACTTGAGGAGGACATTCCCCCGGCACGCCAAACTCCAGCTGCACGTCCCATTCTGCCCGCAAGCCTGGTCAGCGTCCAGAGAAAGGAGGCGGACCGGGCACGGACGTTGAGGCAGCGATCGGGAACGGGAGCGGGTACGGGCGGAGGACTCGATCCGAAATCCTGGATCCCAGCCCCTGGGTGGGTGGGGGCCTGGGCCATGAGCTACAATCCCCCGGCCAGGGAGAGCGCCGATGCCGCCTGCTGTGATCACGATCGCCGAGCTTGCCGCCCACGCCGGGGAGACCGTCACCCTGCGGGGATGGGTTTACAACTGGCGCAAGAAGGGCAAGCTGCGCTTCATCATCCTGCGCGACGGCTTCGGCTACCTGCAGTGCGTGGTCTTCGAGCCCGAGGTCGATCCCGCGGTGTGGGAGGCAGCGGTCGCGCTGACCCAGGAATCGTCGGTGGTCGTCACCGGCACCCTGGTCGCCGACGAGCGAGCGCCGGGCGGCTACGAGCTCAAGGTGACCGGGATCGAGACGATCCAGGTCGCGCCCGAGTACCCGATCGGCAAGAAGGACCACGGCCCCGACTTCCTGCTCAACCACCGCCACCTCTGGCTGCGGTCGCGGCGCCAGCACGCCATCATGCGGGTCCGCTCCGAGCTCAGCCAGGCGATCCGCGACTTCTTCTACAGCCGCTCCTACACCCTCATCGACTCCCCGATCCTGACCCCGGCGGCGGCCGAGGGCACCTCTTCGCTGTTCGAGACCGACTACTTCGGGGAGGCCAAGGCCTACCTCTCGCAGTCCGGCCAGCTCTACCTGGAGCCGGCGGCGGCGGCGCTCGGCAAGGTCTACTGCTTCGGGCCGACCTTCCGCGCTGAGAAGTCCAAGACCCGCCGCCACCTCACCGAGTTCTGGATGGTCGAGCCCGAGGTCGCGTGGCTGCGTTTCGACGGACTGCTCGATCTGTGCGAGGAGTTCCTGGCCGAGATCGTGGCGCGGGTCATCGACCGCTGCCGCGTCGATCTCGAGCGCCTCGAGCGCGACACCACCAAGCTCGAGCCCGCCACCCGCCGTCCCTACCCGCGCATCGACTACGGCGACGCCATCGTCAAGCTCCAGAGCCTCGGCCAGCAGATCCAGTTCGGGGGAGACTTCGGCGGCGACGACGAGACCGTGCTCGCCGAGCAGTACGACCGGCCGGTGATGGTCACCCGCTACCCGGCTCAGGTCAAGGCCTTCTACATGCAGCTCGACCCCGCCGACCCGATCCGGGCACTGGCGGTCGATGTGCTCGCGCCCGAGGGCTACGGCGAGATCATCGGGGGCTCCGAGCGCTCCGATTCGCTCGAGCACCTGGAGCGCCAGATCGCGGCTCACGGCCTGCCGCGCGAGGCCTACGAGTGGTACCTCGATGTCCGCAAGTACGGCTCGTTTCCGCACTCGGGGTTCGGCATGGGCATCGAGCGCTGCGTGGCCTGGCTGTGCGGGGTGCCGCACCTGCGCGAGACCAGCCCCTTCCCGCGCCTGATCAACAGACTGTATCCGTAGTTGGATCACGTTTGCTGGTTCCTGCCTTTCGGGTTCGCCGCCGGCAGCGGCGACCCGAAACGCAGGAAGTGAGGAACACGGGCCTACGAAGCGTTCTTCAGGACGACGACCGTCGCGCCCCAGCCGCCGCGCTCGGGAGGAGCGTCGTGGTACTCGGTCACGACGGGGTGCGTCGAAAGCACGCTGCGCACCCGCTCACGCTGGACCCCGATGCCGCGGCCGTGGATCAGCCGCACCTCGCGGAACCCGCGCGCGTGGGCGGCCCGCAGGTAGTCGTCGACCACGCTCGGAATGTCGCGCGGCGGGAATGGGTGGAGGTCGATGAAGTCCTCGATTGGCAACTCGACGAGCTCCGCCGGTTCGGCAGAGGCGTCGTCCCGGGTGCCGGCGAGTTCAGCGCCGACCCTGGCGCTGCGCGGAGCGGGCATCCCCAGCACCGCGGCTCCGAGGGCGAGCAGGACGACGCCGAAAATGGCCAGGCCCCACCACGCCTGCGGACCGATCGCCTCGGCGAGCGGCCAGGTGAGCACCGCGGCCACCCCGAACACGACCACCTTGGTCACGATGTAGGCGCGGCGGACCTTGGGATCGGCAAGCGCACGGTCGGCCATGGCGGGAGTATAGACGACGGGTGATAGGTGATAGGTGATAGGTGACAAGCAGCAGGCCGTGCAGGTGGGGAGGCAGAAACTACCCGCCCGCTTCGGCCCCCGAAAGGCGAGGCGAGTACGCGGAAAGCGCGTCCTGCGGGCGTGCCATCTTTGGCAATTTCGGGACCACGTTCTTTCCGGATGCGTGCCCGCTACCCGAAATCGCCAAAGGTGGCTCCCTCGGGGAGCGCTTCGAGAGAACCGGCGCGAAGCGCACTCGGGGACGGAGCGAACGAGCGGGAACGGGAACGGAAACGGGCAGGGGCCGGGGCTACAG
>PQAJ01000159.1 GCA_003105185.1 Holophagae bacterium
GGAATCTTCCCGGCGGTCGACCCGCTGGCCTCGACCTCGCGCATCCTCGACCCCGCGATCGTCGGCGAGGAGCACTACATGGTGGCCCGCGAGGTGCAGCGCATCCTGCAGCGCTACAAGGACCTGCAGGACATCATCGCGATTTTGGGCATCGACGAGCTGTCGGACGACGACAAGGTGACGGTGGCCCGCGCCCGCAAGATCCAGCGCTTCCTGTCGCAACCCTTCCACGTCGGCGAGAAGTTCATCGGCATCCCCGGCCGCTACGTCAAGGTCGCGGACACCATCCGCGGCTTCAAGATGCTCTGTCAGGGCGAGCTCGACGACCTGCCCGAGCAGGCCTTCCTGTACGTCGGCGGCATCGAGGAGGCCATCGAGAAGGCCGAGCGCATGAAGGCGGAGGGCTGAAGTGGTCGACCGCCTGCTCCTCGAGCTCGTCACCCCTCAGCGGCGCGTGCTGTCCGAGGAGGTCGTCGAGGTGCGGATCCCGGGCATCCTCGGGGAGCTCGGCGTGCTGCCCGGCCACACTCCGCTGCTGACCGCGCTCGGCACCGGCCCGCTCGCCTACACCCAGGCCGGCGTCGAGCACCGGCTCGCCGTGCAGGGCGGCTTCGCCGAGGTCCTGCCCGACCGGGTGACCGTGCTCGCCCGGGTCGCCGAGTTGCCGGGCGAGATCGACCTCGAGGCGGCCCGCCGCCAGCTCGCCGAGGCCGAGTCGCGGCTGCCCAAGGCCGGTGCCGAGGACATCGACGAGGTCAACGATGCGCTTCGCCTGGCGGTGACGCGGCTCGAGGTCGGCGGCGGCACGAACTGACGCCGGTCTGGACTGAATCCCCCGGTCCGTCTCCGTGCGCGTCTGCGACGACGACCGTCCGCAGGCGGAGGGCGGATCGGGGACGGGAACGGGATCGGGAACGACTGGGGAAGGCGGTTGCCTTCCGGAGGAGCCCGCGCCACCGTCCGCCGACCGCCGGGGTGTGAGCGGCCCGTGCCGCGGCTACCGTTGCGGGGTGGGGGAGCGAGCCGGGCGCCCTGCGCGCCGGCGGCGAGGAGCTCGTCGAGCACCACATGGCGCTGCGGCTCGACTGAATCCCCCGCCCGACCAGGATTGAGGATCTGGGATCTGGGGGATAGGGTCCGACCGCGCCCGCTTCCGCGCCCGCTTCCGGTTCGCTGCGAGTCCCATCGCCGTCTCCGCTGCGGTCGGCCGCCCGTTTCGGGAACGGGAACGGGAACGGGAACGGAGACGGGCGCGGAAGCGGAAGCGGGCGCGGACACAGGCAGTTGCCTTCCGGACCGGCCTGCTCTACAATCCGGCGGCCGTCGGGGCGTAGCTCAGCCTGGCAGAGCGCACGGTTCGGGACCGTGAGGCCGGTGGTTCAAATCCACTCGCCCCGACCATCCACCTCCCGCCCAACCGCCCCCTCGAGAAGTTCCACACCGGCCCTTCCGCCCCGCTTTTCGAGGAATGGGGGACGGTCGGTCAAGCTTTAGATCCGCCCTGCCGTGGACGACCAGGAACGGGCGCTGGATCGTGGTGCCGGCCGGCGGGCTCGACGTCGACCCCGGGGCTCGCCCGGAGCGCAACATCTTCTGGGGCTGCAGGGCGGTCTGGTACGCCCACGCCTCCGAGCTGCCGTCCTTCGCAGAGCTGCCGCCGCGGGAGTGAGCCTCCGGCCGCGGTGCGCCGGGGGGGCGCTCGCCCCTGATCCTGCGCCCCGCGCCGGGGACGGGCACGGAAGCGGCAGCGGGCGCGGATCCGGCTTCGCCTTCGGCTTGGCCGTGACGGGAGCGGAAGCGGGTTGGGAAGTGGAAGCGGGAGGGGGCAGGGCCCCAGTCCCGCGCCCCTTCCTCGATTGACTTACGCCTGCTTATCACCTACCTTGATGGTGGGGAGCCGGACCATGACCTACCTCACCGAGAAGCAGCGGGACGTCCTCGACTTCATCCGGCGCCGGATTGCCTCGAGCGGCGTCGCCCCGACGCTGCAGGAGATCGCCGACGCCTTCGGCTTCTCGTCGACGGCGAGCGCCCAGAAGCATTGCGGCCTGCTCGAGCGCAAGGGCTACCTGCGCCGCGAGAAGCACCAGAAGCGGGGGCTCGTGCTGCCCGCGGCCGGCCGGCCGGGCGCGGCCGCCGGCAGCCTGCCGCTGCTCGGCGTGGTCGCCGCTGGCTCACCGATCGAGTCGATCCCGGACGAGGAGAGCATCACGGTGCCGGCTGACATGCTCGGAGAGGATCCCGGCTACGCGCTGCGGGTGCGGGGCGACTCGATGGTGGAGGAGGGCATCCAGGACGGCGACATCGTGATCGTGCGCCGGGCCGGGACCGCTGCCGACGCCGACATGGTGGTGGCACTGGTCGGGGGCGAGGTCACGCTGAAGCGTGTCTACCGCGAGGGCGGCGGGCGGCTGCGCCTGCAGCCGTCGAACGCAGCGCTGCCGCCACTGGTGGTTCCGGCAGACCAGGTTCAGGTCCAGGGCATCGTGGTCGGGCTGCTGCGGCGGTACTGAGCCGCTCCTTGACGGGGTAACCGAGTTCGGCTAGCGTGCCCGCCATGGCGGAGCTCGAGGAAATCACCCTGATCATGACCTCGGTCGGCACCGAGCAGCAGGCCGTCGAGATCTCGGAAGAGCTGATCGAGCGCCGGCTCGCGACCTGCATCAACATCGTGCCGTGCCTGCGCTCGATCTACCGCTGGAAGGGCAAGGTCTGCGAGGACACCGAGTACCTGCTGCTGATCAAGACGCCCAGGCGCTACTTCGACAGGGTCTCCGACGCGATCCGGGAGATCCACTCCTACGAGCTCCCGGAGATCCTCGGCTTCCCGATCGTCAACGCCGAGCCCCACTTCCAGGAGTGGGTGCTGGGGATGGTGCAGCCCGCCGAGGGTGAGGGAGACGACGACGACACCCCGGACTACGACTGAGGGGGCGACCGCTGTGAGCGGTTGCTATAATCGCCGGTCGTGAATGCCACCGAGGCCGTGAACGCCCATCTCGTGCTCGCGAGCCGCTTCGAGAACATCGAGGTGGCCGAGCGCGCCTTGCACGACCTCTGTGCCACGGCGGGTTGCGACGGCGAACAGCTGTACTGGGTGGTGACTGCGCTGCGCGAGGCGATGGCCAACGCTGTCCGGCACGGCAACCGGTTGCAGCCGGAGCGCAAGGTCCATGTCGACCTCAGCGTCGACTCGTCCGCGGTGACCATCCGCATCGAAGACGAAGGCGAGGGCTTCGATCCGGGCCTGATCCCCGACCCGACCGTGCCCGAAAACTTGCTGCGCCCAAGCGGACGCGGAATCTTCTACATGCAGCAGTTCATGAACTGCGTGCAGTTCAGCCGCGCGCCCGGCGGCGGCACCTCGGTGCTCATGGTCAAGCACCTGCAACCTACGACAAGGAGTGCGGAGAATGAAAAGCCAAGTCCGAGATCGCGGTGAAGTGCGGATCGTCGAGCTGTCGGGCAAGATCACGATCGGCAGCGGCGATGTCAAGATCCGAGAGCTGATCGACGAAGCGCTGGCAGCCGGCAAGAAGAACATCGTGCTCGACCTCGCCGGGGTGTCCACGATCGACTCCTCGGGCATCGGCGAGATGGTCGCCTGCTTCACGACGGTCACCAAGAAGGGTGGCCACCTCAAGCTGCTGCGGCTGTCGCCGAAGATCAACGACATCCTCCAGGTGACGCAGCTGATCACCGTGTTCGAGGTCTTCGACGACGAGGCCGAGGCGGTCCGCTCGTACGGTTGAGGATCGCGCGCAAGGGGTGGGGTGAGCCGTCGCCGGTCTCAATCGCCGGCGGCAGGGCCGACGACCACACCGACGTAGCGCCCATCCGGCAGCGCGGTGAGATGCTGTCCGATCAATTCGTCGAGGGCCGAGCCGGCCGCATCCGGCTCGATGGCCACGATCACACCGGCGGCCACCGTCACCACGAACCGCGAGCCGATGTCCGCCGACGCGGCGGGCAGCGCGAGCGTGCCCAGCACGGCGCCGTCCTCACCGGCCAGCTCGAGGCGGAGGGCACCGGCGCCGGGTGGCGCCGCGCCCGGTTCCGCCAAGGCGTTGAACGCCGCCGCCTCGCCGCTGGCGACGGCCTCGGCGCGCTTGAGCTTCGGCGCCGCCGCGACGGCGGCGTTGTTGCCGCTCGGGCTCGGCGTCCCGGCACGATCCTTGAGCGCGCCGTCGGCTTCGGCCAGCGTTCCGCTCGCCGCGGCCGGGGCGCGGCCCGTCGCCACCTTGGACTGCTGCTCGGCGGCGATCGACAGCTCCTGCTGCTGGGGTGGCTGTAGCCGCCCGCGGGCGCCCGCTGGGGCCGGCGGCGCCGCCGGACCCGCTGCCGGCGGCGATCAGGAGAAGCGCCGTCTCCAGGCCCTCCCGCAGCACGGCCACGAACCCCAGCGCCGCCAGCGCCCATCCGCCCCCGCGGCTCACCGCACCGGCCACCTCCCCTTCCAGACGGGGGCGCAGGATCGCAGTGCGCGACGCCATCCAGAAGACCATCCACGTGAGCAGAACGACGGCGGCCAGGGCCACCGCCCCCTCGACGACTTCCTCGGCGCGCCCCTCGAGCGAGCCAATCGTCAGGTGCAGCACCACCCCGGCCAGGGCAGCCACCACCGCGGCCGCTCCGGCGCCACCCCACACCCACCGCGCCTCATCGAGCCTCCCGAGCGAACGCAGGTAGGCGAGCACGATGGCAACGATCAGAGCCGCTTCGGCGCCCTCGCGCAGCGTCACGAGGAAGGTGGACATGGGCCTCCCGGTCTTCGACGGCGGCCCAGGCTACCCGATATGCACTACCGTCGTAAGTGAAATTTGGCTGGGCATGCGGGTGGCTCAGCGCAGCCCGGGAAGTGGTACGAACACCCCTCCGGCTCGCACCAGGGCGTCCACCACGGGCACGACGGCCAGCCAGGCGACCAGGGCCACGAGGCCGGCCAGGAAGGCCGCC
>PQAJ01000160.1 GCA_003105185.1 Holophagae bacterium
CCGGGTTCGTCGTCCCGGTGACGTAGAACGTGGCCTTCGCCCCCTTGGCGAAGCCGTCGCCGTCGATGGTGACCAGGAGGTCGTAGGTCCCCTGGTCGGTAACGTCCGGCACGGCGGAGGTCACCGTGATGGTCTGCGCCGCGGCCGGGAGCGCCGGCAGGAGCACGGCGGCGGCGAGCACGAGGCCGGCCACCCAGAAGGCGGAGCTGCGGGTCGATGGGATGCGTGCCATGGCGGTGTCCTCCTAAGGTGCTTTCACGGACACATTCGTTCCGGTTTTCACGGGGGCGTCGTCGAGGGTCCCCCCGATGATCGCGAAGGCGGCCCAGCTGGCGGGGTGGGCGAGCGAGGCGTCGCCGGAGGCGAGCATCGCGCGCTGCGCGGCGGCCAGGGCTGCGGCCGGGTCTTGGGCGGCGAGCCGGCTGTAGACCGCGCGCATCAGCTCGAGCGTCGGCCGGTCGTCCACCTCCCACAGGCTGGCGAGGACGGCGCCGCCGCCCGCGTGCAGGAAGGCGCGGGTCAGGCCGACGAAGTCGTCGCCGGAGGGGACGGACCCGAGCAAGTCCGAGCCGAGCGCCGTCTCGCACGCGGACAGCGTCACCAGGGAGGCCTGGAGGCGCATGGCGAGGATCTCGTGCACCTCGAGCCGGCCGTCGTCGTCCGTGGAGGGCTCGAGCTCCAGGCCCGACAGCAGCGGGTTGAGCCGGTTCCAGCGGCTGTGGGTGGCGAGGTGGAGCACCCGGAACCCGTCCGCGGCGGCCTTGAATGCGCTCTCGGTCGCGGCCCCTCCGAGCAGGAGCAGCTGCGGCTCGCCGAAGGCCGCGGCCACGGCCCGCGCCTCGGCCTCGGCGTGGCGCAGCCGGGCGCTGGTCGGGGCGGCCGCAAGCACCGTGCCTCGTGGCAGCCGCGCAGTGGCCGGCAGGACCAGCGCGCCCGCCGCCGGCAGCACGGTCAGCTCGTGCCGGTCGACAAGCAGCGAGTCCCCAGCTCCGACCGGCAGCAGCGCGAACGGCAGGTGGTGAAGGATGCCGTGCGGCACCAGGTAGAGGCGCCGGCGCCCCTCCAGCGCGCCCGCCTGCTGCAGCGGGTCGAGGAGGAGGCCGGCGAGGCTCGCGGCCGGGCCGCGCCACTCGCTGCCGCGGCGCAGGACGAGCTCGCGCAGCAAGGCGACCTTGGCGGTCAGGTCGCGATTGGCCACAGGGCTGACGAACGAGCGCAGGAGCTCG
Source organism: Holophagae bacterium (assembly GCA_003105185.1). Classification (GTDB taxonomy): domain Bacteria; phylum Acidobacteriota; class Thermoanaerobaculia; order Thermoanaerobaculales; family Sulfomarinibacteraceae; genus FEB-10. Next base: position 1,227 of record PQAJ01000160.1, read on the forward strand.
CGGGTGAGCACGAACGCGGCGACCTCGTCGTCGCCGACCACGTACTCGATGAGGGCCGCGTCGGGCGGCAGGGCGGCGCGGATCGCCGACGCCGCCGGAACGCTGAGCGACCAGGCCGCGGCGAGCGCCGGGTCGGTGCCGCGCAGCGAGGCGAGGAACGACTCGTACTCCGCCTGGGCGTTGTCCAGCTCGGCCGAGAACAGCGCGGTAGCCTGGCGCCGCTCCCCTTCGGGCGCGCGCGCCTCCTCATCGAGCGCCTGCTCGAGGGTGCGGATCCGCTGCTTGAGCTCGGCGGCGCGCGCCTGCTGCGCCGGCGACAGGGCCGGGTCACGATCCGCCGATGACAGCAGGTCGAGGTAGCTGCGCGCCCGCAGCCGCTCGGCGGCGGAGAAGGCCTCCTCGTCGCGGCCGGTGCGCAGCAGCAGGCGCACCAGGTCGACGTAGGCCTGGTAACGGTCCTCGATGTAGCCGGCGCGGGAGCGCTCCTCGCGCAGCCGGCCGCGGACCGTCTCGATCAGGGTCACGGCGCGGCGGCAGGCCTCGATCGCCTCGTCGTCGCGGCCGAGCGCCTCGAGCGCGCGGCCGCGGCCGAGGGCCAGCCGCCACGCGATGTCCGGCTCGCCGCGGCCCTCGACGAGGCCCTCGCCGGCGGCGAACTGCTCGAGCGCCGCTGCGGCGTCGCCGAGCCGGCGCTCGGCCTCGCCGAGCGCGAAGCGGGCCTCGGCCTCGAGCAGGCTCGCCCCGAGGCCGATGGTGACCTCCACGCCCCGTGAGGCCGCGTCGCGCGCCGGCGCGAGCTGGCCGCAGTCGGCGAGGGCGAACGAGAGGTGGGCCAGACAGGTTGACTCCAGCGCCCGGTCGCCGGCCGCGCGCGCCCCTTCGAGCGCCTCCCGGAAGAGCGCCGCGGCCTGCTCGGGACGGCGGCGGCGCCGCTCGATCTCGCCCAGGGCGAGGAGGCCGTTGAGGACGCCGCGGGTGTTGCCGATCGCGCGGGCGACGGCAAGCGACTGCTGGAGGCTCTCCTCGGCGGCGGCGATGTCCCCCAGCTCGAGGTCGAGACGGGCCAGCTCCTCGAGCGCCCCGGCCCGCTCCCGCTCGAGCCCCGAGGCCTGGTAGCGGGCGAGGGCGCTGCGCACCAGCTCGAGGCCCTCGGCGTGGCGGCCGGTCGTGACCAGCACCGCGCCCTTGCCCTTGAGCCAGTCGGCCTCCTCCTTGGCGAGGCCGGCCTCGCGGGCGAGCGCCAGGGCGCGATCGTAGTCGGCGAGCGCCTCGGCCACCTCGCCAAGCCCGGCGTGGCAGAGCGCGATGTTGCCGAGGTCCTGGCTCATGGCCGTCCGGTTGCCGAGCCGGGTGCTGATCGCGAGCGCTTGCCGGTAGTAGCCGATCGCCTCGCGGTCGCGCCCGAGGAGCTGGTGGACGCCGCCGATGTTGCCGAGCGTGTCGCCCTCGCCGCGCGCGAAGTCGGTGCGGCGGTAGACCTCGAGGGCGCGCCGGTACTCGGCGAGGCTTCGGGTGTAGTCGCCGAGCTCGTCGTGCACGAGGCCGAGGTTGTTGAGCGCCGAGCCCTCGAGCTTGGGCTCGCCGACCTCGCGGCCGATCGCGGCCGCCTCCTCGAGGTTGCGGATCGCCTCCGGGTACTCGCCGCGCTCCCAGTGGACCAGGCCGAGGTGGCTCAGCGTCTTGCCCTCTTCGAGCCGGTCGCCGAGCTCGCGCTTGATCGCCAGCGCCTGCTCGAGCTCGGCCAGCGCCAGGTCGAGGTCGCCGAGCCGCTTGTGGCAGTTGCCGACCATGCCGAGCGTGATCGCCTCGCCGCGGCGGTCGCCGGCCGCCTGGTAGGCGGCGAGCGCCTGCTCGAACAGCGGCAGCGCCTCGGCCGGGCCATCCGTCTCGTAGGCCTGGCGCGCGGCGGCGAGCAGCTCGTCGGGAGCTGCCTGCGGCGCGGCCGCGGCGGCGCTGCAGGCGAGGACGGCTGCGAGCGCCGCCAGGGCGACAATCCGGACCCGCGCGTCCATTCGCCTCCTTCCCGGAAGGCTGAAGCGCTCAGGGCGCCAG
>PQAJ01000161.1 GCA_003105185.1 Holophagae bacterium
CATCTAAGCGGGAAGCCCACCCCAAGATAAGGTGTCCCGGGCGCAAGCCCCTGAAGACCCCAGGTAGACCACCTGGTTGATAGGCGGGATGTGGAAGCGCGGTGACGCGTGAAGCTTACCCGTACTAATCGGTCGTGAGGCTTGACCACACATTTTTGAGTTGTCTTGAGCGCGTTTCCTGACGTGACAGGTTTCGGTTGTGAATTTTTTCCGGTGGCCATACCGAGGGGGAAACGCCCGATCCCATTCCGAACTCGGAAGCTAAGCCCCTCTGGGCCGATGGTACTGCGTCCCTGTGGCGTGGGAGAGTAGGTCGCTGCCGGGAAGTCTCTGCGGAACGCCCAGCTTCGGCTGGGCGTTTTCTTTTGCTCGATTCGCGCAGCAGATCGAGAAGAACGCCCGGCAGACTACACCCCGTAAACCCGGAACGGCACGCCGGCCCGCTGCTGCCCCTGGGCGGCGATTTCGAGCAGGCGCTCGACCGCGACCCTGCGGGTGGCTGTCTTGGCCACCGGCCGGTCGGTCGAGTAGAGCTGCACTCCGACCGGCGCGATCCAGCGCACCAGCTCGAAGTAGGCGCTGAGCTCGTGGGGTGAGGTGTTGCCGTGCTCGCCGTCGATCAGCAGCGTCTGCAGGGTGATGCGTGAGAGCGTCGACAGCTCGTCGACGATCTCCTCGAAGCGAACCCCGCGCGCCGGCCGGTTCACCGCCTGGAAGGTCTCGCGGGTGCCGGCGTCGAGCTTGAGCACCGGCAGGTCGATGGCGGCGAGCGCATCGTGCACCTCGCGCCGCGAGAGACCCGACGAGTTGGACAGCAGCACGGTGCGCGCCTCGGGCTGCCAGCGCTCGACGAGCTCGGCCACGCCGCGGGCGATGGCCGGGAACTCGGGGTGGAGGGTCGGTTCGCCGTTGCCCGAGAAGGTGACCACCTCGAGCTGCTCCGCCGAGCGCAGGGCCACCTCCACGACGTCGAGCACGAGCTCGGCCGAGGGCAGCTCGTCGGCGAGCATCGAGAGGTCGGTGGTCAGGCGATCGGTGGCCCCGTAGTGGCAGTAGACGCAGTCGAACGAGCACAGCTTGCGGGCGCAGGGCGACAGGTTGATACCGAGCGAGCGGCCGAAGCGCCGTGACCGCACGGGTCCGTACACGATGCCGGTCTGCAGCGAGTAGACCATGGCGGACTCCTCGACGAGTCGCCGTGCGCGACCAGGTTCCTGAGGAGAAGATGCGGCGCCGAAGGGGCCGGCGCAAGGGGCAGCGTCCTTGAGTCGCGGCCGCGGACCCCGTAAGATGAGCGGCCGTGGAGCGGGAGGTACGCAATGAGAAGACATCTCATCCCAGGGTCCCTGGTCATCGCCATGTTGGCCGCGATGGTCGCCGTCGGAGCGGCCCAGGATCAGCCGCCGGCCGCCGCGTCCGACTGGAGGCAATGGGACCAGGGTCCGGAGGGCTTCCTGCTCACCAAGGACGAGGCCAAGGAGTGGAAGACGATCACCACTGAATCCGCGGCGAAACGCTTCATCGACCTGTTCTGGGCGCGCCGCAACCCCAACCCGGACGCCCCCTTCAACACCTTCCGGGCTCAGATCGACGCGATCGTGCGCTACGCCGACGCCAACTTCTCGTACGAGGGCAAGCGGGGCGCGCTGACCGACCGCGGGCGGGTGATGATCCTGATGGGGCAGCCCCACTACGTCGAGAACCGCGCCCCGACCGAGACCGTTGAGAGCATGGACGACATGGCCGCCGGCACCGACGAGGTGCGGGCCAACGCTCAGCTCTGGGGCTACGACCCGCAGCGGCTCGATCCCAAGTTCAAGATCAAGGGCTCGCGGCTGGTGTTCGTGTTCTACGAGGAGCGGCCGACGACCAACATCTTCACCATGGACCGCTCGCACCAGGACGCGACGATGGCGCTGCGCGCCCTGACCAAGGCGCCGGAAACGCACCTCGTGCACCCCGAGCTCACCGAGGTGCCGAAACCGGTGTCGGTGCCCGGAGCGGTCGCCGCGTCGGCGGCGAGCCTGGCGCTGCTCGGCCAGGATGCGCCCTACACCGCCCAGGCCACCGTGATCGCGGAGCCCGGAGTCGCCGATGCCGGGCACCGGCCGTGGTGGGTGCACATCGAGCTTCCGCCTGACGCCCCCGGGCTGGAATCGATGGTGGGTCGCGTGCTCTCGCCCTCCGGCGAGCTGCTCAGCACCTTCGAGCGGCCAGTGGAATCGATCAGCTTCGGGGGCCACACCGCCTACCACGTGACCTTCCCGCTGGAGACCGGCGACTACCGAATCGAGCTGGCGGGCATCGCGGGCGGCCGGCCTGTGGTGGCCTACAAGGAGAACATCACGGTCCCGGATGCGGCGGCCGAGGGCACCTGGCTGTCATCGATCGTCGTCGGCCTGTACGGCGAGAAGAAGGAGGACGCACTGCTCGGATCGGCCTATTGCTTCGGCAAGCTCCACGTGCTGCCGATGAGCAGGCCCGAGGTGACTCGTCAAAACGAGCTGTCGTACTTTGGCTTCGTCGTGCGGCCTGCGGCGGTCGAGAACGGGCAGGCCGCGCTCAAGTCGCACCTCGAGCTGCGCCGCGGGGGCACGCGGCTGGGGCGGCCCCTCGACATGCCGCTGACCGCAGTCCAGGTGAGTAACGACCTCTTCGTCTACGCCAACTCGATCAACCTGGCGGCGCTGCCGGAGACCGGCGAGTACACGCTCCTGTTCGAGGTCTCCGATCCGTCCGGCGAGCCGAAGGTCACGCGCGAGTTGCAGCTCAACGTC
>PQAJ01000162.1 GCA_003105185.1 Holophagae bacterium
ACGTAGCTGATCGACCTCGCGATCGCGCGCCGCGACAGCGCGCCGAGCGGCCGCCCATCGAGCAGGATCTCGCCCTGGCTCGGAGCGATCAGGCCCGCCAGGCACCGGATCAAGGTCGACTTGCCGGCGCCGTTGGGCCCGATCAGCGACAGGAACTGTCCCGGCTCGACCGTCACCGACACCCCGTGCAGGATCCGGCTGCCGTCGATCTCGACGCCGACGCCCCTGACCTCGAGGGCGGGCCGGCTCACCGGAAGGCCTCCGGGTGGAGCGCCTGCGCCATCTGCTCGACCAGCTCGGCGACGCGCGGCCCGGGCACCACCGTCAGCTCATGCTCGAGCAGGTGCACGCGGCCGCCGCGAACCGCCCGCAGCGTCGCCATCTGCCGCCAGTCGGCCGCCGCTGCCTCGGCTGCAACCCCGCGCTCGTCGAGGTCCGCGAGCAGGTCGACGATGACGTCGGGGTCGATGTGGAGGAGGCCTTCCCGCGACACCTCGGGGTAGGCCACCGGCGACGGTGCCGCCGCGTTGACGCCGCCGGCGAGAGTGATGACGTCGTCGTAGAAGGTCTCGGTGCCTGCCACCCACACCGTGGCGAGCGCTCCCGACCCGGCCTCGCGCCCGACCACGGCCAGGGTCCGCGGGCGCGGCAGCCCTGCCACCCGCTGCTCGACCGCGGCGAGGCGTCCGCGGAGTCCGGCGACCAGCTCGCCGCCACGCTCGGCGACGCCGCACCTCGCCGCGATCTCCTCGATCGAGCGCAGGATCCCGTCGAGGTCGCCCTGGTCGACCTGGAGGGTCGGGACGCCGAGCGCCTCGAGCCGCGCCCGCGCGGCGTCGTGGGCCTGGATCAGGACCACSAGGTCGGGCTCGAGGCCGACGATCGCCTCGAGGTTGAGGTCGAGGTASCCGCCGACGTTCGGCAGCCGCGCCGCCTCGGGCGGATAGYGGCAGAAGCTGGTCACGCCGACGACCCGGTCGCCGAGGCCGAGCGCGAACAGGACCTCGGTGACGCTGGGCGCGAGCGAGACGATGCGCGCTGGCGGCCCGACGGCGGCCGGGCTCGCGCGGTCCGGATCAGCGGCAGGCCCGCAGGCGGCCGCCAACGCCACGAACACCACCGCCACCAGACCGAAGATCGAAGATCGAAAACGGAAGACTCTGTCGCGSCGGAGCCGCTGGCGAAGCCAGATCGTCAGCCGTCCGCGACCGGTCCGGAGGCGAGGCAGGCTGTYTTTGATCTTCAGTCTGTGGACTTCAATCCCCAACGTCTGCTCCAACAAAACAGATCCCGGGCGCGTCCGCGCCCGGGATGCCGTTTTCCATCCGCGGTGGCCGGCGGCGTTGGCCCCGTCCCCGAGGGCGCGCCACCGCTGCGACGGCAGGTCTTCTGGCTTCCGGATCGTCCTACCTGCCGAGCCTTCCCATCGCCGGTCGGCGACAGTGGATCTCCCGGCGCTCGTCCCCGGTCACAGCGGCGGGTCCGCGACGGTCTCGCACCGTCTTCCCTTGGCCGTCGAGCCACGCCGAGTGTAGCGCGGCCCGGGTGCCGGGTCCATGCGTGCCGTGCCTTTTGCCCGCTTCCGCTTCCGCGCCCGTCCGAGTGCCAGGTGCCGCCATTGCAGCGCTCAGGTGCAATCACCGACCCCGGCACCTGTTTGATCGCCGGCCTCCGCTTCCGCGCCCGCTGTCATCCTGAGCAAGCCGCCCGCCAGGGCCGCGAGTCGAAGTACCTCCACAGGCAGCGCGGGTCGCCGCCTCCGGGTCGGCAGCGGGCATCCCGCTCCGCCCTTGGCTCAACCGTGACAAGCGGGCACGCCGAAGGGCCCGGGCACGACGCGGGATGCCGCAGAGGCCGCCTCGCCCACCCAACAGAATCCGCACATTTTCCGCATCTTTTCCTCACCTTTTCTTGGCCGGCGGGACCCACATTTCAAGCATCGGGACAGCTCACGAGGAGGGGGCCATGAGACGGCGGATGCACGTGGCCTACGCGGTGGCGCTCGTCATGACACTGTGGGGATTCGCGGTCCCCGCCCTTGGACAGGGAGGGCCGCCGGCGCCGATCGACCCGGCCGTCCTCGCGGGGCTCGAGACACGAGGCGAGGCCACCTTCTGGGTCCTCTTTCGCGACCAGGCCGACCTCGCACCGGCCTTCGGCATGCGCGACTGGGGCGAGCGCGGGCGTTTCGTCTACGAGCGTCTGGTCGCGACCGCCGAGTCCTCGCAGGCCGGTGTCCAGTCCCTGCTCGGAGACCTGAATCTGCAGACGAGGTCCTTCTGGATCGCGAACACGATCGAGGTCACGACCGGGAACCGCGCGCTGCCAATGGTCCTCGCCGCCCGGCCCGAGGTCGCCGCGATCATTGCTCCACCCACGGTCGAGCTCATCGTGGGAACGATCGGGGATGTGGGGTCCCCGGCCCCGGGCGTCGAGTGGAACATCGAGCGCATCCGGGCGCCGGAGGTCTGGACGACCTACGGGGTGCGGGGCGAGGGCATCGTGGTCGGCGCCATCGACTCCGGCGTGCAGTACGACCACCCCGCTCTGGTGGCGCAGTACCGCGGCAACCTCGGCGGCGGCGTGTTCGACCACAACTACAGCTGGTTCGATCCGGCAACGACCTGCGGCAGCCCCTCAGACGACGGCCCCTGCGACACGCAGTGGCACGGCACGGCCACGACCGGGGTCATGGTCGGCGACGACGGCGGCGCCAACCAGATCGGGGTGGCGCCCGGCGCCCGCTTCATCATGGCCGCCGTTGACTGGACCACCGTCAACCTGCTGGCCGCGATGGAGTGGATGCTGGCCCCGACCGATCTCGACGGCCACAACCCGCGCCCCGACCTGCGCCCGCACGTCGTCAACAACTCGTGGGGCGCGGGCGGTGGCACGATGATCTACCAACCCGCTGTCCAGGCGTGGGCCGCCGCCGGCATCTTCCCGGTGTTTGCCGCCGGGAACTCGGGCCCGGCCTGCCAGACAATGCTGTCACCCGCCGACTACCCGGAGAGCTATGCCACCGCCGCCTCGGGCCTCGACGGCGCAATCACGTCCTTCTCGAGCCGGGGCCCTGCCCTGTCCGGATTGGCCAAACCCGACCTCACCGCGCCCGGCGCATCGATTCGGACCTCGGTCCCAATTGACTCTTACCAGTCCGGCATGGAGGGAACCTCCTTCGCCGCGCCACACCTGTCAGGGACCGTGGCTCTCATGCTGTCGCTCAACCCCGAGCTGATCGGCGACGTCGAGCAGATCCGGCGCCATCTGGACCTGTCCGCCCTCGACGCCTCGGACCTGAGCTGCGGCGGCGACCCGTGGCGGAACAACGTCTGGGGCGAGGGCCGGCTCGACGCCTTCGCTGCGGCCAGCCTGGCCCTCGTCGACGGCTTCGAGTCCGGCAACACGGACGGCTGGTCAGCTGTTGTACCGTGATCCAAGGGTCGGGGGTCGGGCGCCAGCCACCCTCGCACCCCCTTCGCTTCCGATCCCCCTTCCCCTCTGGTCTGTGCGCCCGGCAGGCGCGAAGCGCTATGCCGGGCGCACAGACAACAACGCCCGGGCGCGAGGCCCGGG
>PQAJ01000163.1 GCA_003105185.1 Holophagae bacterium
TAGGGCGCCTGCGCGCTCCAGCCCAGGGAGCCGTCCATCACCTTCACGCTCACGTTCTCGATGCCGAGGCTGTCGAGCCGGCGCTTCGCCGCGCGCGCGAGCGACGGGATCCGCTCCACCGTGAACACGAAGCGGGCGAGCTTCGCCAGCACTGCCGCCTGGTAGCCGGAGCCGGTGCCGATCTCGAGCACCCGGTTCTCGGGCTCGATGCGGGCCGCCTCGGTCATCAACGCCATCACGCGCGGCTGCGAGATGGTCTGGCCCTCGCCGATGTTGATCGAGACGTCCTCCGAGTAGGCCTGATTGCGGTAGGACTCGGGCACGAACAGGTGTCGCGGCACCTCGGCCATCGCGGCCAGCAGGCGCTCGTCCGTAATGCCGCCGTGGCGCAGGAACTCGACCATCCGCTGGCGGCGGTAGGCGTGGCTGTCGGCCGACATCACCGCCCCGGCTCCCCGCCGGGCTCGGTCGCGATCCAGGCCGGCTGCGCCGCGCGCAGCTCCTCGAGGAAGCGGACGTCGGTCATGTCCAGGTGCAGCGGCGTCACCGACACGTAGCCGGCGGCCACCTCATGGAAGTCGGTGCCGGGGATCTCGTCCCAGACCGGCTCGCCGCCGCCGATCCAGAAGACCTGCTTCCCCCGCGGGTCGACCTGCTCGATGATGCCCTCGGTGTAGCGGCGAACGCCGAGCCGGGTCAGCTTGACCCCGCGCGGTGTGCTGGGCGGAACGTTGACGTTGAGGAGGGTGTCGGCCGGGAGGCCGCTCTCGAGGATCCACTCCGCCAGCCGGCGGGAGACGGCGGCCGCGGTCTGGAACGAGAAGCCCTCGCCGCGGATCTGGGACACCGCGAGGGCCGGGCAACCCAGGATCACACCCTCGAAGGCTGCCGCCACCGTGCCCGAGTAGTGGACGTCGACCCCCATGTTGGCGCCGGAGTTGATGCCGGACACGACCAGGTCTGGGGGCGGACCTCCGAGCAGGCTCGCGATCCCGAGCGCCACGCAGTCGGTGGGCGTGCCGTCGACCGCGTAGCGCCGCTCGCCAAGCCGCTCCATCCGCAAAGGCCGGTCGAGGGTCAGCGAGTGCGACACCGCCGACTGCTCGGTCCGCGGCGCCACCACCCAGATCTCGGCCAAGGACTCCAGGCTGTCGGCGAGGGCCTGGATCCCCTCCGAGGAGTAGCCGTCGTCGTTAGTCAGCAGGATGCGTCGCATGGCGCCACGGGCGCGATTATCCCACGAGTGATGCGCGATCCCGGGCTTCGACTGCCGATTCCTTCCGCTTCCGCGCCCGCTTCCGCTTCCGTTCACGGGCGCGAAGCCAGCCAGTCCGTTCGGCGGGTCCCGGTGCTGGAGGAACTCCGGCGAAAGTGCCAATTTTCACAACACCGGCCTCCAGTGCTGGCTGGCTGAACCAGGACCGTCTAGAATGCCCGCAGCGGAGGGCGAAACGATGCAGCGCGAGGTCCTGCTTGGCGACGAAGCGGTCGGCCTGGGAGCGATCCACGCCGGCCTGAGTGGAGTCTACGGCTACCCCGGCACCCCCTCCACCGAGATCTTCGAGTTCGTCGAGCAGCGGACCGCCGGCTCGGGCGGCGTCCACGCCTTCTGGAGCACCAACGAGAAGGTCGCCTACGAGGAAGCGCTCGGGATGAGCTGGGCGGGCAAGCGGGCGCTGGTCTGCATGAAGCACGTCGGCCTCAACGTCGCCGCCGACGCCTTCATGAACTCGGCGGTCACCGGCACCAACGGCGGCCTCGTGCTGGCGGTCGCGGACGACCCGGGGATGCACTCCAGCCAGAACGAGCAGGACAGTCGCGTCTACGCCCAGTTCGCCCTGATCCCCTGCTTCGAGCCGCGCGATCAGCAGGAATGCTACGACATGATGATCGAGGCCTTCGACCTCTCCGAGGAGCTCGCGCTGCCGGTGATGGTGCGGCTGGTGACCCGGCTGGCGCACAGCCGCTCGGGCGTCGCCACCCGGGAGCCGCGCCCGCAAAACGCCCTCCACCCGACCCGCGAGATCCGCAAGTGGACGCTGCTGCCGTCCAACGCGCGCGTCCAGTACCGGCACCTCATCGACAAGCAGCCGGAGCTGCTGCGCCGGGCCGAGAACAGCGTCCACAACCGGCTCACCCTGGCCGGGCGTCGCGGCGTGATCGCCTGCGGCATCGCCAACAACTACTTTCTCGAGAACGTCGACGACGGACACGACCTCTCGGTGCTGAGCCTCGCCCAGTACCCGGTCCCGGCCGGCCGCATCCGCCGGCTCGTCGAGCACGTCGACGACCTGCTGGTCCTCGAGGACGGCTACCCGGTGGTCGAGAACATGGTGCGGGGGCTGTTCGGGCTCGACGGCGTGCGCATCCGCGGCCGGATGACCGGCGAGGTCCCCCGCACCGGCGAGCTCAACCCCGACCTCGTCCGCTCGGCCCTCGAGCTGCCCCCCCACGCCACTGCCCACCAGCCATCCCCGAGTCTTGCCGGCCGTCCGCCGGCGCTGTGCAAGGGCTGCCCGCACACCGACACTTTCCGGGCCCTCAACGAGGCTCTCTCCGAATTCGAGAACCCGCAGGTCTTCAGCGACATCGGCTGCTACACGCTGGCAGCGTTTCCCCCGCTCGAGGCGATTCACTCCTGCGTCGCAATGGGAGCGAGCATCGGCATGGCGGCCGGGGCCGCGCACGCCGGCTACCGCCCGGCGGTCGCCGCGATCGGCGACAGCACCTTCTCGCACGGCGGCATCACGCCGCTGCTGTCGGCGGTGCAGCAGGGGGTCAACCTCAAGGTGATCGTGCTCGACAACGGCACGGTCGGCATGACCGGGACTCAGCGCTCGATGTCGACAGGTGACGCCCTCGACCACATCATCCTGGGCGCCGGGGTTGCCCCCGAGCACCTGCGGATCATCGAGCCGACGCCTGCCAATCACGCGGCCAACGTGCAGATCCTGCGCGACGAGCTGGCCTGGGACGGCACCAGCGTCATCATCGCCCGGCGGACCTGCCTCGAGGCGATCAAGCGGAAGGCCTCCTAGGAGCCGCAGCATGCAGACCAACATCATCCTCGCCGGCGTCGGAGGCCAGGGGATCCTTTCCATCGCCTACGTCATCGACAACGCAGCCCTCGATGCTGGGTTCCACTTCAAGCAGGCCGAGGTGCACGGCATGGCGCAGCGCGGCGGCGCCGTCCAGTCCCACCTCCGCTACGGCGACGGCCCAATCCACTCCGACCTCGTCCCGACCGGCCGCGCCGACCTCGTGCTCAGCGTCGAGCCGCTCGAGGTCATGCGCTACTGGCACTACCTCTCGCCGGACGGGTGGGTCGTCGCCAGCGTCACGCCCTACGTGAACATCCCGGACTACCCGGAGCTCGACGGCCTGATCGAGAACCTCGCGGAGTTCGGGCGGGTCGTGCTCGTCGACAGCAGCCTGATCGCCCGCGCAGCCGGCAACCTGCGCGCGCAGAACATGGTGGTGGTCGGGGCGGCGGCGCCGCTCCTCCACTTCCCGGACTCGACCCTCGAGAAGTACGTCGAGATGCTGTTCGCCGGCAAGGGTCAGAAGACGGTCGACGTCAACATCCGCGCCTTCCGCCTCGGGCGCGCCGCCGGTCTCTTCTTCCGCGGCCTCGTCGATGGCGGGCTCAGCATTCCCGACGCGGTCCGGCTGTGCCGCAAGATCGATCCCGCGACCGTTGATCCGGCGCACGGCCCGGCGTGGGCGGCGGCGATTCACGGCGACCGCCAGCTCCTCGAACAGGTCCTGGCTGGCGAGTCCACGGTGCCCTGCGATCGCGTTGCCGCGCCGGCGTGAGCCGACCGCCGCCGGCCGGTCCACTGGGAGAGATCCATGGCCAAGGTCGACTTCGCCAGCATCGAGAAGATCCTGCTCGCCGCCCAGCGGCAGGGGCGGCTCTCGCTTTATGAGCACGAGTGCTACCAACTGCTGTCCAGCACCGGGGCCGAAGCGGCGCCGGCCCACTGCCTGATTTCGCCGGGATCGCGCCCCACCCGCGCCGATCTCGAGGCGATCTCGAGCGACCGGGTGGTGCTCAAGGTGGTGTCACCCGACATCATCCACAAGACCGAGGCGGGCGGGGTGCGGATCGTGGCCTGCGAGCTCGGCGCGGTCGAAGCCGCCGTCGAGCTCATGCGGCGCGAGGTGCCCGAGGCCTTCGCCGGCTACCTCGCGAACCGCGCCGACGACCGGCCGGCCGCGCTCGCCGGGCTCGCCGGCGGGGGCCTGCGGCGGCGCATCGCCGACCGCATGGCGGGCATCCTGCTGTGCAGCTTCGTCGAGCCCGACGCCCGCGGCTTCGCCACCGAGCTGTTCGTCGGCCTGCGCGCCACCGACGAGTTCGGGCCGATCATCTCGGCCGGTCTCGGCGGCGTCGAGATGGAGGTGCTGGCCCGGCGCTCCCGGCCCGGCGCGGCCATCGCAATCTCCCCGACCGGCGGCGTCGACGGCGCGACTTTCCTCGAGTTGTTCCGCCGCACCCTGAGCTACGAGCGCCTGTCCGGCAGGATGCGCGGTTCGTGCCGGCTGGTCGAGGACGCCGTCCTCGAGGAGTGCTTCCAAGCCTTCATCGACGTCGCCAACCGCTTCTCCGCCGCCAACCCAGCGGCGCCGCTCCACCTCGTCGAGCTCGAAGTGAACCCCTTTGCGGTGGCTGGCGGCAGGCTCGCTCCGCTGGACGGTGTCTGCAGCTTCCGGCCGGCCCTGCCGGCGACGGTCGCCCGGCCGACCGCCAAGATCGAGCAGCTTCTCAAACCCCGCTCGATCGCCGTCGTCGGCGTCTCCGAGAAGTCGATGAACATGGGCCGGATCATCCTCAATAACATCCTTGCCGCCGGCTTCCCGCGCGACCGCGCCTGGGTGATCCGCGAGGGTGTGCCCGCCATCGACGGCGTCTCCTGCGCGCCCTCGATCAGCGAGCTGCCGGAGAAGGTCGATCTGCTGGTGGTCGCGGTCGGCGCGCCGCAGGTACCCGCGGTCCTGGGCGAGGTTCTCGACCACGGCCGCGTCAACGCCGTCATCCTGATCCCAGGCGGGCTCGGCGAGAAGGAGGGCAGCCAGGGCCTCGAGAGCGAGCTCAGGGCGCGGATCCAGGCCTCCCACGGCCACCCCGACGGCGGGCCGATCGTGCTCGGCGGGAACTCGCTGGGCGTTGTCTCCCACCCCGGCCGCTACGACACCATGTTCATTCCCGAGACCAAGCTCGCGAAGTCGCGCGGCGACCACCCGCGGCGGACCTGCTTCATCTCCCAGTCCGGGGCGTTCATCATCTCCAACCTGAGCCGCATGCCCTGGCTCGACCCGGCCTACGCGCTCAGCATCGGCAACCAGATCGACCTCACGGCGGCGGACCTGCTCGGCTATGCCGCGAGCGACCCGGCGATCGACGTCATCGCCGCCTACCTCGAGGGCTTCCGGCCCGGCGACGGSCTCGCCTTCGCGGCCGCGGTCCGCGACGCGGTGGCCCGCGGCAAGGACGTGGTCTTCTACAAGGCCGGCCGCACCTCYGAAGGACGCTCRGCGACCGCCGGCCACACCGCGTCGGTGGCCGGGGACTACGCCGTCTGCGAGGCCGCGCTGCGCCAGGCCGGCGCCATGGTCGCGGCCGACTTCAACGAGTTCTCGGACCTGCTGCGCCTGTGCATTTCGCTGCGCGGCAAGAAGGTGCGCGGCAACCGGCTGATGGCGATGTCCAACGCCGGCTACGAGTCAGTGGGAATGGCCGACTCGATCCGCAGCGAGCACGCCGAGCTGACCCTCGCCCGGCTCCGCTCGGAGACCCAGGAGGGACTCGCCGCGATCCTCAACGAGTACAAGCTCGACGGCCTGGTCGACGTCAAGAACCCGCTCGACGTGACACCGATGGCGAGCGACGCCGCCTTCTCGCGGATGGCCGGGCAGATCCTGGCCGACCCCGGGGTCGACGTCATGGTCGCCGGCATCGTGCCGCTGACGCCGGCCATGCAGACGCTTCCCCCGGGTGAGGGCCACCGCGAGTCGATCCGCTCCGACGCCTCGATCGCCCGTCTGCTGCCAGCGGCCGCCGCAGCCTCCGAGACCCCGCTGGTGGTGGTTGTGGACTCCGGGCTCTGGTTCGACCC
>PQAJ01000164.1 GCA_003105185.1 Holophagae bacterium
CGCTCGCCGCGCGCAGGCGATCGACCTCGGCCGCGGCCGCGGCCCACCGCCGGTGCGCCGCCGCCACCACCTCCCGCAGCCGCCCGTGGCCGCCATAGTGATCGACCAGCGACCGCTGCACCTCCGGCTCGGCGAGACCGTGCTGCTCGTGCTGGCCGTGGATCGCGAGCAGCAAGGGCGCGATCGCCTGCAGCGCACCCGCGGTCACCGACACGTCGTTCAGCCAGCAGCGGCCGCGTCCACCCTCGGTGAGCTCCCGGCGCACCACCAGCTCATCCTCGCTCGCGACCCCGAGCTCGCCGAGCGCCCGCTCGAGCTCGCCGTCCCGCGCAGCCCGGAAGCAGCCCTCGACCACCAGCCGCTCGTCGCCGGTGCGCACCAGGTCGGTCTGGGCGCGCTGACCGGACAGCAGCTTGAGCGACTCCACGAGCAGCGACTTGCCGGCGCCGGTCTCGCCGGTGAGCACTGTGAAGCCGTCCGCAAGCTCCAGCTCGACTCGGTCGATGATGCCGAGGCCGCGGACTTCGAGACGCTCGAGCATGGCCAGGATCCTAGCACCGATGGGGACGAGGGATCATCGGCCGGCACCGCCCTCCGAACGACAGAAGGAGGTCTGCCGATCGACCGCGCCAACGCCCTACTCGGCAGGCGGCTCGAGCCACTCGGTCTGGTAGGTGTCGGTCAGGGGCACCATGCACAGGAAGCGAACGGGAAGCAGGCCGCGGTTTTCGTACCAGTGGGCGACCCCGGCCGGGATGAGCAGGCAGTCGCCGGCGGAAACCTCGACCACCCGGTCGTCGAGGCCGAGCACCATCGACCCCTCGAGCACGACCTGCTCGTGCTCGATCTGGTCGTGGCGGTGGCACGGAATGCGGCCGCCCGGAGCGATCGTGAACCGGCGGGTCGCAAAGCGCGGCGCGCCGTCCGCGGCGCCGAGGAGCACCTCGATGGTTGCCCCGCGCGCCCGCTCGACCGGCACCGCCTTCTTCTCGTCCATCGCCCGGATCACCGGCTCGGCCATTGCGCACCTCCGTCGTCCGTGAAGGGCAACCGCCGCGGCGCCTCGCGTGTTCCGTGACTCGAGCGGTCTGCCCGCCGGCAGGCCCCCCAACCGCWWCCGCTTCCGCTTCCGCGCCCGCGCCCGGGAGGCGAAGCGAGTACGGGGAGAGCGCGTCCTGCGGGCGTGCCATCTTTGGCGATTTCGGGACGACCTTCCTCCTGAAGTAGTGCTCGAAACCTGAAATCGCCAAAGGTGGCAACCTCGGGAAGCGCCTCCAGAGGATTGGCGCGAAGCGATCTCGAGGACGGAGCGAACGAGCGTGGGCGGGAACGGGTACGGAGACGGGCACGGGCGCGGAAGCGGGCCGCAATTCCTCACCTGCGACGAGCCACGCAGATCTCGAGCACCTCCCGCCAGGCGCGGTCGACCTCGGCTGCGAGCGACTCGGGGGGGCCCGAGTTGTCGATGACGATGTCGGCCGCGGCCCGCATCGCGTCGATCGGAAGCTGCGCGGCCAGCACCGCCCGGGCGCGCTCCTCGCTCATCCCGCGCGCGACCGCACGCTCGAGCTGCTGCCGGGCCGGGCACCACACCACCACCAGCACGTCGTAGGCGCCACGGCCCTCCGACCCGACCAGCAGGGCGGCCTCGACCACCGCTGCCGGCGGCGGCTCCGAGGCGCTGCCGAGCCGGACCAGCCAGCTCTCGACGGCAGCGCGCGCCAGCGGGTGCACCGCGGCGTTGAGAAGCGCCAGCGCCGCGGGGTCCGCGAACACCCGCCGCGCCAGCGCGGCGCGGTCGACGCTGCCGTCCGCCGCCAGCATGCCGTCGCCGAACTGCCTCGCCACCGCCGTTGCACCGGCAGCCCCCGGCCGGTACAGCCGGTGCACCTCGCGGTCCGCGTCGAGCACCGGCACGCCCCGCGTTTCGAGCAGCCGCGCCACCGCGCTCTTGCCCGAGGCCAGCCCCCCGGTCAGCCCGACCAGGCATGGCCGCCGTGCCACGCTCACACCCCGCGCCGCCGCCGCGCCGCGCGCACGGTGTTCGCCATCAGCATCGCGATCGTCAGCGGCCCGACCCCGCCGGGCACCGGCGTGATCCGACTCGCCCGCGGCGCCACCGCCGTGAAGTCGACGTCGCCGGCCAGCACCGCGCCCCGCGATTCGAAGGTGCCGAGCTTCTTGGCGTTGCCGGGAAAGAGCCGCTCCACCGTGGCCCGGTCCTCGACGCGGTGCACACCGACGTCGACCACCACCGCGCCCTCCGCCACGTGGTCGGCACCGATGAGGGCCAGCCGGCCCGCCGCCGCCACCAGGATCTCCGCCTGCCGCGCCACCGCCGCCAGATCGCGCGTCCGCGAGTGGCAGATGGTGACCGTGGCGTGGGCGTGCAGCAGCATCATCGCCATCGGCTTGCCGACGATGTCGGAGCGCCCGACGACCACGACCCGGCGGCCGGCGACCTCAATGCCCTCGCGCCGCAGCAGCTCCATGACCCCGGCCGGGGTGCACGGCACCAGTCCCGGCCGGCCCTGCTGGAGCAGCCCGACGTTGTGCGGGTGGAAGCCGTCGACGTCCTTGGCGGGGTCGATCCGGTCGAGCACCGCGTGGCTGTCCCGGCCGGCGGGCAGCGGCAGCTGCACCAGGATTCCGTCAACCTCGCGGTCGGCGTTGAGCTGGTCGACGAGCACCTCGAGCTCACGCTGGGTCACCGCGGCCGGCAGCTCGTGGGTGTGCGACTCGATGCCGAGCTCGCCGCAGGCCTTCGCCTTCGAGCCCACGTAGACGCGCGACGCCGGGTCGTCCCCGGCGAGCACGACGTCGAGCCGCGGCGTGATGCCGGCGCCGCGCAGCGTGGCGACCTCGGCGGCGACGTCAGCCCGGATCGCAGCGGCCGTCCGATTCCCATCGAGCAGCTTGTCCTGGTCGGTCATCGTCTCCCCCTCATCGCACCCGGCCGTCGCCGGCCCGGGCGCCGTCGTAGAGCGTCGCCACACCGCCGGTGAGCGGCGTGGCGCGCACCCCGGCGAAGCCGGCCGCCTCAAGCAGCCCGCACAGCTCGTCACCGTCGGGAAAGGTCGCCACCGATGTCGACAGGTAGCGGTAGGCCTCGCCGTCGCCGGAGATCAGCCGTCCGAGCAACGGCGGAACGTGCCGCACCCACCACCGCAGCACCGGCGCGAGCGCCCCGCGCGGGGTCGAGAACTCGAGGATCACGACCCGGCCCCTCGGCCGCAGCACCCGCGCCAGCTCATGAAGGCCGGCCTCGAGGTCCTCGAAGTTGCGGATGCCGAAGGCGACCGTGACCGCGTCGAGGGCGCCGTCGGCCAGCGGCAGGCATAGGGCGTCGGCGGCGAACCACGCCGGCCGCGTCGCGGCCGCGGCCGACTTGGCCCGCGCCAGCGCCAGAATCGGCAGGCAGAAGTCGCACCCGTAGACAGAGCCGGCGGTGGGCTGGCCGAGCGCGAGGTCGCCGGTCCCGGTGCAGACGTCGAGCAGCCGCCGGGGCGCGGCCGTGGCGACCCGCGCCGCCACCGCGCGCCGCCAGCGCCGGTCGCATCCCAGCGACAGCGTTCGGTTGAGCAGGTCGTAGCGCTGCGCGATCCGCCCGAACATGCCGCGGATGTCGCGCGCCCGCTTGGCCGCCAGCTCCTCCCGCATGGCCGGGAGCGTAGCATGCGGCACTCGTCCAGTTGCCGGGAAGTCACCTCGTGTCCGTCTCCGTCTCCGTCTCCGAGGAGGACGAGCCGAGAGGCAGGCCGCCACGCGGTCACTGAAACAAACACCGGCACGGAGACCGACACGGGCAGGGGCGGCGCCGCAGCTACCCGCGATCCTTCAAGGCTTCCCGCAGCGCCTCGAACGCCCGCCGGCGATGCGAGACCGCGTTCTTCTCCGCCTCGTCCATCTCGGCGTAGGTGCGGCCGTCGCCACCATCCGGGGCGAACACGCTGTCCCACCCGAAGCCGTGGCGACCACGGGGTGTCTCCACAATGGTACCGGTGACCACTCCCAGCCCGACCGCCTCGTCGACGCCGTCGGTGGCGAGCGCGATGCAGCGCGCCGCGGCCGCGCGGCTGCCGAAGCAGCCGGCCATCCGGCAGACCCCGGACGGGCCGACGCTCGCGAGCAGCCAGCGCACGAGGGGGCCCGGAAAGCCGCCGAGACCGGCGAGCTCGAGCGACGTGTCCTCGACCAGCACCGCCACTCCCAGCCGGCGCAGGGCCTCGGCCGCCTTGTGCCGCACCACGTGCTCGAGGTCGAGCGACTGCAGCTCGTCGATCTCGAGCGCGCGGTGGTTCAGCCTGCAGCCGAGCACCGCCTCGGCCTCCCGGAGCTTGCCCGGGTTGGAGGTGACGAAGTGGAGCTCCGCCAGCTGCATCATCCGCCCCCGGCCCCGGTCCCCGGCTCGTCGAGCGCCACCCTGTAGACCGCGATCGTGCGGCTCAGGCCCGGCAGCCGGACGTCGCCCACGTGCTCGGTCGCGAACAGGTGGCGGACCGCGGCATGGGTGGCCTCGCCGATGATGATCTGGCCGGGCTCGGACGCGTACTCCTCGAGCCGGGACGCGACGTTGACCGTGTTGCCGAGCACCGTGTAGTCGACGCGCCGCTCGGACCCGATGTCGCCGACCACCACCGGCCCCGAGTTGAGGGCAACCCGCACCTGCACCGGCTCCAGACCCTGGATGCGGCGCTGCTCGTTCCAGCCCTCGAGCGAGCGCAGCAAGGTCTGCGCGCAGCGCACCGCGCGCTCGGCGTGGTCGGCCTGCGGCAGCGGGGCCCCGAAGAACGCCATGACCTCGTCGCCGATGAACTTGTCGAGGGTGCCACCGTGCTCGAAGATCGCGTCGGCCGCCAGCGAGAAGAACTGGTTGAGGAACGCGGCGACCTCGTCCGGGGGCAGGCTCTCGCAGCGCGGGGTGAAGCCGACGATATCCGCGAACAGGATCGTCGTCTCGCGCAGCGCCACCTCGCGGTCGCCACGCTCACCTGCCCCGAGCACGGCCTCGATCACCGCCGGCGAGTGGTACCGCTGCAAACGCGTGCGCACCGCCTCTTCGGCGCGGATCCGCTCGTTCAACCGCGCCCGCTCGATCGCCACCGCGGCGTAGTTGGCGAGGGCGGTCAGCAGGTCGAGGTCCGAGGCGGAGAACGAGCCGACGTGCAGCGGCGAGTCGACGGAGATCGCACCGATGACCAGATCGCGCAGCCACAGCGGAGCGCACATCGCGCTCCGGATCTGGTGGATGCGGATGCTGCGGCCGTCCTCGAAGCGCTCGTCGGTCTGGGCGTCGTGGGTCAGGACCGCCACCTTCTGACGGGTCACCGTGTCGAGGATGGTCCGCGAGATCGGCACCTCCGGGGGGTCCCCAACGCCGGCGTCGCGAGTGCGGAAGAGCTCGAGCCGCGGCGCCCCCGCATCGTCGAACAGGACGATGAAGGCGCGGTCGACCGGCAGGTGCTCGAAGACGACGTCCATCACCTTGTCGAGCACCGGCGGCAGGTCCTCAACCTGGATCAGAGTCTTGGCCACCTGGGCGATGATCTCGTAGACCCGCTCGCGCTCGCCCGCCGCCGCCGGCATCGACGAGGAACCCTCGAGGCCGAAGCGGCGGTTGAACTCGGACAGCGGACGGACGTAGGTGGTCGGCGCCAGATCGGCGTCGGCGAGCCCACCGTCACTCACGGTCAGCCGGAAGCTGCCGATCTCGACCCGGTCGCCCGCCTGGAGAACGCCGTCGGCGGCCGGGCTGCCGTTGATCTTGACACCGTTGGTGGACTGCAAATCCACGAGCCGGAAGACCGCGCCCTCGCCGACCAACCTGGCGTGGTGGCGGGACACCGAGAAGTCCCGGAGCACGACGTCGTTGTCGCTGGACCTGCCGAGGGTCAAGCCGTCCCTGATCGGCATCCGTCGGACGGCCCCATCATCATCGAACACCAGCTCCAGCATGGGCCAACATTGTATCCCGCGGACCGTCACGGCTTCGGCGTGGACGCCGAGCGCATGAGGTCGATCGGATCGAGCCGGAAGAACCTCAGGAGGTCCTGCCGGCGCTCGCGCATGAGATCGCTCTCGGGCTGCAGCACCGAGAGCTCGCGCCACGGTCCGCCGCAGTCGTAGAGCTGGCGCGCCGCCATCGCCCACCATCCGGAATCGCCAGCCCGCAGCACGTTCTGCCAGTACGCGCAGGCGCCCGCGGCGCGCGGGTCGGAGAGCTCGACCCCCATCAGCGCGAAGTTCTCGGCCAGCACGCGCGTCGCGTCAACCGTACAGCCACCGCTCTGCCAGCTCGCGATGGCGGCATCGAGGTCGACGAAGCCGCGATCGTAGACCTCGGGTCCCCAGGCCTTTGTCGAGCCGACGGAGCGGGGCACGAACCGGCTCAGCGTCAAACCCTCGATGAGCCGCATCAGGGCGATGCGGGTCGGCCTCCGCTGGGACAGCTGGTAGGCCTGAACCAGCAGGTCGAGGTCGTCGAAACTCATCACGTTGTCGACCGCCTTCAGGCAGTCGGTCGCGGGCCGCTGCGGGGCGACGCCCGCAAAGGAGGGCAGGCTGCGACCCTCGCTCTGCAGTGCGGCCTGCAACCAGATCGCCACCAGCGGGTGGCGGCGGAGGGTCTCGGCGACCAGGTCGATCTCGCGGGCCAGACGCCTCGCTTCGGCCTTGCTGACGCCGGAGGAGACGTCGGGGAGCCGATCGCCGATCAGGTCGTGATAACCGTAGGCCGCGGCCTGCCGGAGCCGGGGCGACTCCGACTGGATCGCCTCCCGATACAGCGGCAGCAGCGACGGGTCGTGGTGGACGGGCGCGCCGAGGAGGATCGCGAGGCGCTGCGGCGTGTCGAGCGTCGCGGACCGCCACATCTCCGCGAGCGCCGACGGCCCGGGCCACGACTGCATGACCCGGGCTTGGAGCTGGGTGCGCCCGCTCGAGTCGAAGTAGGTTCCAGGGAAGTGCTGCACCTCCGACGAGTGGAGCCACACCGAGCCCAGCAGCAGCTGCGCCGCCGCCGCGATCATCACCGCCCCGCGGGCCTTCGTCTTCACTTCACCTCTGCCTCATGCGAGGATACCCGCGATGGCGCACCGCACCAAGCTGACCGTGGCCTACCTCGGCGGGAGCTTTCACGGTTGGCAGCGCCAGCGCGATCGGCGCACCGTTCAGGGCGAGCTCGAGCGCGCCCTCGCCGTCATGACGGGCGGCCTCGAGGCCGCCATCGTGGGGGCCGGACGGACCGATGCCGGCGTCCACGCGGCCGGCCAGGTGGCCCACCTCGACCTGCCGTCACCGATCCCGCCGGAGGGCATCGTCCGCGGCCTCAACGGGCTGTTGCCGGACGAGATCAGGGTGCGCGCCGCGGCCCAGGTGAGCACCGACTTTCACGCCCGCCGGAGCGCCCGCGGCAAGCTCTACTCCTATCGGGCGCGCTGGCGGCCGTCGCCCCTGCCGTGGCTCGGCCTGAGGTGCGCCGTGGTGCAGCCGATCAGCGATCTCCGGGCGCTCGCGCGGGCGGCCGCGCTGCTCGCCGGCCGCCACGACCTCGCGTCCTTCACCGTCCCCGAGGCGGCCGACGAGCCGACCGTGCGCACACTCCACCGGGTGTGGATCCGGGGCCGGCGCGACGGGCTCGACCTCCACTTCGTCGGCGATGGGTTCCTGCGCTACCAGGTCCGCCGGATGGTCGGGGCCCTGCTCGACGTCGGCCGCGGCCAGCTCGCGCACGCCGATTTCGAGCGGCTGCTCGCCGAGCCCCGACCCGGCGCCGCGATCCGGACCGCGCCGGCGCGCGGCCTCACCCTCGAGCGGGTCTTTTATCGCGGAACATCGCTGCTCGACGAGCTGGCGCTCGATGGGCGTCGCCACGACGACGACCGGTGAGCGTGCTCGGAAAGGCCCGCACACGGCCGCCCGCGAGCCGCCGGGGGCTCACCGTCGGGCGTCCCGCCGCTGCCGCCGGCCTGTGGTAGACTCCCGAGTTCTGGAGATCGCAGATGCGGCCGCTCGACGAGATCGCTGCCCCCGGGACCGAGGAACGGGCGGCTCTTGAGCTTCTCGACCTCGGCGCGCTGCCCCGCCACCTCGCCATCATCATGGACGGCAACGGCCGCTGGGCGCGGGCCCGCAACCTGCCGCGGGTCGAGGGCCATCGGGCAGCCGTCCGGGCGGTTCGCGAGACCGTCGAGACGATCGCCCGCCTGGGCATCCCGGCGGTCACGCTGTACGCCTTCTCCACCGAGAACTGGAAGCGGCCGCGACACGAAGTGGCGGCCCTGATGACACTCCTCAAGGAGTACATCGACCGCGAGCTCGCGACCTTCCAGGCCAACAACCTGCAGGTGCGGCCGATCGGCCGCCTCGACCAGCTCGAGCCGGCGGTCCAGCGCAAGCTCCAGAAGGCCGTCGAGGGCACCAAGGCCTGCACTGGCACCATCGTCCAGATCGCCCTCAACTACTCGGGTCGGCAGGAGCTGATCGAGGTCATCCGCGGGGTGGCTCGCGACGCCGCCGCCGGGCGGGTCGCTGTCGAGACGATCGACGAGGCGTGGGTCAACGACCGGCTGATGACCAGCGGCCTGCCGGATCCCGACCTCCTGATCCGGACCTCGGGCGAGCAGCGGATCTCGAACTTCCTGCTCTGGCAGCTAGCGTACTCGGAGATCTACTTCTGCCCGGTCCTGTGGCCCGACTTCGGCAAACGCGAGCTGTTCCACGCCCTTCACGAGTACCAGAGCCGGGAGCGCCGCTTCGGCGGGCTGTCGCCGCGCGACAGCCTGTTCGAGCCGACGGGAGAGCCGGTTGCCAAGGCGTGAGGCGTTCGCCGTCCTGGCGGTCCCGATCCTGGTGGCGGTCATCCTGTGGGCGCCCGCCTGGGTCTTCCTGGTGGTGCTCGGCGCGGTGGTCGTGGCGGCCGGCGACGAGCTGCTGGCGATGGCCGGCTCGCTCGGTATCCCGCGCTGGCGCTGGCTGACCTTGGCGGCGCTGGTCGCGGTCCTGGTCGCGTCCTGGGCCGCCGGCGTATCCGGCCTCGCGATCGCGCTCGGCGTTGCCGTGACCCTGCTGCCGGCCGCCCAGCTGGCCCGCCCAGAGGCCCCGCGCGGGAGCCTCTCGGGGATCGCCGTCAGCTCTCTCGCTGTGCTCTTCCTGGGCGTGACCGGGGCCTGCCTGGGCTGGCTCCGCCTCTGGCCGGACCCGGCCGACGCCGCGCGCCTGCTGCTCTATTACCTCGGGGTGATCTGGGCCGGAGACTCCGGCGCCTACTACGTCGGCACTCGGCTCGGGCGGCACAAGATGTCGCCCCAGATCAGCCCCAAGAAGACCTGGGAAGGCCTCGCCGGCGGCACCGTGGTGACCTTCGCCGCGGCCGCTCTCCTGCGGCCGCTCCTGGCCGGCTCCCTGGGGTGGATCGACGCGCTGGCGATCGCCGCCATTCTGGCGGTCGCGGCGCCGGTGGGCGACCTCGTCGAATCGCAGCTCAAGCGGGACACCGGCATCAAGGACTCGTCGCGCCTCTTCCCGGGGCACGGCGGTGCTCTCGACCGCACCGACAGCCTGCTCTACCCGGCGCCGCCTGTCCTCGCCTACCTACTGCTGGCCGGTCTCATCCCATGACGCCGGGCGTGGACCACGGACCGACCGGCGGTCGCGGCGGGGCGCGCCTCGCCGCGGTGGCGGACGGCCGGGGAATGCGGCCGTGCCGAGACGGGGTTCGTACCTGAGATGTTGACGAGCCTGCTCGCCTTCGTGTTCGTCCTCGGCGTGCTGATCGTCCTCCACGAGGCCGGCCACTTTGCCGCGGCGCGCCTGCTCGGTGCGCCGGTCGAGGTGTTCTCGGTCGGCTTCGGCAAGCGCCTGTGGGGGCTCAGGCGCGGCGGCACCGACTACCGGCTGTCGGCGATTCCGTTCGGCGGCTATGTGCGGATCGTCGGCCTCGGCCCGGACGAGTCGGACATCGTCGGCGGCAGCCACGCCCAGCCCGAGCTCCTGCCCCGCTGGAAGCGAGCGCTGATCCTGCTCGCGGGGCCGCTGACCAATATCGCCGCCGCGGTCGTGTTCCTGGGTGCCGCCTTCATGGCCGGGGTCGAGTCCCCGATCTACCTCGAGCAGCCGCCGCGGATCGGCTGGATCGACCCTGACTCGCCGGCCGACGGGGTCGACCTCCAGCCCAACGACCTGGTGCGCTCGGTCGACGGCCGGTCGATGCCGACCTGGCGCGAACTGGAGATGGCGCTCATCACCGCGGGCGGGCGCGAGATCACCCTGGAGGTCGAGCGCAACGGCGCGCTGCACACGGTGCGCATGACCCCCGAGGCGGTCACCCGCTATCAGTTCGGTTACTCCGGAATCGCCGCCCCGCTCGACCCGGTGGTCGTGCAGCTGCTGCCGGGCGAGCCTGCAGCGCGGGCCGGGCTTGCGGTCGGCGACCGGATCGTGGCGGTCAACAACCAGCCGGTGGCCCAGTTCTACGACCTCATCCGCCTGATCTCCCCCCACCCGAACGAGTCGATCACGCTCGAGGTTCAGCGCGGCGGCGAGCGCAAGCAGTTCGCGATCACGCCGGCGGACTACGGCGGCGAGGGCCGGATCGGGATCGCCCTGATCTACCCATCCGAGATCCGCAAGCTGTCGGCGCCGGCCGCGCTGGTGGCCGGGGCCGGCGAGTGCGTGCGGATGACCCAGGAGACCTTCCGTGTGATCGGCCGCCTGCTGACCCGCAAGGCCTCGATGCGCCAGATCTCCGGCCCCATCGACATCGCCCGCATCTCCGGCGAGGCGGCCCGCAGCGGCTTCCACACGCTGGTCCGGCTGATGGGCCTGATCTCGCTCCAGCTCGGCATCTTCAACCTGCTGCCGATTCCGATCCTCGACGGCGGGCACCTGACGATCCTCGCCTTCGAGTCGACGATCCGTCGCGACCTGCCCCTGCGGACCAAGGAACGGATCCTCGAGATCGGGTTCTACCTGCTGATCCTGCTGTTCGTGGTCGTGATGTTCAACGACATCGTCAAGATCCTGCCCGAGAGCGTCTACCGGCTCATCTTCAAAGGCTGAGACCCCGCGGCCGGCCCGAGCGTCGTGCTAGAGTTTGCGCGATGGTCCGCCGCCTGCTCCTGATCTCGGTGTTTGTCGCGTGCAGCCTGCTGGGGTGCTGGCAGGCGCTCGTGCACACCGTCCACCGCGGCACCCGGGCGGTGCCCGATTTCACCGGACAGTCGGTCGAGGAGGCCACGCGCGCCGCCCATGACCTCGGGCTGGTGGTGGAGTCGGAGGAGCCAGGGGTGTACGCCGCGGACGTCGAGCCCGGTGCGATCGCGGCCCAGCGGCCGGGGCCCGGATTCCACGTCAAGACCGGGTCCCGGGTCAGGGTTCGGGTCAGCCTGGGCAGCGAGCGCACCGCCATCCCCGACTTGCGCGGCGACTCGCTCCAGGGCAGCCTGCGCGACCTCGAGCGCAGCGGCCTCGTCCCCGGCAGGCGGGCCCGCGTCGACGGCATGACCGCGGCCGATCGGGTGCTCGCCACCGACCCGCCGATTGGCACGCTCGCTGCTCCGGGCAGTGAGGTCCACGTGCTCGTCAATCAGAGCCCCGACACCCCGCTGTGGGTCATGCCATCGCTGCTCGCCCGCTCGACCGACGAGGCCCGCCGCTTCTGCCTCGCCCACAACCTCCGCCTCGGTCAGATCCACGAGGTGCCGTACCCGGGCCTCCCCTCCGGCTTCCTGCTGCGCCAGTATCCGCCCGAGGGATCACCCGTGTCGCGCACCGACATCGTCGCCATCTGGGTCGTCCAGTGAGCGTCCGCATCGCGCCCTCGCTGCTGTCGGCGGACTTCGCCCATCTCGCCCGCGAAGTCGCCGAGGTGCAGGCAGCGGGCGCCGACCTGCTCCACCTCGACATCATGGACGGCTGCTTCGTCCCCAACCTCACCTTCGGCCCCCCGGTGGTGCACTGCCTGGCGGCCTGCTGCGAGATCCCGCTCGACGCCCACCTCATGGTCGTCAACCCCGACCCCCTGGTTGGTGAGCTCGCGGCGGCCGGCGTCCGCCGCATCGCCATCCACGTCGAGGTCGTACACCACCTGCACCGCTCGCTTGCCGGGATCCGTCAGCACGGGGTGGCGGCCGGGGTCGCCATCAACCCGGCAACTCCCGTCCGCGCCCTCGAGGACGCGCTCCCGTTCGCCGACTTCCTGCTCGTGATGTCGGTCAACCCCGGCTTCGGCGGCCAGACATTCATCCCCGAGTCGGTGGCCAAGGTCCACCGGCTGCGCGAGCTGTGCGCCGGCCGCGACCTCGACATCACGGTCGACGGCGGCGTCGCCCCCGACAACGCGGCCCGGCTCGCCGACGCCGGCGCCACCACTCTGGTCGCCGGCTCGGCGATCTTCGGCGCTCCCAACCGCGGCCGGGCCATCGAGGAGCTGCGACGCTCCGCCGCCGGAGACCACCTGCGATGAACCGGTCGATCAGGAATCTCGCACTTGGAGTGATGTCCATCACAATGACTCTGAGCGGCTGCGCGAGCAAAGGCCCGAGCGACGACGAGGTCCTCGACGAGCTCGCCTCCCTCGACAAGCAGACCATTTTCGACCGCGCCGAGGCGCTGTACGGTGAAGAAAAGTTCGTCGAAGCGCGGAAGTACTTCTCGTTCGTGTACGACACCTTCCCGAACGACCCTCTCGGGCACAAGGCCGCGCTCCGCGTCGCCGACACCTACGCCGCCAAGAAGGACCCGACCAGCCTGACCGAGGCCCGGCTGCGCTACCGCGACTTCGCCAACCGGTATCCCAACGATCCGGACCGTGACTACGCGCTGCTGATGGTCGGAAATACGTATAGCTCCAAGAAGATCCGTCCGGATCGTGACCTCACGGACCTGCGCGAGGCGTTCACCGCGTACCAGCAGCTGACGACCCTCTACCCGAGCTCTCGGCACGCGGAGGAGGCGCAGTCGCGGATCGCGTCGCTGCGCGACACCCTGGCCGAGCACGAGTACCTCGTGGCGCTGTTCTACTACCGTAACAAGCGCTGGCAGGGAGCCCTCTGGAGACTCGAATATCTGAAGGAAAACTACCCTGAATATTCGAAAATGGACACGGTCAATTCGATGGTCGATCAGATCAATAGCAAGATGGCCGAGCTCGAAGAAACCTACCGGAAACTGCTGGAAGAAAGACGCAAATCACAAGAGCGTTGACGCACACTATCCCTTCGAGTAATCTTAGAGTGTGCAACTAGTGTGCTTTCTCAGACCCAGGAGAGGGCCGATGAGATTCGCATTGCGCTTTGCGATCGTGATCGCCTTCACAGCCGCAACGGTCGCCGCCCAGTCGGTGGCGCCGCCGCCCAAGCCCCTCTACCTCCGAGGCGACCACTGGACGCCCTACGACCCGCCGACGGAGTTCCCCCCGGGCACCCAGGTCTACACCATCGTGCGAGGCGACACCCTCTGGGACCTCGCGCAGAAGAACCTCGGCGACCCCTACCTGTGGCCGCAGATCTGGGAGCGCAACCCCTACATCCTGGACTCCCACTGGATCTACCCCGGCGATCCGCTGGTGATCGACGTCGCCGTCCAGCCCCCGCCGCCCGCCGAGCCGCTGCCCGTGCCCGAGGAGGCGGTGCCCGCCGAGCCGGCGCCGGTGCCGACCGGCGCCATGGCCGGCGAGAGCGCGGTGGCCGAGGGGGTCCCGTTCCCGCTGGGCAGCCCGGCTGACGTCTACTGCTTCGCCAGGCTGTACTCCGACGGCGATGTCTTCCCGTTCATGATCACCTCGTCCGAGCGCATCGGCATGCAGGATCAGTTTTCGGAAGGCGAGATCATGTACATCAACGGCGGCGTCAACCAGGGCGTGGCCGCCGGCGACCAGTTCTTCATCCTCCATCGCAACCGCCCGCTGACCCATCCGATCTCGAACGACAAGATGGGCATCGTCTACACCCAGGTGGGACGGCTCCGCGTGCTGTGCGCCCAGGAAGACACCGCGATCGCCGAGATCGATTACGCCTGCGACCCGGTGGTCCTCGGCGACGTGCTGCTGCCCTTCCAACCGGTGCCGGTGCCGCTGGTGCTCGCACCGGACCCGTCGGACCGCTGCGACGCGCCCAACGGCAAGCCGACCGGCTACATCGTGTACAACCGGGACGACCAGATCGACATCGGCACCGACTGGACGGTGTTCATCGATCTCGGCACCGCCGAGGGGATCTACCCCGGGGAGTTCGCCACCATCTTCCGCGAGAATCCGGTCGCGGGCATGCCGCGGCTGGTGATTGGCGAGCTCGGCGTCCTCACGGTCAACGACGGCTACTCGACCGCCAAGGTCACCAAGGCCTGGCGGCCGGTCGAGATCGGCGACCGCGTCGAGATCAAGTAGCGCCACGACCCCGCGCGTGACTCGAGCCCCCGCCACCCGCGGGGGCTTTTCGTTCCCCCCGCTGCGGCGCGGTCGGCCATACCGTGTGCCACGCCCGTGCAGGCGCACGAATGCTTGCTGGCACGTTCCTGGTCGTCGGATGTTCTGAGGCTGACTGGATCACCCATCGACCACCGCCCCCGGCGCAATGACCAGCCCCCGGCGCCTGGCGAACGCCCGCAGGCCGGCGGCGTGCTCCTCGTCCGCTGCCGCGAGCCGGCGCACCAGGTCGGTCACGCCCGGGTTGGAGTTGGTCAGGATCGACCGATGGGCGGCTTCGACCGGGCCGTCCTCGAACTGCAGGGCGCGACTCACGGCCTCCTCGAGGCTCGGCGCAGGGCGTTCATGCCTGGCTGTGCGGATGGCCACCAGCAGGCCGTCGATCGCGGCGGCGTCGAACTCGACGTCGGCGAACTGCCCGGGGGCCTGGTGGACCAGGCTCTTGCCGAAGCGCAGCAGCGTGGCGTGCGAGCGCTCCTGCATCGCCATCCTGAAGAACAGCCCGGACGCCTCCGCGTCGTGCTCGAAGAGGCGGCTCAGCCACTCGTAGAGCGCCGCCATCTCGAGCTCAACGCGCTCGAGCACGCCGAGCAAACTGAGGATTTTCATGACAACTCCGCCAGCCAGGAACGACACCTCCAACAGCGAACGGCGACGGCCTGTTCCCGGCTCACTCCCGGCGCCGGGCGCGAGTACTATTCCCCCGTGATGACCCCGGACTGGGTGTTCGACGAGCGCGACCGCGCGTTCATGGAGGCCGCCCTCGAGGAGGCGAGCGCCGCCGCCGCGCGCGGCGAGGTGCCGGTCGGCTGCGTGGTGGTGCGCGATGGAGAGATCATCGCGCGCGCCGGCAACCGCCGCGAGGGCTCGCACGACCCGGCCGGCCACGCCGAGCTGCTCGCGCTGCGGACAGCCGGCGAACGCTGCGGCGACTGGCGGCTGACCGGGGCGACCATGTACGTGACCCTCGAGCCGTGCCCGATGTGCGCCGCCGCCTGCCGGCAGGCCCGCCTCGACCTCCTGGTCTGGGGCGCCGAGGACCCGCTGCTCGGCGCCTGCGGGAGCGTGGTCGATCTGGCGCAGGACCCGCGGCTCGGGCCGCCGCTCGCCCACCGCGGCGGCTTGCTCGCCGAGGACAGCCGTCGCCTGCTCCGGTCGTTCTTTGCCAGAAGCCGCGCTCCATCGTAGAATATGGAGCCCTCGCGGAGAGGTGCCGGAGTGGTCGATCGGGGCGGTCTCGAAAACCGCTGACCTTTTACGAGGTCCAAGGGTTCGAATCCCTTCCTCTCCGCCAGCTCTTTGACTGCAACGCGGCCGACTGTGGAGAGGTGTCCGAGAGGCCGAAGGAGCACGCTTGGAAAGCGTGTGTGGGGGCAACTCCACCGCGGGTTCGAATCCCGCCCTCTCCGCCATCAGCCGCCCGCAGCGACCGGCTCCGGGAGCCCACCCTGGAGCCCGGGTCCTGTGCATCGTCAGCCTTCGAACCGTGTCAGGCCCGGAAGGGAGCAGCACTTAGGAGGATGTGACGAGTGCCGCAGGTCACCTGGGCTCCATGGTGGGCTTCCTGTTTCGCGCCCGCCTCCCCTTCCGCTTCCGCGCCCGAGGAGCCTGCCCTGAGCGACCGGCGCCCCAGCGCCGCGAGTCGAAGGGTCCGCGTTCCCGTTYCCGATCCCGAATCCCCACCCGCTGGTRTCACGGYGTAGTCACGGCGAAGTGCGGAGCGCGAAGCCGGAAGCCGGATCCGCGCCCGCTTCCGAGCCTCGGCCTGACGGTTCGATGCCCCCGGCGTTTGTGAGGAGGCTCGGGCGTGCAATCGGTCGAGGCCGTCGCTGGTTCAGGCGAGGTCGCGCAGGTCCAACTCGTGCCCAGGTCACCGCATCCGCTCTCCGCCCAAAGCCGCCGCCAGCGTGTACATCCGGCTACTTGATGGCGAGGCGATCCAGATCGGCCCTCTGATCTTCGCTCAGCGCGAGGACCGACTGCCTGCACTCCCAGTCAGGCCGGTCCCTGCCTTCGCCGTGCCAAAACCCATATCGCAGGGTCGTGGGCCCGACCCACGTAAGGCAGCAAGAAGCCGAATACTCCTCCACGACCTTGAGCAGCCGGGCCTCAAAGTCCTTGCAGCCTGCGAGTGGTTCACCGCGTCGCAACCGCTCGAGCACTCCCGCGAGCTGACGTGACCCATCTGGTCGAGTCAATACAAGCGACGCCCCTGAGAGCTCCAGCTCGCCGGCTTTGCCTCTAGCGTGCGGCGGGCCCTCAGAACACCCTCTCGACACAGAGGGTTAGGCTGATGCGAGGAGTAAGAAAGGCATCAAGAAGGAGCGAACGTCAAGCAACATGACCGATTCCTCCTTGAGCCCTAGCGTACAGCTTGCGAAGCTCGTCCATCGTCGACGAGTTTCTTGTCCGCGTTGAGGATGTCAGTTTTCGGTTCGTGCAATGGTCGGAACGCCCGACTCAGCGGCATCCAAGTTTACTTCGCGTTGGCCAGGCAGCCGGAAGGGCGTCGTATCGGGCGTCATATCGGCTCGCGATGCGACCTTCTGTATCAGATTCCGAGCGCGCCAATCCGTGCCTGGCCTCACGACGGGCTGCGGCGAGCACAGACGGCGAAGCGTTGAGAGAGTCCACGTTGCACAGATTGTAAGTTCAACTTACAATTGGTGCATGTACGTTCGTCGCAATCTCGCCAGCGTCCTCACCCGGGTTTCGCGGCAATACCCGGTCGTCACGGTCACCGGGCCGAGACAGTCCGGCAAGACCACCCTGTGCCGCCACGTCTTCCCACGCAAGCCGTACGTCAACCTCGAGCGGATCGACGATCGGACCTACGCCGGCTCGGACCCGAGGGGCTTTCTCGCCGACCACCCCGACGGTGCGATCCTCGACGAGGTTCAGCACGTTCCCGACCTGCTCTCCTACCTCCAGGCCGAGGTCGACGAGGATTCTCGGCCGGGGCGGTGGATTCTGACCGGCTCGGAGCACTTCGGGCTGTCAGGGTCGGTCGCGCAGACCCTCACGGGGCGCACGGGAGTCCTCCATCTGCTGCCGCTCGCCATCGACGAGCTCGGCCGCTTCGCAGGCGCGCCAGGAGACCTCTTCGAGACCCTGTTCTCCGGGGGCTTCCCGCGCATCCACGACCAGTCCATCCCCCCCGGCCGCTGGCTTGGCGACTACGTCCAGACCTACCTGCAGCGCGACGTCCGCAGCCTCCTGGCGATCGGTGATCTCGAGCCGCTCCACACCTTCATGCGGCTCCTCGCCGGGCGGACCGCCCAGGAGCTGAACCTCTCGAGCCTCGGCGCGGACGCAGGCGTGTCCCACAACACGGCCCGCTCCTGGCTTTCAGTCCTCGAGGCGAGCTTCCTCGTCTTCCGCGTGGCGGCTTGGTCGAAGAGCCCGCGCAAGCGGCTCGTCAAGACCCCGAAGGTCCATTGGATGGACACGGGCCTCGTCTGCTGTCTGCTCGGTATTCGCAGCTCTGCGGACCTCAAGACGCATCCCTTGCGTGGCTCGATCTTCGAGACGTGGGTGGCCGCCGAGGTGTACAAGGCGCACGCCAACCGGGGCCTCGCGCCCGCTCTCTATCACCTGCGGCAGACCCGCGGTCCCGAGGTCGACCTGCTGGTGGATCGAGGAGCTGACGTCAGGGGCGTGGAGTGCAAGTCCGGAGCGACCATCGCGTCCGACGCCCTGAGTGCACTGGACGGTATGTCGGCCGCCCTCGGGTCGATCCACCCTGTCGGGCGAGGCGTGCTGGTCTACGGCGGCAGCTCGCGACAGCGGCGCACCCATGCCGATATCGTCCCCTGGAATGCGCTCGCCGGCGTGGACTGGTTCCGCTGAGCTCCCGCGGCGGCGATCGGAGCAGACGGCGCGACCGGATCGTCGAACGAGGGCCCATGGACGGGAGCGAGTGGGCACGGACCCTAGCGAAGGACCTCGCCGAAGCGGTCGAGGATCGCCGCTGCAGCGGCCGGCGCACCATTGACGCGCGCCCCGTCCGGCCGCTCCCGGTCGAGCAGGCCGTCGATGACGTCAAGCCAGCTGCCGTCGTCGAAGTCGGCCTCGGTGATCTCGATCGACGGCGCCGTCCGGCGCACGAACTCGGCTAAGACCGCCGACTCCCGGAAGCGCGGCCGGGAGATGAAGGCCATCGCCGAGCGCGCCTGGTAGACCTCGGCCACCGTGCTGTAGCCGAGCTTGCCGACCACCACGTCGGCGGCCTGCACGAGGTCCGGGTGGAAAAGCTGCGAGTGGAACGGCAGCAGCACCACGCGGCCCCGTCGCCGGGGTCGCTCGGCGCCGCCCGGGACGGCAAACCACGCGCGCCGGTGCCGCTCGGCGGACGCGAGCCCGCGGTAGGTCCACCCGACGCCGCCCATGGTCAGCACCACCAGCCGCGCCTGGTCGGGGATCCCCAGGCTGCGCCGCACCGCCGCCGGTGCGGCGCGCCGCCGACGGGCCACCGGCGGCACCGCCAGCGCCGAGCCCATTGGCCGGCACGCCGGCTCGGTCTGGACGTGGAGGTCGGCCGTCGCCGACAGCGCGGCCAACGCCGCGCCATGCCGCGCGAGGCGCGGCTCGAGCCCGCCGTAGCCCTCGTAGATCCAGTCCCAGGTGAAGTTCTCGACCAGCACCGCCGGGATTCCGAGCCGCCGAGCAGCGGCAATCCCGAGCGGCGCGATGTCGGCGAGCAGCGCCCGGCAGCGCAGCCTCCCGATCCGCTCCGCCAGGCGCTCGATGCGGCCGCGCTCGGGGTCGAGCAACCGGTCCAGCCGATCGGCGGTGGCGTTGAGGTCCTCCTCGAGCGGCGTGCGCTGCACCAGCCCGACGTCGGCGGTGAACCGGTGCAGGGAGAAGGGCGCGGTCAGAGACTCGGCGAAGAACCACCTCGGCGCCGTGGTGAAGATCTCGAAGCGCAGGTCCGGGCGGCGCTCTGCCATCACCTCGATGACGGCGCAGGCGCGCGCCGCGTGCCCGAATCCGTGCGCGGACACCACCGCCGCCACCGGGACGCACGTTCTCGGGCGCGGGCTCGTCAACGGCTCCTCCCCACGCCAGGCTCCGGCGGGCGCTGCCCGCCGGTCGAGCAAACCTGACGGCTGATCGGCACGCCTCGGCGTGTCGAGTCTACGTGATAGCATGCCGGCATGAGAGCTGCGTCCGCCCTGCTCGGGGTGGTATTGCTGGTGTCGCCGAGCACCGCCGCCCAGCATACGGCGACCCGGGCATGGCAGCAGCGGCTGCAGGTGGACGTCCCGCTCGCGGTCCCGCTGGTCGAACTCGCGGCCATCAACCCGTTCGCGCAGCCGATCGACGAGCCGCCCCGACTTCTCGCCTCGGCAGCCCCCCGCAAGGTCGACGTCTCCGGAGCCGCGGTGGTGGCGGCCTACGTCGACGCCAGGGGCGAGTGCCTGGGGGGCGTGCCGCTCGAGCTCCCCTTCCCCGGCCTCACCGCGAGACTGGCCGAGGAGCTCGCGAGCAGCCGCTTCGAGCCGGCGCGCGCCGCCGGGACCGCCGCGCCGTCGTGGGTGGTTCTCGAGGTGGCCATGGCGGGCAGGGTCAAGGAGAGCGCGCCGGCTGCCCCGCAGCTCGAGCTCCCCGACCCGACGCGACCCCCCACGCCCCACCATCCGGAGCGGGTGAGCCCACCCGGCGACCTGCTGCGGCTGCCCGCGACCCCGGCCTCTGAGCTGACGACGCTGGCGGTGCCGCGCCGGGTCAAGCTGGCGGCGCCGGGCGGCGACGCCGAGACCGCCGCCAGGGCACTGGTGCACGTCACCAGCGCCGGCCGCTGCGACCGCTTCGTAATCCTCGAGCTGCCGTCGGGCCTCTCGCAGTGGCTGTCGGCCTACCTGGCCACCTGGCAGCTGGAGCCCGCGCGCCGCGGCGGCGCTGCGGTCGATGCCTGGGTCGTCTACACCGGCCGGGTGCTGGTTTCCCTGTCCGGGCTGGAGACGACCTCCGCCAGGACGCTGGCCGACCGCAGCTACGATCCCCTGGCCGAGCCCGACGCCACCGGCGAGTGACGCTACCGCCGCACGATCCGCCGCGCGTCGCCCTGCCGGACGGTCACCCGCTGCGAGTCGAGCCACTCCAGGACCGGGATCGCGAGCTTCCGGGTCAGACCGAACTGGTCCTTGAACTCGCCGACGGTCAGCGTGTCCTTGGGGTGTGAACGCAGCTGGCGGGCGATCTCGTCGAGGGCCGCGGCGTGCACCAGCAGCTTGCCCTCCAGTCGCACCAGGTGCCCACGCTGGACCAGGAAGCGACAGACGCCCTCGACCGCAGCCGGGTTGGCCGCCAGTCGCTGGGCGACCTCCGCGGGCGACGGCGGCGCCAGCCCCGCCTCGCGGTAGGTTCCCTCCACGGCTCGCGTCAGCTCGGCGCCGCGCTCGGTCATGTGCGCCGACTCGCCGGGCGGCACCACGCGTCCCTCGGCAAGATCGAGCACGCCCCGCCGGCGCAGCTCCTCGAGGTACTGGTCGGCCAGCGGCTGCGCCGCCCGCGGCAGCAGGGCGGCCGCGAAGTCGCGCGCCGGGATGCCGGCCGACACCAGCTCGGAGGCAAGGCGCCGCTCGAGCTCGCGACGCGCCGCCGCGGTCAGCTCCTCGAGGCCGGTCGTGGCCACGACGCGTGGCGGGCGGGTCGGCAGGGCCGTGATCGAGCCGGCCGCGAGCAGCCGACCAAGCGGTGCCTGCACCGCCTCGCCGAGCACCCCCAGCCGCCCCGCCAGCTCGTCCGCCGACGGCGCCACCAGGCCGGCGCGCTCGACCCAGCTCATCAGCAGCTCGGGCCAGGCCGGCCGCTGGACACCCGGCAGGTCGTTGAGGCCACCGCTTTCCCGGCGGCGCCAGCGCGGCAGCTGGGCATCGAGCACGAGCCCGCCGGCGAAGGTGTTGACCGGGGACGGCCGGCGCAGCACCAGCCGGTCGCCTGGGAACAGCAGCAGCGGCTCGCGCAGCTTGAGCTGGGCGGTCGCGGTCTGCCCCGGCGGCAGCGGCCGCGTGCCGAGCCGCTCGACCCTGGCCGGCACCCGGCGGGCCAGGGCGTGGACCTCGACCTCGTCCCCTTCGTCCAGCGGCTGCGGCGCCGACGGCAGCAGCTCGAGCCGCACGGTCGCCAGGGCGGTTGTCCGCCACGGCCCCGGCGTGACCAGCTGATCGCCACGGTCGAGGGTCTCGCGGTCGACCCCGACCAGGTTGACCGCCACCCGCTCGCCCGCCTCGACCCGTTGGCGCTCGACACCGTGCACGTGCAGGCGCCGGATGCGAGCGACGTCGCCGCGCGGGTAGACCGCGATCTCGTCGCCGACGGCCACCGAGCCCCACAGCGAGGTGCCGGTCACCACCGTGCCGGCGCCGGCCATGGCGAACACCCGGTCCACCACCTCCCGGAAGGGCCGGCCCTCGATCGGGTGGGGCATCGCCGACACCGCCTCGTCGAGCAGTCGGCGGCGCAGCTCGGGCAGGCCGTCGAGGGTGGTCGCCGACACCGTGAGGATGGGGCTCGAGGCGTAGGGGGTGTCGGCGAGCTCCTCGCGCACCTCCTCGACCACCAGCGCTCGCAGTTCGTCGTCGACGGCGTCGGCCTTGGTGACCGCGACCACGATCCCGGCGACCCCCATCAGGCGGATGATCTCGAGGTGCTCGCGGGTCTGCGGCATCACGCCCTCGTCCGCCGCCACGACCAGCAGCGCCCGGTCGATGCCGGCCGCCCCAGCGATCATGGTGTGGACCAGCCGCTCGTGGCCGGGCACATCGACGAAGTGGAGCTGGAGGTCGCCCTCGGTGAGCTGCGCGAAGCCGAGGTCGATGGTGATTCCGCGCTCGCGCTCCTCCGGGAGCCGGTCACAGTCGGTGCCGGTGAGGGCCTTGATGAGCGTGGTCTTGCCGTGGTCGATGTGGCCGGCGGTGCCGAAGACGACGTGGCGCATGACGGCATGGTACGTGCGCCCGCGGCTCGTGCAAAGCACCGCCGCCGCCCCGGTACGGTCGGCGGCGCCTGCCCAGATCGGGTTCGGTTGACACTCGCACCGCCCGGCCGGACAATGCCGGTCTCGCCGCCCGCGCGGCACGGAGGTGGTCATGATCGAGGCCGACGGCAGCCCGGGCAAGCCGGTGGCGGTGATCGCGTTCGGCGGCAACGCCCTGCTGCGGCCGACCGACCACGGCACCCAGGAGGAGCAGTTCACCCTCGCCTGGAAGGCCAGCCGGTGGCTCTACGAGATCATCCACCGCGGCTACGAGCTCGCGATCGTCCACGGCAACGGCCCGCAGGTCGGCAACATCATGATCCAGGTCGAGGAGGCGATCACCAAGATCCCGCCGCAGTCGCTCGACGTCGCGGTCGCCCAGACCCAGGGCTCGATGGGCTTCATGCTCGCCAACCAGCTGCGCAACCGCTTCAACGAGGAGCAGATCGAGAAGGACATCGCGGCGGTGCTCACCGAGGTCGTCGTCGACCGCGACGACCCGGCCTTCGACAACCCGACCAAGCCGGTCGGCCCCTTCTTCACCTCCTACCGCGCCAACCTGCTGATGCAGGAGCAGGGCTGGCAGATGGTCGAGGAGATCGGCCGCGGCTGGCGCAAGGTGGTGGCGTCGCCGATGCCGCGCCGGATCCTCGGCAGCCGCATGCTGCGCCGGATGATCACCGGCGGCGCGGTGCTGGTCGCCGGCGGCGGCGGCGGCATCCCGGTCTACCAGGACGTCGGCGGCTACTACCGTGGGGTCGAGGCGGTGATCGACAAGGACTACGTGGCGTCGATTCTCGCCCGCGACCTCGAGGCCGACCTCTTCATCGTGCTGACCAACGTCCCGATGGTGGCCGAGAACTACGGCCGGCCCCAGCAGCGCTGGCTGCGCACTCTGCCCGTCGGCCGGGCGCGCGAGATGCTCGAGGCCAACCAGTTCCCGCCGGGCTCGATGGGTCCGAAGGTGCGTGCCGCCATCCAGTTCGTAGAGGGCACCGGCAAGGAGGTGTTGATCACCGATGCCGAGCACCTCAAGCAGGCCCTCGAGCGCAAGGCCGGCACCTTCATCGTCGCCTCGGGCGAGGTCTCAACCGGCACCCCGGACTGAGGCCCCCGCCCGGCCAGGATCTAGGATCTGGGGGCTGGGATCTAACCCCCGCCCCTGGCCGCTTCCGCGACCGTGTCCGTGCCCGCTCGTTCGCTCCGTCCTCGAGAGCGCTTCGCGCCGATTCTCCGGAGGCGCTCCCCGAGGTTGCCACCTTTGGCGATTTCGGGTTTCGAGCGCGTCGTGAGGAGAAACGTCGTCCCGAAATCGCCAAAGATGGCACGCCCGCAGAACGCCCTCTCCTCGTACTCGCCTCGCATCCCGGAAGCGGGTTCGGGTGCCACGGGCATCCTGTCGGCCCCTCCCGGCCCTTCCTACCGCCTTTGGAGCACCACGACCCGCTCGCAGCCGGAGAGGTCCCGCACCCGGCGCACGGTCGCGAGCCCGACCGCGCCCGCGATCGTGGACACGGCATCGGCCTGATCCTCGCCGAGCTCCAGCACCGCGCTGCCACCGGGCGCGAGCAGCCGCCACAGGTCGCCGAGCAGTGCGCGGACGAGGTCGAGCCCATCGCCGCCGCCGTCCAGGGCCAGTGCCGGATCGTAGCGGACCTCGAGCGGGAGCGCGCCGAGGCGCCCGCTCGGGATGTAGGGGAGGTTGGCGACGACCAGGCCGTACCCGCCGGCCAGGCACCACCCGAGGTCCGAGCAGGCGAAGCCCACCCGAACGCCATGCCGGGAGGCGTTGCGACGGGCGACCTCGAGCGCCGCCAGCGACCGGTCGACAGCGTCGACCGCAAGGCCCGGCCGTTCGGCGGCCAGGGTCACCGCGAGGCAGCCGGAGCCGGTGCCGACGTCGAGCACCCGCGCCGCCTCGGGCAGCGGCAGCTCGAGGGCGGCCGCCACGACCAGCTCGGTCTCCGGTCGCGGCACCAGCACCGCGGGCGAGACCCCGAAGTCGCGCCCCCAGAAGCTGCAGCTGCCGGTGAGGTGGTGCGCCGGCTCGCCGGCGGTCCGCCGCGCGAGCCAGTCGTCGTAGCGGGCGGCGGTCTCCTCCGGCAGCACGACGTCGTCGTTGAGGAGCAGCCAGCCCTCGGTCACCCCGGCGGCGCGGGCCAGCAACCAGCGCGCCTCGCGCCGCGGGTCCGGCAGGCCGTCGCGGCGAGGCAGCCGCCGCGCGCCCTCGTCGAGCAGCTCGCCAACGGTGGTCAATCGAGCTCGGCCTTGAGCTGCTCGGCCTGAAAGTGAGTGGTCAGCGGGTCGAGCAGCAGGTCGAGGTTGCCCTCGAGGACCTCGTGCAGGCGGTGGATGGAGAGCCCGATGCGGTGGTCGGTGATCCGGCTCTGGGGGAAGTTGTAGGTGCGGATCTTCTCCGAGCGATCGCCGGAGCCGATCTGGCTGCGCCGGGTGGCGGCGCGCTCGCGGTCGCGCGCCTGCTCCTCGACCTCCTTGAGGCGCGCCTTGAGCACCCGCAGCGCCTTGGCCCGGTTCTGGATCTGCGACTTCTCGTCCTGGCAGCTGACCACGATCCCGGTGGGCAGGTGGGTGATGCGGACCGCCGAGTAGGTGGTGTTGACGCTCTGGCCGCCCGGACCGGACGAGCAGAAGCGGTCGACCCGGAGGTCCTTCTCTTCGACCACCACCTCGACCTCCTCGGCCTCGGGCATGACCGCCACGGTCGCTGCCGAGGTGTGGATGCGGCCCGAGGCCTCGGTCGCCGGCACCCGCTGCACCCGGTGCACGCCGGACTCGTATTTGAGGTGCGAGAACACCCGCTCGCCCTCGACCACTGCCACCGCCTCCTTGATGCCGCCGAGTCCGCTCTCGCTGAGGTCGGTGATTGAGAACCGCCAGCCGCGGATCTCGGCATAGCGGCCGTACATCCGCAGCAGCTCGGCGGCGAACAGCGCCGCCTCCTCGCCGCCGGTCCCGGCCCGCACCTCGAGGATCACATTGCGGCGGTCATTGGGGTCCTCGGGCAGCAGCAGCATCTTGATCCGCTGCTCGACCTCGTCGAGCTTGGCGGCGAGCTCGTTGGCCTCCGTCGCGGCCAGCGCCTGCATCTCGGCGTCGTCGCCGCGGGAAGCGAGCTCGCGCGCGCCCTCGAGCTCGCGTTCCAGCCGGCGGTAGGCGCGGTAGGCGGTCACCACCGGCTCCAGCTCGGCGACCTTCTTGGCGACCTCACGCGACCGCTTTGGGTCGACGGCCACCGCCGGATCGGCCTGCTGTTCCACAAGCTCCGAGTGCCGCCGAGCGATTTCTTCCAGCTTGTCGAGCATCTGTTCGTCTCCGTGCCCCCTCCGGACCAGGGGCTCGGGGCTAGGGTCTGGGGGCTGGAGCCCCCACCCGTCCCCGTTTCCGTTCCCGTCCCCGTTCCCGGCGCCCGGCCTCCACGTCGGCCAGATGCAAACCGGGACGAGCGGCGCCCAGCTGCCGCGCCAGAATGCAAAATCCCGCGCGAACGATCGCGCGGGATCCCCGTGGCCGCCCGTGGGCGGCCGAGCCTCGCTACTTGCCCTTGGTGGCGTAGCGGCGCTCGAACTTCTCGACCATGCCGGCAGTGTCGATGAGCTTCTGCTTGCCGGTGTAGAAGGGGTGGCACACGCTGCAGATCTCGAGCCGCAGCTCGGACTTGGTGGATCGGGTCATGAAGGTGTTGCCGCACGCGCAACGCACCTCGACCTCTTTGTACTCGGGGTGGATCTCGGGCTTCATCTCGGACCTCCACTCGGCCCCGGGCGG
>PQAJ01000165.1 GCA_003105185.1 Holophagae bacterium
TGGCGCCGGAGCAGCTGGAGGGGCGGGAGGCGGACGCGCGGTCGGACCTGTGGGCGCTGGGCTGCGTGCTGTATGAGATGGCGACCGGGAGCCGGGCGTTTGGAGGGGCGAGCCAGGCGTCGCTGATCGCGGCGGTGCTCAAGGAGACGCCGCGGCCGATGCCGGAGCTGCAGCCGCTGACCCCGCCGGCGCTCGACCGGATCGTCACCCAGTGCCTCGCGAAGGACCCCGACGAGCGCTGGCAGTCCGCCGGCGACCTCGCGCGCGAGCTGCGCTGGATCGCCGCAGCCGGCTCCCAGACCGGCGTCCCCGCGCCGGTCATCACGCGGCGAGGGAGCCGCGAGCGTCTGGGCTGGGCTCTCGGGGCGGTGGGCCTTGCAGCCGCGACCGCGGCGCTCGTCGCGCTCTGGGGAGCGCGCCACCCCTCGGTGCCTGAGCTCGTGCGCTTCTCAGTCGCGGCCCCTACCGTCGGGTCGGTCGTCTTCGATGCCACCGCGGCCGCGATCTCGCCGGACGGAAAGCGGCTGGTCTTCTCCGTGGCGGACTCCGCGGGCACGCAGCGGCTCTGGGTTCGGCCGCTGGGAACGCTCGTGGCGCAGCCTCTCCCGGGGACGGAGAACGGGTTCCAGCCGTTCTGGTCGCCCGACAGCCGCTTCGTGGGCTTCTTCGCCGGCGGCAAGCTGCGCAAGGTGGCGGTCGCCGGTGGTCCGCCGGAGGTGATCTGCGACGCGCCGAACGGGCGGGGCGGCTCCTGGAGCAAGGACGGCGTGATCGTCTTTGCGCCCACGATCCTTGGTCCCCTGTTGCGGGTCTCGCCCGAGGGCGGGGAGGTGGTCGAGGTCGCGAGGCCGGATCCCGCGCGGGGTGAGACCGGCCTTCGCTTCCCGTGCTTTCTCCCCGACGGCCGGCACTTCCTCTACGACACCCTGCCGCGCCGGCAGCAGGGGTTCGACGTCTACGTGGGTTCACTTGGCTCGCAGGAAGCGCGCCGCATCATGACCGTCGGCTCGGCGCCGATTTTCGCCGAGCCCGGCTATCTCCTCTACGCCAACGGCGACCGCCTGGTCGCCCAGAGGTTCGACGTCAAGAAGCTGCAGCCCGAGGGCGACCCGACGCCGCTCGGAATCGCCACGCCGATCTCCATGACCGAAGGCGCGTCTCTCCTGTCCGCGTCGGCAAACGGCGTGCTCGCCCACGCCGAGACGATGGCTGCCGACACGCAACTGGTGTGGCTGGACCGCGCTGGCCAACTTCTCAGCTCGGTCCCACTCCCGCCCGGCCGCTACGGCAGCCCGTCCCTGTCGCCGGACGACCGCTGGGCGATCGTGTCCAAGTCCAGCTCCCCCACGACCTTTGACCTCTGGCTGGTGGATCTGCAGCGGGCCGTGTCCACCCGACTCACCTTTGACGGCCTGGTCAACCCCGGGATCGGCTTCGGCGCCTTCGTGGTCTGGTCGCCGGACGGCCAACGGGCCGCTTTCGAGCGCTACGTCGCCGGTCTCTTCGACGTGTTCCAGGTGCCCATCGGGGGGGTGGGGCAGCCGGAGCCGCTGGTGCAGTCCAGCGTGGTCTTCAAGACCCCCGCGGCGTGGTCGCCGGACGGGAGGTACCTGGTCTTCTCCCAGAACGACGAGAGGACCCAGTACGATCTCTGGCTGCTGCCGCTGCACGGCGATCGCACGCCTGTGCGCTACCTCCATACCCCGTTCAACGAGACGACCGCGGCGTTCTCGCCCGACGGCCGCTGGCTCGCCTACGACTCGGACGAGACCGGCACCTCGGAGATCTACGTGCGCTCGTTCCCGCAAGCCGGAGAGAAGTACCGGGTCTCGACCGCGGGGGGGATCGGGGCGCAGTGGTCGCGGGACGGCAGGGAGCTGCTCATCTGGACCTCGGGCCAGATGTTCTATCCGGTCGGCTCGGTCTACTCGGCGGACGTCGAGACCGCCCCGACCTTCCAGGCCGGCACGCCCCGCCTGCTCTTCACCCCCCGCCAGGACAACGGTGGTCTGGCGGCAAGCAGCGACCTGAGCCGCTTCCTGGCCGTGGTCCCTGCGGAGGGCGCGGCACCGCCCGCCATCACGGTCACGATGAACTGGCAGGCGATACTGGGGCGGTAGCCCCGCGGAGGTCTCGCGCTGCAACCGCGGCGCTTGCAGGTGGGATGTCGTGCGTTGCGCTCGGGGCTCGGCGCCCGGTCAATCACTGCAGCCCTTGCTGCGGAGTGCCTCGGTGAGGTACGGAAGGTCATCCATATCCTTCGGACGGGCGGCCGCTCGCTTGTTCGCCATCAGCGCGTCGAGCCCCACGTAGTTCACGGGAACGACCTGTCCGCCGATCTCCAGTGACACCACGTTGCGCGTCCGCCACGCTTCGCCGAAATCGACGCCGTCGATCCGGTTCATCAAGTCGATGCGATTCGGTGGAACGCCGAATTGCACGATGAGACCCGGTGCAGCCAGCTCCTCGGCGCACGTCACTCCCGGAACCGATCCCTCCCAGAACTCATCAAGGGCCGAGTACAGGCGGCGAGCATTGTCGACGTCGACGTCGTAGAAGAAGTCGACATCGCCGGTCAACCGGGCATGGCCGTAGAAGATCACCGCCTCGCCACCCACGATCAGGTATCTGACATCGTTGACGTGAAGCAGCCTCAGGAACTCCTGGATGTCAGGCGAGAAGCTCAAGGAATCGATCAACTCCGGTGACACGCCCGCACATCCTTGGCGTTGTTCGGGTAGGCCCTCTCCTTCAACTCCCGCGCGATCCGCATGCGCTGGCGTGGGGTCATCGAGACCTGCTGTCGAACGTCCCATTCGGCAGCCTGTTCGAAGGACCTCGCTTTGTTGACAACCCTTTCCACAGAAACATTTTACGTCCTCGCGGATTCAGAATCAAACAACCCATCCAGGCTCGCCGATCTCGCGTCCTGGCCTGCGACGGTTCGACCGCGACGCGGCGGTCAGGGCGTACCGGCCTTCCGGAGCAAAACAACCGGACCACACCTGGGTCGGCGAGTTCTGAGCCGTGCGACCCGGCTCCGCCGTGGCCAGAGACCTGCCGGAAGCTCCAGCCTGGTGTAGAGTGGTTGTCGGCCCAGATCAACGGACACGACGGATGAGGCGCTGATCGGATGGTGCTTTCCTCCGGAACTCACCTCGGTCCCTACGAGATCCTCGCCCCGATCGGGGCGGGTGGCATGGGCGAGGTGTACCGCGCCCACGATCCCAGGCTCGGCCGCGGCGTCGCGATCAAGGTCCTGCCCTCCCACCTCTCGGCGAGCCCCGAGCTCCGCGCCCGCTTCGAGCGCGAGGCCCGCGCCATCTCCCACCTCAACCACCCCCACATCTGCACGCTCCACGACATCGGCCACCACGACGGCACCGACTACCTGGTGATGGAGCTGCTCGAGGGCGAGACCCTGGCCCATCGCCTCGAGCGGGGCCCGCTGCCGCTTGCCGAGGTGCTGAGAGTCGGGGTCGAGATCGCGGCAGCGCTGGGTGTGGCGCACCGGGGCGGGATCGTCCACCGCGACCTCAAGCCCGGCAACATCATGCTGACCAAGGCCGGCGCCAAGCTGATGGACTTCGGCCTCGCCAGGGCGACGGGGCTCCCCATCGCGGCGGCCGGGCTGACCGAGTCGCC
Source organism: Holophagae bacterium (assembly GCA_003105185.1). GTDB lineage: Bacteria > Acidobacteriota > Thermoanaerobaculia > Thermoanaerobaculales > Sulfomarinibacteraceae > FEB-10. Next base: position 3,646 of record PQAJ01000165.1, read on the forward strand.
GACGGTGAGCCGGCCGCTGACCGCGGAGGGGGCCATCGTCGGCACCCTGCAGTACATGGCGCCGGAGCAGCTCGAGGGGCGGGAGGCGGACGAGCGCACGGATCTGTGGGCGCTGGGGTGCGTGCTCTACGAGATGGCGACCGGGAGCCGGGCGTTCGGGGGGGCGAGCCAGGCGAGCGTGATCGCGGCGATCCTCAAGGAGGCGCCGCGGCCGATGCCCGAGCTGCAGCCGCTGACCCCGCCGGCGCTCAACCGGATCGTGACGCAGTGCCTCGCCAAGGACCCCGACGAGCGCTGGCAGTCGGCGCTGGACGTGGCCAGCGAGCTGCGCTGGATGGCGGGATCGAGCGCCACGTCGCTGGCGGCCGGTGAACCGACGCAACGGATCGGACGCCGCCGGGAACGCCTGGCGTGGGCCGTCGCGGGCGTGATGGCTTTCGCAGCACTCACTCTTGGTGCTCTCGTCGTGTGGCGCTCCAGGCAAGAGACAACGGCCGACGCAGCCGTCCAGGCAGCGATCCTCCACGACGCCGGGGGCACCATCGACAAGAGTGGGTCGAATGTCGCCATCTCCCCGGATGGCCGCCGCATCGCCTACATCGTCAGCGAGGACGGCGACTCACACCTCTGGGCCCGTGATCTCGAGAGCCGGACCTCACGGCGCTTGAGCGATCTCCACGCCGCGCAGCTGCCGTTCTGGTCCCCGGACAGCCGGTGGGTGGCCTTCTTCACCTTGGAGGAACCTGCGCGGTTGTGGAAGGTGCCTGCCGAAGGCGGCCCTCCCGTATCGATCTGCCCAGTGACGCTGGGCGTGGGCGGCACGTGGGGCAAGGACGACGTGATCGTCTTCGCGCCCACGGCAAGCGGCCCCCTCTACCGCGTTCCGGCGGCCGGCGGCTCCCCGGAGCCCGTCACGGCCCTTGACGCAGAGCGCCAACAAACCGGGCACCGCATGCCGTGGTTTCTTCCCGACGGGGATCACTTCCTGTTTGCGACTCTCCCGCGCGTCGGACCCAACGTCGAGACCTTCGTCGGTTCGCTCGGATCGAAGGAGGTGAAACGGATCGTGGCGGCGGTCTCGGGCGTGACCTACGCCGAGCCGGCCTACCTCCTATTCGAGCGCGACCAGAAGATCGTCGCGCAGCCCTTTGACGCGTCGCGGCTCGAGCTGACCGGCGAGCCGGTGCCGATCGGGGACCCGCCCCTGGCGGAGTCAAGCTGGGACGCCCCTTGGGTGGCCACGGCGTCCACGGATGGACGCCTCGCCAGCCTGCGCAGCTGGCCGCAACGGACCGAGGTCGAGCGGGTCGATCGATCGGGGCGCGTGCTTGCCAGGATGCCCCTGCCAGCCGGCCGCTGGGAGAATCTCGCGCTCTCTCAGGACGGCAGATCCGTGCTTGCCTCCCGTCCGATCTCCGCCAACTCCGTCGAGGCATGGCTGTTCGACGGAAACGGCGAGAAGATCGAGCGTGTCGTTCCTCCTCAAATGATGAACACCGAACTCGCGTGGGCACCGGATGGGGGGAGCTTCATCTACAGCTCATCCGGGGCCGGCCGCTTCGAGATTTTCCGTCAACAAAAGGACAGCCCTGTCGCTCCTCAGGCACTCCCGACCGTGGACGCCCAGTTCAAGACCGTCTGCAGCTTCACGCCGGACGGCAATGCGCTGGTGATTGCTGCCCATGATCCGATCAAGAAATGGTGTCTGTGGGTGGTCCCTCTCGGCGAACAGGGTCCGCCGATATTCCTGCTACCCATCGCCGCCGGGGGAAGCGAGAACACCCAGGCCACCGTGTCGCCGGACGGCCGCTGGCTGGCCTACACCTCCGCGGACGCCGGACGCTCGGAGGTCTATGTCATGCCGTTCCCCGCAGGAGGCCGGCGAACGCGGGTGTCGACCAGCGGGGGCTCGGACCCCCAGTGGGTGCGCGGCGGCAAGGAGATCCTCTACCTGTCCACGCCGGGGCGCGACGTCAGCGTGATGGCGGTTCCCATCGCCACCGAGCAAGCGCTCACCACGGGGACGCCGCGCCCCATCCTGACTCGGCGTGGCCTGGTGTCCTTCGCTGTGGACGGCGACGGCGAACGGCTGTTCCTCTCGGTGGACTCGGGCGACACGCCGCCACCGCACATCTCGCTCACCCTGGGCTGGACCGCGGCGTTGAGGCAGCCATGACGCTTCCCTCCGGCACGCGGCTCGGGCCCTACGAGATCCTGACCCCGATTGGGGCGGGCGCGATGGGTGAGGTCTACCGGGCCCGCGATACGAGGCTGGGCCGCGAGGTGGCGGTCAAAGTCATTCCGGCCGGCCTGAGCGGCTCCTCCGATCGGATCAGCCGTTTCGAGCAGGAGGCGCGGGCCGCCGGTTCGATCAGCCACCCCAACGTCTGTGCCATCTTCGACATCGGCACTCACGACGGCTCGCCGTACGTCGTGATGGAGCTGCTCGAGGGCGAGTCGCTGCAGTCGCGGCTGGGCGCCGGCCAGGTCCCGGTGCGCACGGCGATCGAGTGGGCCGCCCAGGCCGCCCATGGGCTGGCCGCTGCGCATGAGAAGGGCATCGTGCACCGGGATCTGAAGCCGGCGAACCTGTACCTTACGCGGGACGGGCGGGTGAAATTGCTGGACTTCGGACTGGCGAAGCTGACGCGCCCCGAGGTCCTGGCTCGCTCCGGAGACATGCCGGCATCGATCCCCGCGACCGAGACCGGCACAATCCTCGGCACGGCGGGTTACATGGCGCCGGAGCAGGTGCGGGGCGAGGGAGCTGACCATCGGGCAGACATCTTCGCGCTCGGGACGATCCTCTACGAGCTGCTGGCAGGCAAGCGGGCGTTCCCCGGGGCAACGTTCTACGAGACCTCGTACCGCATCGTCAACGAGGATCCGGAGCCGCTGAGCACACTGGGGCGGTCGCTGCCGTCGGGCGTCGAGGGAATCGTGCGGCGGTGCCTGGAGAAGCGACCTCAGGACCGCTTCACCTCGGCTCACGACCTCGCCCTGGCGCTCGATGCGGTGGCCGAGTCGCTGCGCACCGGCCAGCCGATCGTCGAGGCTGCAACCAAGTCAATCGTGGTCCTGCCGTTCGAAAACCTGAGTCCCAACCCGGAGAACGAGTTCTTCGCGGACGGCCTGACCGAGGAGCTGATCGCCGACCTCTCCAAGGTGCGGGCGCTGCGCGTGATCTCGCGCACCTCCGCGATGCTGTTCAAGGGCTCGAAGAAGGACCTGCCGACGATTGCCAGGGAGCTCGGCGTCCGCTACGCGCTCGAAGGCAGTGTACGCCGCGCTGGATCGAGCCTGCGCATCTCGGCGCAGCTCATCGATGCCAACACCGACGACCACCTGTGGGCGGAGAAGTACGGCGGGACCCTGGACGACGTCTTCGCGATCCAGGAGAAGGTCTCCCGCTCGATCGTGGACGCCTTGAAAGTCCAGCTGACGCCGCAGGAGACACAGCGCCTCGCACAGCACCCGATCCCGAACGCCCTCGCGTACGAGTTTTACCTCAAGGCCAGGCAGGAGATCCTGAAGTGGACCCGGGCCGGGCTCGACCGGGCGCTCACGTACCTGCACAGCGGCCTCGAGATCACCGGCCCGAATGCCGTCCTTTTCGCCGGCCTGGCATACGTCCAGCTCCAGCACCTCAATCTGGGGTCGACCAACTACGACGATCGCCGGCGGGAGGCCGAGAGCTGGATCGGCAAGGCCCTGGCCCTCGATCCCGAATGCCCGCAGGTCCACTTCGTGCTCGGGGTGCTGCGCTTCCCCGACCGGCCGAGAGAAGCGATCAGGCACCTCCAGCGGGTGCTTGAGACCAACCCCGACGACTTCGATGCGCTCTACTTCATCAGCTGTCTCCTGGGGAGCCTGGGCCAGACCCAGACCGTCGTCCCCCTCGAGGAGCGCGCCGCGCGGCTCGATCCGCTGAACCCCGCGGCCCATTTCCACCTCGGGTTCAACCGGCTCTGGGAGGGCAAGTTCCGGCAGGCGCGCGAGGTCCTGCAGAGAATCAATCGAGAGTTCCCGGACGACCCCACGATCAAGTTCGCGTATGGCCTGAGCCTCGCGTACCTGGGCGAACGTGACCATGCTGGGGCGGTGTTTGGCGAGCTCGCCCGCGAGCAGCCCGGCACGATCTTCTCGAACATCGGCCTCAGCATGAAGCATGGCTTTGAAGGGAATCGAGCTGAGGCGATGAGCTTCCTGGAGGCGGCCTCGGGGGGGCCATCCCGGCACGACTTCCAGTACGCCTGTTGGCTCGCCGAATGCTACGCCCTGATCGACGAGCGGGAGGCGGCCCTCGAGTGGCTGGAGCGGGACGTGCAACTCGGCATGGTCAACTACCCCTACCTGAACGAGTACGACCCGTTTTTCGCGAAGCTGCGCGACGAGCCTCGCTTCCAGCAGCTGATGGCACGGGTCAAGGGTGAGTGGGAGCGGTTCGAGGTGTGAGGCTGCGATGACTCTGCCGGCAGGCACGCGGCTCGGC
>PQAJ01000166.1 GCA_003105185.1 Holophagae bacterium
GGCCCGACCTGCCTCACCCGCCCGATCTTCCGCTCCGACTCCGCCTGATCCTCGCTCCCCGTTCCCGCCGCCGCGACTTGTCACCGCTTAGTCCGCAGGGCGAAGCCGGATCCGCGTCCGCGGGACATCGTGGCTACCTCGCTCGATGTTGTGCTGCGCGCAAAACCCTCATCTCGATTCTGAAGAACGCGTATCCAGGGCTACTACTCTATAAACAGCAAAATCGTGGTTGGGTCACTGGTCCCATTGTCAACCACCGATCCATATCCCCAGATCTTGCCGCCAGCCGTGCGCACCTCAACGGTCGCGTAACCGATTGAGCAACTTCCGACGCCCGCCTCGCTAAACACGTCGTTGATCTGCTTCCACTTCTTGGCTGGGACCGAGGTTTCGATCGTGCTTCCAATCTGGCTACCCATCTCCGAGAAGAGTTTGATCCTCACGTCACATGCAGCTGACCCGTGGTTCATCAACCCCACGTTCGTGCGGAACGCGGAGGTCTTCTTCAGTTGTGGCAGAAGCCCGATCTGACCGTATCCCAGCGTCGCCGAGTCGTCGTTGCCAGGCATCCCCTGCCCGAACGTCCCGTCCGGGGCCTCGTTGTAGGTCCGCGCAACCACCACTACAGGGACGTTCGATGTGATCTCGATCGAGCCCGAAGTTTCGGTGCTCTGGTTGAACAGACTCTGTGCAACATCCTGCCACTCCTTGATCCTGTCGTTCTGGAGCGTGTAGGTGCGCGTCACGGTGTTGCTGACCATGCGATAAACCAATGTGAGGTTGGCGGTCGATCCGGAGCGGTTAGTCAGGCAGAGGCTTGAGCGCCAGACGCTAAAGCCGGCGCCTCCTGCGTGGGCAATCCCTGCAACCTGATAGGTGTACGTTTCTCCGCCGCCGCTACCGGACTGCGTCACCGTGAACGTGTGATCCGCGATCGTCATCGTGCCGGTGCGGGATCCGCCAGCGTTCGCATCGACCGAGAAGTTGACAGTGCCCGACCCGGTGCCGCTCGACCCTCCCGTTACATGGATCCAACCACTGTTCGACGACGCAATCCAAAAGCAACCTGCGGTCGTGCTCACTGTCACCGATCCATTGCCGCCGGTTGGGCCAAACGACTCAGAAGCCGGGGAGATCGAGTAGTTGCAGCCCGTCGATCCGGCTTGAGTAATTGTGAAGGTCCTGCCCGCGGCGCTGATCGTACCCGTGCGAGAGCTCGAGCTGCCATTGGCGTCCACGCTGTAGCTCACGGTACCGCTGCCGGTACCAGACGTGCCCGACGTAATGTAGATCCAGTTGTTGTTTGAGGTTGCGGTCCAGGTGCAGCCGGCCTGCGTCGAAACCGTGAAGCTCCCGCTTCCACCAGTCGCATCGTAGTTCGCTGACGTGGGCGAGATGCTATAGGTGCAGCTTGAGGGGTCACATGTCTGTCGTGCAATGCCGTCCCAGCCCGCCGCGATGAACTGGTCGTCTCCGTACGCAACGTCCCAGATTCTGTCCGATAGAGGACTCGGCACGACCGTCCAACTGCTAGCGTTCGTGCTTTCGAGAATCGTGCTGTCTCCTACCGCTACCCACTTGCCTGCACCGAAAGTCGCACCTCGCAGCGTGTCGGACGGAGGCACCGTTTTGTGCCACGTGGTGCCGTCAGTTGTGGTATAGATGACCCCCCCTCCGGGAGGGGGCAGACTGACGTCAAACCCCACAGCTACAAGCGTTGAAGTCGATACACCCATACCCATCATGGAGCCGAACTGAGGGAATGACGGCAATGCCGTTCGAAACTGCCAGACGGAGCCATCGGTGCTGTCATACACGTCTCCGTCGTCGTCGATAAGCCGAAAGCGCCCAGAGAAGAACTCCACGCAGAAGATGTCATTGGTGGTTGGACTCTGACCGAGATTCCAGTTCTGACCATCCGCGCTCCACAACACAGCTCCGCCACGACCGACCGCGACCACGCGATTGGCGCTAACTGCCAGCCCCCGAAGTTCCTGAGACGTTGGAGTACCTCGCTGAGTCCAGGAGCTGCCGTCGGAGCTTGTCACGATGACGCCATCTTCACCGACCGCGACGAATCTGGAGGTGAACCAGCGGACCTTGGTGAAGTCCTTGCTTACGCCTCCGTCTTCCCAGTGCCAATTAACCCCATCGTCGCTGTAGTAGGTGTCATCGTAGCCCCCGACAACAACCCATCTCGACCCATTGAAGGCGACGGAGTTCAGAGAAGGCGAATAGGGGAGGGTGTACTTGAGCCATGGGTCGCAGCTTGTGAGGGTCTTTTCCACCACCTCTGGCTCTGTAAGCCAGCTGGTGTCTTGCGGCTCCTCAGCGATGTCTTCCATGTGCTCCTCTAGCGCCGCGAGGTCAACTCCCTCCAAAGTACCCCTATCTTCGGCTGCAAGGATCGTCGCAACGAGGAGACCAGTGCATACACACAACGCGAGAGACTTCGCCACAGTGTTCATGTAGCCTCCTCCGCCAGTCGAGGCGCGCTTAGATTGTGAAGTCAAGCCACAGTCTAAGCGCGTCGCAGGACAACAACAAGGCCCGCCCGAGCTGAGTTGGTAACCGTACGAGGTGGGGGTGGTTCTGCCACTGCAATTCCGTCTCGGTGATGCGCATGGCCTGATGCCCCCTGGTGGTTCGCCCCCGTCGCTGTTGCTCCAACCACGTCTTAGGGTGATCAACGAACCCCCAGGGAGGAAGGCTGGAGCGTCACGAGGGAGACGCCGGAATCTGGATCCCGGTATGCCCGAGTTGGATCCGTACCGACTTCAGGGGAGTCGCCAAACGGGGTGATAGCGACTAAAGGTCAGGGGTTGCACCACCAAACCCGCTCCCGTTCCCGACCAGCCATCCCAGCCCGCTTCGGGGAACAAGCCCCTACCCCTCGTCCCTGAGCTCGACGGCGACCTTGGAGGGCGCGCCAGCGACCTCCCGAACCAGCCGTGGCACCAGGTAACCCGGCATGCGGTCGCGAACCCCGGCGATGAGCCGCAGCGCCTCGGCCTCCGGCACCTCGAATTGGGCGGCGCCGCGGACCCGGTCGAGCAGGTGGAGGTAGTAGGGCAGCGCGCCGGCCTCGAACAGCCGCTCGCTGAGCTCGCAGAGCGCGTCGACCGAGTCGTTGACCCCGGCAAGCAGCACCGACTGGTTGAGCAGCGTGGCCCTGCACCGGCGCAGCACTGCGAGCGCTCGGCGGACGTCGCCGTCGATCTCGTTGGCGTGGTTGGCATGGACCACCACGACCACCGGCACGCTCACTCGCGCGAACCAGGCAACCAGGGCCTCGTCGACGCGCTCCGGAATCACGATCGGCAGCCGGGTGTGGATCCGCAGCCGCCGGACGTGGGGGATGGCCTCGATCTCGTTGACCAGCCGCGCCAGCCGGTCGTCGGGCACGGTCAGCGGGTCACCGCCCGAGAGGATGACCTCGGAAAGCGTGGGGTCGGCGGCGATCCGCTTGAGCGCGTCCGCCCAACGCCGCCCGGTGAGCGCGTGGTCGCCGTAGGGGAAGTGCCGCCGGAAGCAGTAGCGGCAGTGAACGGCGCAGACCGGGGTGACCACGAGCAGGGCGCGGCCGTGGTACTTCTGGAGGACCCCGCCACTGCGCGCGGCGCCGAGCTCCCCCACCGGGTCGTCGGTGAAGCCGTCCGCGGTCGTGCTCTCGGCGGCGACAGGCAGCACCTGGCGGAGGATCGGGTCGCCCGGGTCGCAGGGCCGGATGCGCTTTGCGAGGCCTCGTGGTACCCTGACCGCGAACTGGCGCTCGGCGGCCGCTGCGGACGGACCGCCGCCAGCGGCCGGTGAGCCGCCGACGACCTCGATCAGCTCGTCGGCGCGGGCGATGGCCTCGGCGAAAAGCCGCTGCCACGCGCCCGCCGGCCAGGGTAGGATTTCGCCACCTTCCACGCGGCGAAGTCTTGCAGCTCCGGTGTGATCTCCGCAATAGCGAAGGAGACGGGCATGCCCTCGTACAACATGAACCAGGTCAAGGTGGGCCTCAGGATCCTGATCGACGGCGACCCGTGCATCATCGTCGACGCCGACTTCGTCAAGCCCGGCAAGGGTCAGGCCTTCACCCGCATCAAGTACCGCAACCTCAAGACCGACCGCGTCAACGAGAAGACCATGCGGTCCTCCGACATGGTCGACGGCGCCGACGTCGTCGAGAAGCCCATGCAGTACCTCTACAACGACGGCTCGCACTGGTACTTCATGGACCAGGAGTCCTTCGAGCAGCTCGCCGCCGACGGTCACGTCGTGGTCGACGCCGCGCAGTGGATCAAGGAGGAGGACATCTGCCTGGTGACCCTCTTCGACGGCAACCCTCTCGTCGTGCAGCCGCCCAACTTCGTCGAGCTCGAGATTGTCGAGACCGACCCCGGCGTGCGCGGCGACACCTCCTCCGGCGGCACCAAGCCCGCCACGCTCGAGACCGGCGCCGTGGTCAGGGTGCCCCTGTTCGTCCAGCAGGGCGAGCGGATCAAGGTTGACACCCGGACCGGCGCGTACGTCTCGCGCGCGTGACGATCGCCCTCGCGCAGACCCTCTGATCTCAAATCCGTCGCGGCGGCGCGGGACCCTATCGCGGCGGATCTGAACGAGAGAACAGTGACTGACGAAGACGCCGACTGGCGGCCCACTGCGAAGCTCGAAGCACTTCGAGTGCGCGCGGAGACTCTCGCGTCGATCCGCCGCTTCTTCGCCGAGCGCGGCGTGCTCGAGGTGGAGACGCCCGCGCTGTCGGCCGCAACGGTGACCGATCTTCACCTCCACTCGGTGGCCTGCCGGCTCGAGGCGGACGACCGCCGCACCCGCTACCTCCAGACCTCGCCCGAGTTCGCGATGAAGCGGCTCCTCGCCGCGGGCAGCGGGCCGATCTACCAGATCTGCAAGGCGTTCCGAGACGGCGAACGGGGCCGCCGCCACAACCCCGAGTTCACGATGCTGGAGTGGTACCGGCCGGGATGGGACCACCACCGGCTGATCGACGAGATCGACGAGCTGCTGCAGGCGGTCCTCGGCGTCGCTGCGGGCGAGCGCCTCAGCTACGCCGACGCCTTCCTCCGCCACGCCGGCATCGATCCTCATGCTGCGAGCGACGGCGAGCTGCGGTCCCGCGTCGCGGCCCTCGGCGTGAGCGATGTCTCGGAGCTCGATCGCGACGATCTGCTCAACCTGCTCCTGAGCCACAGCGTCGAGCACCGGCTCGGGGTCGGCCGGCCGACCTTCCTGTTCGACTACCCGGCCTCGCAGGCGGCGCTCGCCCGCGTCCGGCCGGGCCACCCGCCCGTGGCCGAGCGCTTCGAGGTCTTCATCGACGGGATCGAGCTCGCCAACGGCTTCCACGAGCTCACCGATCCCGAGGAGCAGCGGCGGCGCTTCGCGGCCGACCTTGCCGAACGCCGCCGCCGCGGCCTGCCCGAGGTCGCGGTGGACGAGCGGCTGCTGGCCGCGCTCGCCTCCGGCCTGCCCGACTGCGCCGGGGTAGCGCTCGGCGTCGACCGCCTGGTCATGCTGAAAATCGGCACCCGAGACATCGCGGACGTGATCGCCTTTCCTATCGACCGAGCCTGACGCCTCCGCCCGCAGAGAATCCCGAGCACGCGCGCCACGAGGCGGATGAGAGCGCCGTCCGGCGGCATGCCCTATACTCCCCGCATGAGCTCCGATCTCATCTTGATCCTCACCTTCGCGACGCTGTTCCCGGTCACCCACATGCTGATGTCCCACGGCCGCCTCCGCGCGGGACTGGTGCGGGTCCTCGGCGGCGAGTGGCGCTTCCGCGGCGTCTACACGCTGGTGTCCTTCCTCACCTTCTTCCCCCTCGTCTTTGTGTGGTGGGAGAACCGAGGGCTCGGGCCGGAGCTGTGGAACCTGCCCTTCGGGATCGAGCGCGCGATCGCGCTGCCCCTCATGCTGCTGGCCGTCGTGCTCTTCGTCATGATGCTGGCGGCGCCGAGCCCGGCCAGCATGAGGCCGGGAGCGGCGGTTGCCCGCGGCATCCTGAGCGTCACCCGCCACCCCATGAACATGGCCTTCGCGTGCTTCGGCCTCGCCCATGTGGCGGCCAATGGATTCCTGGGCGACGTCTTCTTCTTCGGCCAGTTCGCGGTGCTCGGGCTGCTCGGGGCATTCCACCAGGACGCCCGGCTGGCCCGCTGCCGGGGCGAGGAGTTCCGGGAGTTCATGGCCKCGACCTCGGTGCTGCCGTTCGTCGCCATCCTCCAGGGCAGGAACCGCGTCGCGGCCGACCKGCGGACGCTGACGATGTTGCTGATCGCGATCGCGGTCTTCATCGGGCTGGTGATCTTCCATCACAAGCTGTTCGGGGTTGCCGTGCTCTGACGACCAGTCAGGGGTCAGGGGCGCCGCCCGCCCGTCCATGAGAACCGCTGAGAGCGCAGAGGTCGCAGAGACCATTGCGGGGCAGGCCTGATGGACTCTCTGCGTTCTCAGCGCCCTCTGCGGTTCATATCCCCCACCTCTGAACAGCAAAGCCTCCCCACGAATACCCGCCACGCCGGGGGGCGAGGGCCATGCGCAATCATGCGGCTTGCCCCCCCCGATCCAGCGCCCTATGCTGAGGCGATGACCACCGCGGCGGCGCTCATCATCGGCGACGAGATCCTGTCGGGCAAGGTGCGCGACGCCAACGGCCCGCTGCTGATCGAGCTGCTGCGCGACCTCGGCGTCCGGCTCGAGCGGCTGGTCGTCCTCGGCGACGAGGTTGCCGAGATCGCGGCCGAGGTGCGCAGCTGCTCCGAGCGCTACGATGCGGTCGTCTGCTCCGGCGGCATCGGACCGACCCACGACGACCGCACAGTCGCCGCCGTGGCCGGGGCGTTCGGCGTCAAGGTCGTCTCCGACCCCGAGGTCGCCGCGATGATCCGGGCCTGGTGGGGCGATCATTTCACCGAGGCCGCGCTGCGCATGGCCGACGTCCCGGAGGGGGCACGGCTGATCCACGGCGACGACGGCCTGCTGCCGGTTGTTGTCTTCCGCAACGTCTACCTGCTGCCGGGAGTCCCGCGCCTGTTCGAGGTCAAGCTCGACGCCCTGCGCGCCGAGCTCTCCGGCCAGCGCCCGCAGCTGCGCTCGCTCTACCTGCGCTGCGACGAGAGCCGGATCGCGCCCCAGCTCGCCGAGGTCGACTCCGAGTTCCCCGAGGTGGCGATCGGCAGCTACCCGCAGGTCGAGGCGGCGGACCATCGGATCTGGGTCACGGTCGAGGCCTTGGACGGCGATGTCCTCGACCGGGCCGTCGCCCGGCTGCTCGAGCTGCTCCCCGCCGAGGTGGTGGTGCGGGTCGAGCGCCCCCCATCCCCCGACTGAAGAACCAAGATCCAAGATCGAAGAAGAATCCCTCCTCCCCCTTCGTGAGGACGGCGAGGAAGGACGGGCGTTACTTCTTCGCTCTTCGATCTTCCTTCTTCGGTCGGGAGGGCGTGGGGGACGCTAATATGGCCCGCGTCAGAATCGGGAAGGTGAGGGTGAACGGCAAGCCATCGGATCCGCAGCTCCGGCAGTGGCAGGAGATGGTCGAGCGGCTGCGGCGCGAGCCGGAGACGCCGTTCGACGAGCAGTGGCGGCTGTTCGCGAGGCTTGCGGCCGAACGATCTCCCGAGCAGGGACCGCTGCCTGCGTGGTGGCCGGCGCCGGAGCGGATCGCGGAGTCCAACATCGGCTGGCTGATGCGGGAGATCGGCGCCCGTTCGTACGGCGAGCTCCACCGCTGGTCGGTCGAGCACCGCGCCGAGTTCTGGAGCCGAATGATCCAGCGGCTCGGCATCGTCTTCGAGCGGCCCCCGGAGACGATCGTCGACGACCGCCGGGGTCCGGCCGACCCGCGCTGGCTGCCGGCGGCGCGGCTCAACATCGTCGACAGCTGCTTCCAGCCGTCAGCCTGCACGATCGCGGCGGCGATCGGCAGGGAAGGCTCCGACGCCGTCGAGACCGTGACCTACGGCGAGCTCGAGTCGCTCGTCACCCGGGTCGCCAGCGGCCTCCGCGAGCACGGCCTCGCGCCCGGTCGCGGCATCGCGCTCTACATGCCGATGAACCTCGAGTGCGTGGCGGCCTACCTGGGCACTATCCGCGCCGGTAGCTTCGTGGTCTCGATCGCCGACAGCTTCGCGGCCCACGAGCTTGCCCGCCGGCTTGAGATCGGCGGCGCACAGGCGATCGTGACGGTCGCCGAGCTCGAGCGCGCCGGCAAGCGGATCCCGCTCTACGACAAGGTCATCGAGGCGGGCGGGCCGCCGGCGATCGTGATTCCGTCCGGGAAGCGCCACCCCCTGCGCCCGGGCGACCGCTGGTGGCCCGACCTGCTCGGCGACGACACGCCGCACCCCTCTGTCGCCGCCGATCCCTACTCGACGACCAACGTGCTTTTCTCCTCCGGCACCACCGGCGATCCCAAGGCGATCCCGTGGAACCACCTGACGCCGATCAAGGCGGCGGCTGACGGCCACCTCCACCAGGACATCGGCCCCGGCAGCGTGGTCGCCTGGCCGACCAACATCGGCTGGATGATGGGCCCGTGGCTGATCTCCGCGAGCCTGATCAACCGGGCCTGCATCGCGCTGTACGACGGCGCGCCGGGCGGCGCCGGCTTCACGCGCTTCGTGGAGCGCGCCGGCGTTACCATGCTCGGCGTCGTGCCCTCGCTGGTGGCGGCCTGGCGGGCCTCCGGCGCCTGCGACGGCGTCGACTGGGGACGGGTCGAGCTCTTCAGCTCGACCGGCGAGCCCTCGAACCGGCCCGACTACCTGTGGCTGATGAGCCGCACCGGCTACCGGGCGCCGGTGATCGAGTACTGCGGCGGCACCGAGATCGGCGGCGGCTACGTCACCGGCACCGTCGTCCAGCCCGCCTCCCCGGCGACCTTCACGACGCCGGCCCTCGGCCTCGACCTCGTGATCCTGGACGAGCACGGGAAGCCGGCACCCGATGGCGCCGACGGCGAGGTCTTCCTGGTCCCGCCTTCGATCGGGCTGTCGCAGACCCTGCTCAACCGCGACCACCACGAGGTCTACCACGCCGGATGCCCGGCCGGCCCTGCCGGCGATCTGCTGCGCCGCCACGGCGACCAGATGGAGGGCCTCGCGGGCGGCTTCTTCCGGGCCCACGGCCGCGCCGACGACACCATGAACCTGGGCGGCATCAAGGTGTCGTCGGTCGAGCTCGAGGCAGTGCTCGGCAGCCACCCGGACGTCGCCGAGTGCGCCGCGGTCGCGGTCCAGCCCGAGGGCGAGGGCGCCGACCGGCTGGTGGTGTTCGTCGTGCTGCGCGAGCCCCGCGAGTACGGGGGACTGCGCCTCGAGCTCGGCCGCCTCCTCGCCGACCAGCTCAACCCGCTGTTCAAGATCCACGAGGTAGTGGTGACCGACGCGCTGCCCAGGACCGCCTCCAACAAGCTGATGCGGCGCTCCCTGCGGGAGGCCTACGCGAGAGCCGGTGGCTGAATCGCCGTCTCGTCCCCGACCCCGTTCCCGTTCCCGCTTGCACCAACAGGAGTGTGCTGACCCGCTTCCGCGCCCGCTTCCGCTGTTGCCACGGCGTAGCCGTAGGCAAAGCCGGATCCGCGCCCGACGGTGTGCCCGCCCCGGTCCCCGCGCCAGTCTCCGCGCTCGCGCCCGACGCGATCGACCCAGCGCACGAAACCAGCGGCAGCGAGGTCGCCGCGGACGGCAGGGTCGCTGGCGCCGCGACCAGCGCGTCAGCTGCCGATGACCCTGTCCGCGAGGAGGACCCAGCCAGCCTCGCCGGGGACGAGCGTGTACTGGATCTCGCGCGTGCCGCCGGTCGGGTGGGCATTCGCGTCGCCGTCACGGTAGACCGGGAAGCGTCGAACCAGACGGCTCTCGACCACCTGGAACTGGTCATGGCCCATGTAGCCCCTGGACGCCTCGGGGTCGTCGCTGATCGGCGGCAGGTAGACCTCACTCAGGGACCTCTTCCGGTTCACGGCGTAGGCAGCGAGCGACCCGTAGGAGCCGCTCCCCGCAGACTGGATGTAGACGTACACCTCAGGCGAGCCGTCGGCGTTGAGGTCGGCGACCTCGGCGCCGACCACCAGGCCGTCGACCACGCGCGTAATGGGCGTGCTGTCGATCTCGAGCCCGCCCGGCACGATCGTGAGCGTCGGCAGCGAGGAGTCGTTCGGGCAGGTGACGTGGAGCGTGATGCCCTGGAGCTCGAGAGCGCGGTCGAACCCGCCCGCGGCCTCGAGCCCGCCGCCTGCCAGGCCGAGCAATGCCGCAAGCGCCAGCGCAAGATTTCGACCCATCTCGGGTGCCTCAGACCAGCGGCTCATCGGTGGTCGTCCCCTCGCTTTCCATCTTCCTGAGGTTTGCCAGGCAACGCTCGACGGCCACGAGCGGCGGGAGCGCGCCGCCCTCGT
>PQAJ01000167.1 GCA_003105185.1 Holophagae bacterium
GAGGTCGCGGTGCACGATGCCGCCCCGGTGCGCCACGCCCAGGGCGGACGCGATCTCGACCCCGACTCGCAGCACCTCGGCAAGCGGCAGCGGACCCCGCTCGAGGCGGTGGGCGAGGGTCTCGCCCTCGAGCAGCTCCATGACCAGGTAGTCAATGCCGTCGTGGTGGCCGATGTCGTGGAGGGTGCAGATGTGGGGGTGGTTGAGGTGGGAGATGGCGCGGGCCTCGCGCTCGAAGCGGGCGCGGACCTCGGGGCTGGCGGAGAGGTGGGCGGGCAGGACCTTAATGGCGACGTCGCGGCCGAGCCTGGGGTCGTGGGCACGATAGACCTCGCCCATCCCGCCCGCCCCGAGCGGGGCCAGGATCTCGTAGGGGCCGAGATGAGTGCCCGCCGGCAGGGTCATCGCCGCCTCACACCACGAACCCATCCCATTCGACCTTGACGCGAGCCATCAGCTGCTGGAAGCGGGGCTCGTCGCGGAGCTTCGCGAAGAACGGGCTGTGCGCGCTCAGGTAGGGGTAATTGACCATGCCGAGTTGCAGGTCCCGCTCCAGCCACTCGAGGGCCGTCTCCCGCTCGTCGATCAGCGCGTAGCATTCGGCCACCCAACACGCGTACTGGAAGTCGCGCCGGGATGGCCCCTCCGAGGCCGCCTTCAGGAAGCTCATCGCCTCAGCTCGATTCCCTTCAAAGCCATGCTTCATGCTGAGGCCGATGTTCGAGAAGATCGTGCCGGGCTGCTCGCGGGCGAGCTCGCCGAACACCGCCCCAGCCTGGTCACGTTCGTTCAGGTACGCGAGGCTCAGGCCATACGCGAACTTGATCGTGGGGTCGTCCGGGAACTCCCGATTGATTCTCTGCAGGACCTCGCGCGCCTGGTGGAACTTGCCCTCCCAGAGCCGGTTGAACCCGAGGTGGAAATGGGCCGCGGGGTTCAGCGGATCGAGCCGCGCGGCGCGCTCCTCGAGAGGGACGACGGTCTGGGTCTGGCCGAGGCTCCCCAGGAGACAGCTCAGGAAGTAGAGCGCATCGAAGTCGTCAGGGTTGTTCTCGAGCACGCGCTTGAGGTGCCTGATCGCTTCTCTCGGCCGGTCGGGGAAGCGCAGCACCCCGAGCACGAAGTGGACCTGCGGGCATTCTGGATCGAGGGCCAGGGCCTTGCCGATCCAGCTCTCGGCGTCCCGCCGGTGATCGTCGTAGGTCGTCGACCCGAGGTTCAGTTGCTGGAGCTGGACGTACGCCAGGCCGGCGAACAGGACTGGATTCGGGCCGGTGATCTCGAGGCCGCTGTGAAGGTAGGTGAGCGCCCGGTCGAGCCCGGCCCGGGTCCACTTCAGGATCTCCTGCCTGGCCTTGAGGTAGAACTCGTACGCGAGGGCGTTCGGGATCGGGTGTTGCGCGAGGCGCTCCGTCTCCTCCGGGGTCAGCTGGACCTTCAAGGCGTCCACGATCGAGTGGGAGACCTTCTCCTGGATCGCGAAGACGTCGTCTAAGGTCCCGCCGTACTTCTCCGCCCACAGGTGGCCGTCGGTGTTGGCATCGATGAGCTGCGCCGAGATCCGCAGGCTCGATCCGGCGCGGCGAACGCTGCCTTCGAGCGCGTAGCGGACGCCGAGCTCGCGGGCAATCGTCGGCAGGTCCTTCTTCGAGCCCTTGAGCAGCATCGCGGAGGTGCGCGAGATCACGCGCAGCGCCCGCACCTTGGAGAGGTCGGCGATCAGCTCCTCGGTCAGGCCGTCGGCGAAGAACGCGTTCTCCGGGTCGGGGCTCAGGTTCTCGAACGGCAGGACCACGATCGACCTGGTCGCAGCCTCGACGATCGGCAGGCCGGTGCGCAGCGACTCGGCCACCGCATCGAGGGCCAGGGCGAGGTCGTGAGCCGAGGTGAAGCGGTCCTGAGGTCGCTTCTCCAGGCACCGCCGCACGATTCCCTCGACGCCCGACGGCAGCGACCGCCCCAGAGTGCTGAGCGGCTCAGGATCCTCGTTGACGATGCGGTACGAGGTCTCGTAGAACGTCGCCCCGGGGAAGGCCCGCTTGCCTGCCAGCAGCTCGTAGAGGATCGTCCCGAGCGCGAAGATGTCTGCCCGATGATCCGCACCCTCGCCCCGCACCTGCTCCGGCGCCATGTACCCTGCCGTGCCGAGGATCATCCCGGTCTCGGTCGCGGGGATCGATGCCGGCGTGTCTCCAGAGCGGGCCAGGGCCTCGGGGTGGATCAGCTTCGCCAGTCCGAAGTCCAGCACTTTCACCCGCTCGTCCCGCGTGAGGTAGAGGTTCGCCGGCTTCAGGTCCCGGTGCACGATGCCCTTTTCGTGCGCGGCGGCCAGCCCATGGGCGGCCTGGGCGGCCCACTCGATCGCCGTGCGCACCGGGACCGGGCCGGTGCCCAGCCGCGCCTGCAGCGACTCGCCCTCGAGCAGCTCCATCACCAGGTAGTCGGTGCCGTCGTGGTGGCCGATGTCGTGGAGCGTGCAGATGTGGGGGTGGTTGAGGTGGGAGATGGCGCGGGCCTCGCGCKCGAAGCGGGCGCGGACCTCCGGGCTGGCCGAGAGGTGGGCCGGCAGGACCTTGATCGCGACGTCGCGGCCSAGCCTCGTGTCGYGGGCGCGGTAGACCTCGCCCATCCCACCCGCCCCGAGCGGAGCGACGATCTCGTAGGGGCCGAGCCGCGTGCCGGAGGAGAGCGTCATCCGATCAGCGCCTCAAACATCTCGTCCGATGGAGAAGGAGCCGACAACCACTCTACACCAGGCGGTGAGCTTCGTTAGGTCTCAGGCGGGGACTGAGTCGAGCAGGCGAGACGATGACGTCCCAACTGAAGAAATGTTTGCTTTTCGCCTCGTGTTGTGAAAGGATGAGTCGTTCGCGTCGCGCCACCCGACGTCAGGGTGGTGGCAGGCACGGACGTGACAGGGTCGCCAGATGACCCGTACGGCAGTCCCCCGGCAGTTCTCCCGTTCATAAATCAGCCGGAAACGAACCGCAGCGCATTGCGACCTGCTGTCGTGCGTCTGCAGAGGGAAACAGTCCTCAGTCTGGGCTTTTCAGGTCGGCCACGTGGCCGGCCAGCGAATCGGTGGGCAGCGGGCCCGCCATGATGGTACGACAGGAGCGTGCTGGCTGAAGTCGGCGCCTCCGGGAAACGAGAAGGAAGAGATGTCGAAGAAGTTGTTTGTTGGAAGTCTGAGTTGGAACACCGATGACCGTAGCCTGCGGGCGGCGTTTTCGCCGCACGGCGAGATCACCGAAGCGATCGTGATCACCGACCGCGACTCGGGTCGCTCCCGCGGTTTCGGGTTCGTGACCTTCGCTGACGGCCAGGCCGCCGAGAAGGCCGCCGCGGCCCTCAACCAGACCGAGCTCGATGGGCGGACCATCAGGGTGGACGTCGCCCAGGAGAAGGACCGCGACCGTGACCGCGACCGAGGCGGCTACGGACGACAGGGCGGCGGCGGCGGCCGCTGGTAGCACCGCCGCGAGCCCGGGCTCCCTCCCTCGCGGAGGGTGTCCGAGCATCCTCACAGCCTTCCGCGTGAAGGTGACGGTCGATGACGAGGCGCTGTCTTCGGGCTTCGACCCAGGTCCGGCCGCTGTGGTCGGCCTCCACACGAGCGGGTGGTACCACCGCGCCATGTTACGAGCCGGAGCGCACCATGCAGCGGTGGCGCCTTCCGCAACAAGAAAAGGGAACGACCATGAACCAGAAGCTGTATGTGGGCGGGCTGAACGCCGCCACCAACGACGCCCGACTGCGCGAGGTGTTCTCCGAGTATGGTGAGATCACCGAGGCGAAGGTCATCACGCACCGGGACACCGGCGCATCCCGCGGATTCGCCTTCGTCACCTACACCGACGAAGCGTCCGGGGAGAAGGCCATCAGCGCCAGGAACAGCTCCGAGCTCGACGGGAGCACGATCACCGTCAACGTTGCGCGGCCCCGTGCGGACGCCGATCGCAGCCGCTAAACAGGTGACAAAGGGGGCTGCTGCCCCCTCCGCTGAAGACGACGACGCCCCTCGACAGCGAGGGGCGTTCTTCTTGGGACCGATCAGCGCCTCAGCGCACCGACAAGACCGCCGGAGACCAGGGACGCGAGGTCGGCGAGCACGCCCGGCACCGCCGACCCGCCCGGGCAGACCAGGAACCGCGGCCGCCACTGGGGGTCGAACTTGTCCTTGTATTGGCGCAGCCCCTGGAAGTTGTAGAAGTGCTCGCCGTAGCGGTAGAGGAGCGTGGCGAGACGGTTCCACAATGGCGCGAACGGCCCGCTGCGCAGCCCGGCGAACGGCGCCATGCCCAGACCGAAGAAGGAGTAACCCTGCTCCTTTCCCCACAGCATGAGGTGGACGAACAGGTAGTCCATGACCCCGGCCGGGGCGCCGGCCTCGAAGCGCATCAGGTCGATCGAAAGCTCGCCGCCGCGCGCGCCTGGCCAGAGATTGGCGAAGGCCACGACCCGGCCTCCCTGCCGCACCACCGCGACCGGCTGCTGGACCAGGTACGCCTCATCGAAGCGGCCGAGCGAGAAGCGCTTCTCCCGTGTGCTCTTTGAGGCCAGCCAGGCATCCGAAACCGCCCGCAGCTCGGGGAGCAGGGCAGGGACCCCATCCGGTGGCGTGATCGCCAACGAGCAGCCCTCGCGCTCGAGCTTGTTCTGGTTGTGGCGCAGCCCCTTGTGCTCCTTGCCGTCCAGGGAGAAGCGGGCGAGGTCGACGCGCGCCTCCTCGCCGATTTTGAGCACGGTCAGGCCGAGGTCGAGGTAGACGGGAAGGTTCTCGTCGCCGACCTCGTAGAAGACGGTCCAGCCGCCGTGGCGGTCGGCCAGGGTGTGGAAGTGCCAGATCAGCTCGGCGTGCTCTTCGCTCGAGCCGACCGGGTCGCCCATGGCCACCCAGCTCCGCTCCTGGACCGCATACATGACGAAGGCCGTCCGGGACTCGGCAATCAGGAACCGCTTGTCGCCGAGCAGGGCGAGGTGGGCCGAGGCCGCCGGCGAGCTCGCCACCACCTCGCGGACCAGGGCACGCGTCTCCTCGCTCGCGGCGGCCTCCCGCGGAGCCGCCGGGCCGAGCAGGCGCGCGATGCCCAGCGACACCAGGCCAATCGCGACGGCGAGGCCGGAGCGCAGGAAGCGGGAGGCGTTGCCGTGGAGCTCGAACTGCCACCACAGCTCGCTCGAGTAGTCGACGTGGCGGTAGGCGAAGAGGCCGATCCACACCGCGCCGATCACGACCATGGCGAGGGCGGCGAGCCAGGCGCCGGAGAACGGCTCGCTGAGTATGGCCGCGCGGCGGTAGAAGGCCCGCCGTGCCGGCAGCAGTGCCGCCAGCATCAAGGTCAGGAAGATCGCCGCCTCGACGTGGAGGCCGCGCAGCAGCGAGAGGACAACGCTCAGGGCGAGCAACCCAGTGGCCAGGTAGTAGGCGACCTCGAGCCGGCGTCGCAGCCCCCACGCGAGCACGATCAGGCCGATGCCGACCAGGCTGCCCAGGAAGTGGGAGAGCTCGAGGATGGCGAGGGGGACGAAGTCTGCCAGCCAGCGCAGGCGCTCCGGCGCGGCCGGTACCGAGCCGAACACGAGCATCACCGCGCCGCCCAGGAAGGTGAGCACCGCGAGCAGGTGCGGCTCCACCGCCGGCAGCCAGCCGCCCACGACCTTGACCGCCTTGCCCAGCTCCTCGCGTCGCTGGTGCAGCTCGAAGGTGAGCAGGAGCAGCACCGCCACCGCCAGCGGCAGCACGTAGTAGATGAGCCGGAAGGCGAGCAGGGAGCCGAGGGCGACGCTCTGCGGCACCGAGGTGGGCAGGAGGACCACCATCACGGTCTCGAACACGCCGAGCCCACCCGGAACCTGACTGACGAGACCGGCAAGCTGGGCGAGGAGGAACACGGCCATGAAATGGGCGAAGTGGCCGGCGGCCTCGCGGGGCAGGAGGACGTAGAGGACAAGAGCGGCCGAGATCCAGTCGAGCCCCGCCATCCCGACCTGGGCCAGGGCCAGGCGCAGCGAGGGCAGGGCGAGCTGCCAGCGGCCGAATCTGAGGGGCGCGCGGCGCACGGCGCAGGCCGCGAGGTAGGCGCCGGCAACCAGCAGCAGGATCGCACCCAGTGGCCGCAGGGCAGTGACCGGGAGATGGAGACCGGTGGGGACGACCCCGCCGGCGAGGATGAAGGACACCCCGGCGCAGGTGATCAGACCGAGCCAGAAGGTGATGCTGTTGAAGGCGAGGACGGTGGCGATCTCGACTGCCGACAGACCCCAGATCGAGTAGAAGCGGAAGCGCATCGGCGCGCCGCTGAAGACTGTGAAGCCGACATTCTGGGCGAAGGCGAAGCCGATGTAGGCGGCAAGCGACGAGCGCTTGAGTCCGACTCGAGCACCGACATAGCGCAGCGCGAGCGTGTCGTACTGGGTCAGGATCAGGTAGCTCGCCGCCGCGGCCGCAACCGCCGCCAGCAGATTCCTGACCGGGATCCTGCGGAACTGCTCGATCACCTCGTGCAGCCGGATGAGCTCGAGCTCGCGGTGGAGAACATAGAGCGCGACCCCGAACAGGATGACCCCGACTGCCGGTGCCAACCGGTGCGGCCAGCCTCGGGCGGTGGTGTCCCCTTCCATGTCCGGGCGATAGTCTAGCGAAGCGACGAGGGATCTCACGCGTCGGACACGAGCATCGACCGGAGCAATCGCAGTTCCCTTCAAGGCGCTGCTTCGGCGGCGGGGGCGCGGGGAAAGGCCTCCGCCTGCCGCATCACCGGCTCGGGGCAGGCCATCTCCGTGGTCGCGATCTCCCCGGACAGCCGGAATCCCGCGGCGTCAAAGATGTGGGGAAGGGAATTGTAATTGATACTCGGTTGCTTCATATTGAGGCAGCCCAAGGACCGCCACCCGGGCCGCCACGGTCGTCGAGCGCCTCTCGGCACTCGAAAAGACCTCGATGACCGCGGCGTCTCCGGCTTTATCGCTGATCGTTAGCCTGGCAGGAGGAATCTAATGTCCCGTTGCTCTCAATTGTCACTTCATCGGACTCCATCAACCGTCCTGCGCCACCTGCACCTACGACCGGCAGGGCTCGTCGCCGCGGCGCTCGCCCTCCTGCTCGGGGCTCCGGCGAGCGCGCTCGCCAGCGATCCCCTCACCGCGCAGTTCCAGGTCAACACCGTGACCGGGAGCGCCCAGCAGGCGCCTGCCGTGGCGAGCGATGCGGCCGGCAACTTCGTCGTGGTCTGGGAGAGTTACAGCTCGGGCGGGAACGACAACTCCTCGCGCTCGGTCCAGGCTCGACTCTACGACCGGGACGGCACCGCCGCCGGGCCCGAGTTCCAGGTCAACACCTCGACCACGAACGAGCAGAAGACACCGGCGGTCGCGAGGAACTCGAGCGGCGCCTTCGTCGTGGTCTGGGAGAGCAACCACGGGACGTCCGACTTCGACATCATGGCCCAGCGCTACAACGCTGCCGGCGCCAGGGTGGGAGCCGAGCTGCTGGTCAACAGCGCGTATGCCTCGGGCACCCAGGGCCAACCGGTCGTCGCGATGGCGGACAACGGCGACTTTGTCGTGGTCTGGAAGAGTGCTGGTGGCGCCGGCGGCGATCCCGGCATCAGCATCCAGGGCCGTCGCTTCAGGGCGGGCACCGGGAGCTTCTTCGACCAGTTCCTCGTCAATGACATCACCCCGGGCGACCAGGATGAGCCGGCCATCGCGAGCGACGGAGGCTCGCGCTACCTGGCCGCGTGGAGGGAGCCCGCCACGAGCAACGACATCGCGATCCGCTTCTTCACGGCGGACAACCTGGCACCAGCAGGCATCACCGCCGACGCGCCCCAGCAGACGGCCAACACCTACCCGACCGGCTCCCAGAGTTCGCCGTCGGTCGCGATGGGTCCCGCGGGGGCCGTCGTCGCCTGGGAGAGCTTCGGCGGTACCTTCGGCAACGACACCTCGCGGCTGTCGATCCAGGCCCGGCGCCTCGATGCCAGCGGCGAGTTCATCGACGGAAACGACGTGCAGATCAACACCTACACCAACGACGACCAGCGCTACCCGTCGGTGACGATGGCGCCCAACGGCTTCTACGCCATCGCCTGGCAGAGCTATGGCTCGTCCGGCAACGACAACTCGGACTACAGCGTCCAGTTCAGGTCCTTCAATGCGGACGGGGGCGTCCTCGACCCGGCCGACGTCCAAGCCAACAGCTACACCACGAACGCGCAGCAGTACCCGGCGGCGGTGCTCGCGCCGAACGGCCGCCTGCTCGTGGCCTGGGAGAGCAACGGCAGCCCGGGCAACGACGGCAACGGCTTCAGCATCCAGGGGCGCCTCTACGAGGTCTTCGCGCCGCCGAGCAATGCGGTGGCGATCCCGGCGGTGGCCAGGGTGCAGGGAAGCGGCGCCTTCTTCACCTCCCGCGTCGACCTCTTCAACCCGAGCGGGCAAGGCCGTCAGGTGGACGTCACCTACACGCCGCGGGCCGACCTCGGCGGCACACCCCTCACCGAGGTGGTGTCGCTGCCCGCCCACACCCAGCTCAGCGTGACCGACCC
>PQAJ01000168.1 GCA_003105185.1 Holophagae bacterium
GTGCCCGTTGAACACCATGGCGTGGTCGGCCCGGAGTTCCTCGACGAGCTCGTCGCGACCGGCCGCATCTATGGCTACCGGTACCGCCCCGCCGGGCGCATCTTCGGCCGCCCGCTCGAGCAGTACCGCGGCCGCATCACCGAAGCCAAGGCCATGCAGGTCATGATCGACAACAATCTCGACTTTGAGGTGGCTCTCTACCCGTACGAGCTGGTCACCTACGGCGAGTCCGGCCAGGTCTGCCAGAACTGGATGCAGTACCGCCTGATCAAGCGGTACCTCGAGGTCATGGAGGCCGACCAGACCCTCGTGGTCAGCTCGGGCCACCCGCTCGGGCTGTTCCCGTCACCTCCCGAAGCGCCCCGCGCGATCATCACCAACGGCCTCATGGTCGGGATGTTCGACACCCCCGACGACTTCCATCGGCTCGCCGCGCTCGGCTGCGTCAACTACGGCCAGATGACGGCGGGCGGGTGGATGTACATCGGGCCGCAAGGCATCGTCCACGGCACCTACATCACCCTGCTCAACGCCGGTCGGCTCTACCTCGGCATCCCTGACCGCGAGGACCTGCGGGGGCACAGCTTTGTGTCCTCCGGGCTCGGGGGCATGTCGGGAGCGCAGGGCAAGGCCCTCGAGATCGCCGGCGGCGCCGGCATCATCGCCGAGGTCGATCGTTCGCGCATCGAGACCCGGTTCGCACAGGGGTGGGTGCAGAGGGTGACCGCCGAGCTCGCCGAGGCGGTCGACTGGATGGTCGCCGCATGCGATCGCCGGCAGCCGCTGTCGGTGGCCTACCACGGCAACGTGGTCGACCTCCTCGAGTACCTCGACCGCCACCACGTGGACGTGGAGCTGCTGTCCGACCAGACCTCCTGCCACGTGCCCTACGACGGCGGCTACACGCCGGCGGGGCTGAGCTTCGAGCGCGGCCGCGAGATGCTGCGCGCCGACCGCGAGGCCTTCCGCCGCCTCGTCGACGCCAGCCTCGGCCGTCACTTCGAGGTGCTGCGCCGCCTCTGCGACCGCGGCATGCACTTCTGGGACTACGGCAACTCGTTCATGAAGGCGGTGTTCGACGCCGGCGTGCCGGCGATCGCCCGCAACGGSCGCGACACCACTGGGGGCTTCATCTGGCCCTCCTACGTCGAGGACATCATGGGCCCGATGTGCTTCGACTTCGGCTACGGACCGTTCCGCTGGGTCTGCCTGTCCGGCARCCCGGAGGACCTCCGCCAGACCGACCGCGCCGCGATGGAGTGCATCGATCCGGAGCGCCGGGGCCAGGACCGTGACAACTGGCAGTGGATCCGCGACGCTGAAGCCAACCGGCTGGTCGTGGGCACGCAGGCCCGCATCCTCTACGCCGACGCCGAGGGACGCACCCGCATCGCGCGCCGTTTCAACGCCATGGTCCGCGACCGGAGGATCGGGCCGGTGATGATGGGTCGCGACCATCACGACACCGGCGGCACCGACTCGCCCTTCCGCGAGACCGCCAACATCGCCGACGGATCGAATCTCACCTCCGACATGGCCCACCAGTGCTGGGCCGGCAACGCCGCGCGGGGCATGACGATGGCGGTTCTCTCCAACGGCGGCGGCGTCGGCACCGGCAAGGCGATCAACGGCGGCTTCGGGCTGGTTCTCGACGGCTCCGATCGCGTCGACCGGATCCTCGACACCGCGCTCGACTGGGACGCCATGTGCGGCGTGTCGCGGCGCTCCTGGGCGCGCAACCCGAACGCGATCGCGACCGTGACGGACTGGAATCGGAGCCACGCCGCGCGAGGCCACGTCACCGTGCCGGCGGTGGCCGACGACGCGCTCGTCGATCAGCTCGTGGACACTGCCCTCGAGCAACGCTGACCCCCTGCCCCGAGCGGGGGTCGCTCGGACACAAATCGTCTCCGGAAGCGGGCGCGGAAGCGGCCGCGGAACGGAGTGCCGTCCGGCATCCGGACCGGTAAGCTGGGCCCCCCACCTCCCCCTCTCCCCTGTTTCTCACCTACACTGCTGGCATGAACACGCTTCTCCAGCAGCTGCCACCCGAGCTCTCAGGGTTCGTCCTGACCCTCGTTCTCGCGCTGCTGATCGGCTTCGAGCGCGAGGAGCACGAGCCGCGCGGCCTCGGCGGCGTCCGCACATTCCCGATCATCGGCCTCGGCGGCTTCCTGCTCGTGCGGGCATTCCCGGGCTCCGCGATGCCCTTCGCGGCAGGGCTGGTCGTTCTCGGCGCACTTGTCGCGCTGTCGTACTCGGCCGGCCTGCGCACCGGCGAGCTCGGCATCACCACCGAGACCGCCGCCCTGCTCACCTTTTCGCTCGGCGGCGCGGCCGCCCATGGCCTGTACTGGATCTCGATCGCCGCCGGCGTGGTGGCCGTGATCCTGCTCCAGGAGAAGACCCGTCTCGAGACGATGGCGGCCACCCTCCCGGAAAACGA
This sequence comes from Holophagae bacterium, assembly GCA_003105185.1. Classification (GTDB taxonomy): domain Bacteria; phylum Acidobacteriota; class Thermoanaerobaculia; order Thermoanaerobaculales; family Sulfomarinibacteraceae; genus FEB-10. Next base: position 2,447 of record PQAJ01000168.1, read on the forward strand.
GCTGCGCGCCGCGGTGCGGTTCCTCCTGCTCACCGGCGTGATCCTGCCGGCAGTGCCCAACCGTTCCTTCACCGCCTTCGAGATCAAC
>PQAJ01000169.1 GCA_003105185.1 Holophagae bacterium
CCAGACGACGACGACGGCCGGCACCAGGATCAACACGGCCAGGCCGACCGGCGCGACCAGACGTCGCGAGGCTTCCCCCCTGGCCAGGGCGGCGCCGAGCAGGGCGAGGCCGAGGAGCAGGTTGAAGACCGCGCAGGGCGGGTAGACGAGCAGGCTCAGCACCAGGCAGGCGCCGCTGGCCAGGGCGTCGCGGCGGCGGCGGTGGGCCAGCAGGCGGAGGAAGAACAGGGCGAACAGGGGCACCGGGAAGAGCACGATCTTCTGCACGAAGCCCTGGTCGAGCTTGAGGGAGACGAACGGGCCGAAAGCAAAGAGGATGGCGCCGGCGAGGGCGTAGGCAGTGCTGCGGAACCGGTCCCACAGCAGCCACCAGGCGCTCACCGCGTTGCCGAGCAGGACCAGCAGCACGGCGAGGTTGTGCGCCGGCAGCAGGCCGAACGGCAGCATCAGGGCGACGTACAGCGCGAGGTGGAGCGAGAAGGCCACCTTGGCCCGGAGGTCCTGGCCGGAGGGATAGCACAGGGAGGGCGTCCACAGCGGGTCGACGTAGCCCTCGTTCAGCTGCTGCTGCAGGTTCCACTGGAAGAACAGGTCGCCCTGCAGGCCGGGGTGCTCGAGGTGCCCCGGCAGGTGGCTGTCCAGGCGCGCCGGCAGCGGCCAGGTGAAGGCCAGCGTCGCCAGCAGCAGCACCACGACGGCGACGAGAGCGGCAACGCGGGGCACCGGCTCGAGCCGCACGGCTCAGACCCCGTCCAGCGCCGCCCGCACGGCCGTCGCGACGCGGTCGAGGTGGCGGGGCTCGAGCTGGGGGTAGATCGGCAGGTGGAGGATCTCCCGTGCCGTGCGAGCTGAGTGGGGGCAGCTGGCGCCGTCCTCGGCGAACAGCGGCAGCGACGAGCAGTCGGCCATGAAGCCGAGGTCCGAGTCCACGCCGCGGTCGCGCAGCGCCCGGGCGAGGACTTCGCGCTCGGGGTGAAGGACCGGGAAGCTCATGAACACGCACCCCTCGCGCAGCGGCGGCAGGGTCAGCCGCTCCACCCCCGCGAGACGGGAGCGCAGGTACCAGCCGTTCCGCACCCGGGCGCGGTTGAGGGCGTCGACGCGACCGAGTTGCGCCAGGCCGACCGCCGCCATGGCGGCTGACGGCCGCCGCGCCCGGATCGGGTCGCCGATCACGCCGGGGGGCTCCTCCATGATCTGGTGGACGAGGTCGACGCCGCGGCGCTCTGCGAGCCGCAGCAGGGGCAGCAGGGCGAGGCTGAACGGCAGCGGGTGGGTGGCGACGCCGAGCGCCGCCGCCTTGACCATCAACGCCAGCGAGGCGAGCGGCCGGACCTTTCCGTGCCGGGCCGCCAGGGCCTCCAGCCGGCGCGCCAGCCCCTCGTCGCGGCAGGCCACGGCGCCGCCGCCGAGCAGGGTCAGGTTCTTGGTCGGGCCGAGGCTGAAGATCGCGCCGCGGCCGGTGGTCCCGACCGGCCGCCCGCCCGCGGCGGCGCCGATGCCCTGGGCGCAATCCTCGACCAGGGTCACGCCGCGGTCGGCGCAGCGCGCCGCGGCCGCCGCGAGGTCGGCCGGGTTGCCGTACAGGTGGGTGACGACGACGACCCGGGTGCGGGGTCCGAGGAGGTCGTCGAGGCGCCGCCAATCGGCCTCGAAGCTGCCGGGAGCGAGGTCGAGGAAGCGCGGCCGCCCTCCCGCGGCGCGGATCGCCGCCGGCACCGCCGGGAAGTTGAAGGCCTGGGTGACGACCTCGTCGCCCGGCGCGAGGTCGAGCGCCTCGAGCAGCCAGCACAGCGCGACGCGGGCGGAAGGGGCGAGGACGACGCGGCCGCCGCCGAGAAGCCGCCGGGCGAAGTCCCTCTCGCAGGCGTCCACCGCGTGGCGGCGCAGCAGCGCGGCGGCGGCGAGGAACGACAACACCTCGCGGTGCGAGACGGAGGGGCGGAAGCGGGGGATGGCGAACACCTGCGGTCGGCCTCGGCCGTCAGTGTAGCGCTGTCGGCGAAGGCCGCCGCCGGCGGTGGCTGTATACTCGTGGCCGGGGAGGGGAGATGGGCGCGGACCGAGCCGAAGGGTTGGGCGGGCCGGGGCAGGACCGGCCGGGCTGGTGGCGGCGCTGCCTGCTCGCTCTGGAGACCGGTGCCTACCGGCTCCTGCGCGCGCCCGTGTTCCTGCTGCTGGTGGCGTTCCGACGCTATGCCGGTCGGTAAGGCCTCCACCCCGCTGCATGGCGCTCCGCGGCTCGGCGACGTCGCCGTCAGCTTCTCCGGCGGTCTCGACACCACCCTGGCCGTGATCCTGCTGCTCGAGGTGTTCGAACGGGTCCACCTCAACATCTACTGCAACGGCTACTGCCTGCGGGTCCACTCGCCCCACGACGTGGTCCAGAGCCTGCGCGACCGCTTCGGCGACGAGAGGATCGTCTGCCGGACCACCGCCGTGCGCGGCCTCCTCGACTACGTGCTGGGTGACTATGCCGCCGACCTGCGGCGGACCGGATCGCCCCTCATCTTCGACCTCTGCTGCCGGTTCTCGATGGAGCTGGCGACCCTGCTCTACTGCCTGGAGAACGGCATCGCCCACGCCGCGGACGGGCTCAACTGCGCGCAGCCGGTGATCTTCATGCTCGAGCCGGAGTACATCCGCATGGCCGACCGGTTCGTGGCCGAGCACGGCGTCCAGCTCCTCCACCCGGTCTACCACTTCGGCGAGCGGGAGGCGCGGCGCCAGATCCTCGCCGAGCACGGCCTCAACCGCGAGGTCAAGGCGATCAGCTTCGTCCAGCGCGTCGGCATCTTGCCGCAGATCTCGGAGCAGATCCTGTCGCAGCCGCTGTGCTACGCCCAGCTGCCGATCTTCCTCCTCACCTCGCCGCTGCGCCACGCCCCGGTGCTGCGTCGCTTTGGCCTGCCGCTCGAGCGGGCGATGGCGTACCGCGAGGAACGGCAGGTGCTGGCGCGGCAGCTGATCTCAGACCGCCTGGCGAGCCGGGACCTGCCTCCGCCGGCAGACCGGCCGCGGCCGGTCGACGTCCGGCCCCGTCTCCCGCACGCCCTGGTGTGACGGTGCCCTGCCGGGTGGCAGAGGAGGGCCGAGTCGGCTATTCTTGGCAGGCATGAAACGCGCGGACGGGGGGAAGTCGGCTGTGGCCAGCGTTGGAGTGCTAGTGCTCGGCATGCACCGCAGCGGCACGTCGGTGGTGACCAACCTGCTCGCAGACCTCGGCTGCGACCTCGGCGGGCCGACGATCGAGGGGCAGCCGGACAACCCGCGGGGCTACTGGGAGCACTGTGACGTGACGGGCATTCACGAGGAGCTGCTGCGCGCCACCGGGCGCGTCTGGAGCGACCCGTGGCCGATCGCCGACGACGACTTCCGCGGTGCGGCGGCGGAGCTCGCACGAGGACGCCTGGAGGAGGTGCTGCGGCGGGACATGCTCCCGCACCCGCTGTGGGTGGTCAAGGACCCGCGCCTGTGCCGCCTGACCCGCCTCTGGCAAGACTTGATCGACAGCCTGGGCTTCGAGGTGCGGGTGGCGCACACCGTCCGCGCACCGTCCGCCGTGGCGCAGTCGTTGCTGGCGCGGGACGGCATCCCGCCGTGGAAGTCGCAACTGCTGTGGTTGCGCCACTACCTCGAGGCCGAGTTTTTCTCCCGTCGTTATCCCCGCACGGTGGTGCAGATGGAGGACCTCGAACGCCGGCCGAAGGCCGAGCTCGGTCGCCTGTGCGGGGCCCTCGGCCTCACGGAGCGTCTGGCCATCGGTCGGGCCCAGGACGTGGCCGAGCGGGTCTTCGCCCGCGAGCTGGTCCACCACCACGCAGACGACCGCGAGGCAGAGCAGGGCTTCGTGCTCCATCCCTGGGTCGCCCGGGCCTATGCCTGTCTGCAGGACCTCGGCGGCGACGGCGAGGCGGCGGCGCGGGCCGAGCTGGACGGTCTCCGCCAGACGCTCGAGGAGGCCGACCGCCTGCTCGCGCCCGACCGGCGGAGCTTCGAGCTGGAGCTCGCCAATGAGCGCACGACGCGCCTCACCAAGACGCTGGAGCACTATGACCAGACGGTCACGGTGCAGCGGCGGGAGGTCGACGTGGCGCGGCAGGAAGTGGCCGTGCTGCGCGAGTACGCCCGCGCCCAGGTCGAGGAGTGGATGGCGCTGCGGGCCGAGCTCGGACGGCTGCGCGACCGTCTCGGCGATCCCTCCGCCGCCGCCGCGGCGCGGGTCCGTGCGGCGCCGCTCGGCGCCGGCACACCGCCGGCTCGCGGAACCCGCGACGGCGCGCTCGTGCCGTCGCTGCAGCTGGACAGCGTGGTGGCGGAGCTGGCGACCGTGCGCGGGTTGGTCGAGGCGCTCTGCGGCGAGCTGCAGGGGGGCTTCGCAGGGCTCGACCGGCGGCACGTCGAGTTGCTCGGCCGGAGCATCGACTTCGCGGCTCGCCTGGAGGAGCGCTGGGCCGCCCTGGACGTCGAGCTGGCCCAGACGCGCGCCGAACTCGAGCAGGTCAGGCGCGCCCTCGACCAGGTCACCGCCGGACGGGCGCAGGCGGAGGTCGAGCGCGACCAGGCGCTGGCCAGGAGCGTTGCTCTGCTGGCCGAGCTGGAGAGCCTGCGGGTCGCGCACGCGACCGTGGTCGAGGAGGGACGGCGGCTAGCGCACGATTTCCACCAGACCATCAGCACCCGGTCGTGGCGGTACTTGGCGCCAGTGCGCCGGCTGTGGGGACTGGTGCTGGCGGCGACGAGAAGCGGGGCGAGGTGATGGCCGCCCTGTCCCGCCTCAAACCATGCAACCTCCACGTCACCCACTCCTGGGGCGGCGGCGTCGACCGCTGGGTGAGGGACTTCTGCGCGCACGACCACCATGCCGAGAACCTGGTGCTCGAGAACATCGGCACGCCGACCTGCTACGGGGTCGGGATGAGGCTGGTCGCGGGCCGGACGGGGCGCGAGCTCGGCCGGTGGTTGTTTCGCCAGCCGATCAGCGAGACCCGTGTCAGGCACGCGGAGTATCGTGAGGTGCTGGCCCGGGTGGTCGGCGACCACGACGTGTCGCACATCTACCTGTCTTGCCTGGTCGGCCACTCCCTGGACATCTTCGACCTCGGCGTGCCGGTGACCAAGATCCACCACGACTACTACCCGTACTGCCCCAACATCTACATGTTCTGGGGCGAGCCGTGCTCGGGCGGCTGTGGTGAGCAGGAGCTCGCCCTGTGCCTGCGCGACAACCCGGTCAACTTCGCCAACGACAAGAGTTCCGCTGCCTACTGGCTGGAGCTTCGGGGGGCTTACGTCGAGGCGCTGGCGCGGCCGTACGTGCGGCAGGTCTGCCCCTCGGTCGAGGTCGTCGTTCAGCTGGCGCGGCTGGACCCGGCGCTCGCCGCCCTCGCCTACGCGGTCGTCCCCCACGGCACCTCGCTGGCGAAGAGGGACTCGTTCGGTGGCGCCGAGGAGGGTCGCCGGCTGCGGGTGGTCGTGCTCGGCATGCAGCACATCGTCAAGGGCCTCGAGATCCTCAAGGCCGCGTTCAGCCAGGCGCGCTTGATCGTCGACCTGTCGATCCTGGGCGGCGGCCTGCACGGCCGGGTGTTCGCGTCCCGCTTCGGCGTGAGCTACCTGGAGAATTACCGTCACGGCGACCTCGACGGCTTGCTGGCGGCCGGCGGCTTCGATCTCGCCCTGTTCGCCTCTGCATTCGCCGAGACCTTCTGCTACACCCTGTCGGAGGTGCGGGCCCACGCCATCCCGCCGGCGGCGAGACCCGTCGGCAGCTTTCTCGACCGGGTTCATGACGGCGAGGACGGCTTCATGATGGGGCCGACGGCCGACGACCTGGTCGCGTTCCTGCTGCGCGCGGATGCCCAGCGGGACCGCGTGCGCGAGGTGTCGCGACGCCTGCGCGCGCTGCCGGTGCGGTCGGTGGGCGAGATGGTGGACGACTACTACCGGTTGCGGGGCGACTACCCCGAGCTGGTCGAGCGCCGTCTGGCGGCGGCAGCGGGGGATGACGGTCGCCCGGGGACCCCCGAGCCGTTGCAGCGGCCGCAGGTGGTGCTGACGCGAGGCCTGGCGCGGTGATCCACGTCTTCACGTCGGCCGCCCCGAACTACGTCGGTAAGGTGCGGGCTCTGGCTGAATCGGTGCGCGAGCACTGCCCGGGAGTGCGGATGCACTGGTTGGTGGCGGACGACGTCCACGAGAGCCTGGTGGCGGGCCTCGACCGGGAGCCGTTCGACGAGCTGCTGTTCGCCACCGAGCTCGACGTGGGTGCCAGCCCCGGCTGGCTCTTCCAGCAGACCCTGGTCGAGCTGTCCACGGCCATCAAGCCTTCGGCCGCGAAACGCCTGCTCGAACTGCCGGGCTGCGAGGTGGTGCTCTACTTCGACCCCGACATCGTCCTCTTTTCGCCGCTCGACGACCTGCTCGCCGAGCTGGCCCGCCGGAGCCTGGTTCTGACCCCGCACCAGCTGCAGCCGGAGACCGAGCCGGGGGTGCTGTTCCACGAGCTGGACAGCCTGCGCTACGGGGTCTTCAACCTCGGTTTCATCGGCCTCCGGAGCTGCCCGGAGGTGTTCCGCTTCCTGGCCTGGTGGCGGGACCGGTGCCTGCTGGCCGCCCGCGGTGACTGGCGCGAGGGCGTCTTCACCGACCAGAAGTGGCTCAACTTCGCCCCGGTGTTCTTCGACCAGGTCGGCATCCTCAAGGAGCCGCGGTTCAACGTCGCGCCGTGGAACGTCAGTCAGCGCTCGGTGCGGGGGAGCTTCGACGAGGGCTTCACGGTCGATGGCAAACCCCTCGGTTTCTACCACTTCACCGGCTTCGACAGCGGCGCCCACGTGGCTCACCTCGAGTCCGTGCAGGGCGAGAACCCGTCGCTGCGGATGCTGGTCGAATGGTACCGCTGGCGGACCTCCTGGCTGGCGAACGACGGGCCGACAGCGTGGAAGCTCGGCTCCTACAGCGATGGCACGCCGATCGAGGACCTCCACCGCCGGGTCTACCGGCTGCGGCCTGACCTGCAGGTGGCGTTCCCCGACCCCTACCGGGTGACGGACCGCGAGTCCTGCTACCTGGAGTGGTTCCGGCGCCACGCGGCCCGTGAGCTGCCGGGGCTCTTCAGTGGCTCACCCGGGCCGGGGCAATGACGGGGGGAGAACGGTGACGAGAGCTGCGGCGCTGCTGGCGACCCTCCTGCAGCGAGTGGGAGCTCCTCGGAGCGGGGGCGTCTCGAGGCGGAGACGGCATGCCAGATGAGGCCGCTCGGTCGACTGACCCGGCTCGTCCGCGGCTCCGCGGGTTTCTCGAGGCTCGCGGCTCTCGGCGGAGCCTTGCTGCCGCTGCTCGTGATCGGTCCCGTCTGCTATCTCACCTTCGTGCACCGGGCCGTCGAGCAGGACGACGCGTTGATCTACCTTCGCTATGTGCGCAACTTTCTTGCCGATAAAGGCTTGGTCTACAACGAGGGCTCGTTCTACAACGGTCTGACATCACCCCTGCATACCTACCTCCTGATCGTGGTCTCGTCCCTGGTCAGGGACCTGCAGAGGGCCTCGACCCTGCTCTCGGGAGCCTTCCTGGGTCTGGCGGCCCTCACCTTCTCGCAGGTCTTCAGGAGACAGGTCGGCGTCCCCTTCGTCCTCTTCTCCGCGCTCCTCATGGTCTGCTCGCGCTACTTCTACGCCACCTTCGGCATGGAGACGACCGTCTTCATCTTCCTCATCGGAACGTGTCTCTACCTCTTCGAGAGGAACCGGACCCGCGAGCTGGGGATTGCCTGTGCGTTGCTCGTCCTCACCCGGCCCGAGGGGGTCTTCCTCCTGGTGGCGATGGCCATCGAGCATCACCGACAGGGCCGACCCCTCCCCAGGCTGGGGGAGTTCGTCCCTCCAGCCCTCATCATTGCTGCCAACTGCCTGTTCAACCTGGTCTACTACGGCGCCGTCCTGCCCGGCACATCGGCAGCCAAGATCTACTTCGGCATGTCGGGCTACTGGGGTGAGTGGCCGACCGCCTTCCTCCGCGTCGGGTACCACTTCACGTGGTATTTCCTGTCGAGCCACTTCCTGTTTTTCATCGAGCTCTTCCTGGCTGTCGTGGGGATGATCAGCCTGCGCTCGAAGAGCCTCAACGTGGTCACCATCTCCTTTCTCGCTCTCTACACCGCCTTCTACGTCCTGCTCAACATTCCGAATCATCCCTGGTACTACGGGCCCTACTATGCCATTGGCTTCTTCTGGGCCGGTGCCGGCGCCCAGTGGCTCTGGGGGAGGCTGTCCGGCGTCAGCATTCGATCGTTGCGGGTCGCGGGAGCGACGGTCGGCGTGCTCCTCCTGGCTCTCGTCCTGGGGCGGAATTTCGAGATCACGAGGCGGATGAACGCGTGGAATGACCGCCATGTCCCCTACCACGACATCGGCCTCTGGATACGGGACAACACGCCCAGGGACGCCAGCCTGGCCGCCGTGGAGATCGGGACACTCGGGTGGTTCTCGGAGAGGCCGATCATCGACATTCTCGGGCTGGTGAGCCCGCTGAACGCCAGGTTCGTCGCCGACAGAGAGATGGGTCGCTGGCTGCAGCACTACACGCCCGACTACGTCCTGGCTCACGATCCTCCCTGGCAGCTCGAGACTGGCATTTGTGATGCCGCAGCGAATGGCTACCTCGTGGAGCATCCGACCTTCACCTACCCCGGCTATCGGCTGTTCGTGAGGGGAGACCTGGTGGGGCGATGAGTGATACAGAGCAGTGGCCTGGGGTCGGCGCGGGCGGTAGAGACTGGCGGCGGCGCAGCCTGCGGTCAGGGGAAGCCCCTTTCCTGCCGCAGCGTGGACGGATCAGCTCCGCACGACCTCAACCCCCGCGTGGGTCAATTGCTTGGCGGCACCGACAGCCGTGACGCACGAGGGATTGCAGCGGCGCGGCTTGGACCGCCGACGCGGCGCGGCTGACCAGAACGCCGGGGGGCGCGACCGAGTGCGGCTGCTCAGTCGACGAGCTTGTAGACCACGTCGTGCTCGCGGGCGGCCTCGGCCACCTTGATGCCGACCTCATCGCCGGTTCGTGCGCTCGGCACCGACCCGTGCTCCATCTGGATCGAGGCGACGGTCTGCGTGAAATCGGTGGTGTGGCCCTTGATGTGGATGGTGTCTCCGACCTTGATCTCGCCGGCGGTGATGCGCACTGCGGCGACGCCGATCTTGCCGAAGAAATGGGTGACGACTCCGACCTGCTCCTCAGCCATGGCTCATCCCTCTCACTGTGCGCGGCGGACCCGCAGGAACCGAGTTGTGCTGCGATCAGGTTAGCGCTGGTGGGCAGGTTGCCGCAACCGTGCCCCAGGAGGTGACCGCCACGCATCTGGGCACCGTTTGCCGGGTCGGGCCCGCGCGGTGCCGGCCGTCGGGCCGCGCTCAGTACAATGGCTGCCGTTCGATTGCGAAGGGAGGTCTGCGAGCCATGACCGTCCGCCACGCCGCGTGCAGCTGCGGCAAGCTCACCGTGAGCGTCAGCGGTGAGCCGGTCCGGATCTCGGTCTGCCACTGCCTGGAGTGCCAGCGCCGGACCGGCAGTGCGTTCGGGGCGCAGGCCAGGTTCCACAAGGCCGACGTCGAGATCACGGGTTCAAGCAGCGCCTACCGTCGGATCGCCGACAGCGGCAACGCGATCACCTTTCACTTCTGTCCAACCTGCGGGTCGACCGTCTACTACCAGCCCGAGGACCAGCCCGAGCTGATCGCGGTGACGCTGGGGGCCTTCGCCGACCCGAAGTTTCCACCGCCGCGCGTCTCGGTCTACGAGTCGCGCAAGCACCCCTGGGTCGGACTGCCCGACGGCATCGAGCACCTCGACTGAGCCCTGAGGGTCCTTCTTTGCTGCACATCTATGTCGACGCCGACGCCTGCCCGGTCAAGCAGGAGGTATACCGCGTCGCCCGCCGGTATGGCCTCGAGGTCACCCTGGTGGCCAACTCGTGGATGCGCATCCCGGACGAACGAGGGCTCGCGCTCGAGGTCGTCGAGGACGGATTCGATGCGGCCGACGACTGGATCGTCGAGCACGTGGGTGCAGCCGACGTCGTGGTCACCGCCGACGTTCCGCTCGCGAGCCGCTGCCTGAAGGCGGGCGCGCGCGTCATCGGTCCGACCGGAAGGCCGTTTACCGCCGACAACATCGGTCAGGCCGTGGCGACTCGGGACCTGCTGGCGGGTATCCGCGGCGCCGGAGAGATGACGGGGGGACCGCCGCCGATCACCCAGCGCGACCGGTCACGCTTTCTCCAGCAGCTCGACGAGGTGATCCAGTCGATCCGGCGCACCTGACCCGTCACGCCGCGCGCGACGGATCCTGATACATTCTCGAGCGGAGGGCACAGTGACGAGCCGATCCTCGGTGGAGCAGTTTCTGGCGCAGCGCAGCCTCGGACTGGTCGGCGTCTCGAGAGGCGGCAAGAAGTTCGGCAACATGGTGCTGCGCGAGCTGACCAAGAGGGGCTACCGGGTCTCGGTGGTGCACCCTCAAGCCGCCGAGATCGACGGGGTGCGCTGCTATCCCTCGGTGTCGGCGCTGCCCGAGGAGGTCGGCGGGCTGGTGCTCGTCGTGCCTCCCGAGCAGACCGAGACGGTTGTCCGCGAAGCGGCTGCCAGGGGGATGCGGCGGATTTGGATGCAGCAGGGCTCCGAGTCGCCCGCAGCGATCGAGTACTGCAGGGAGAACGGCATCGAGGTGGTGCACGGCGAGTGCATCCTGATGTTCGCCCAGCCGACCGGCTTCCACCGCTTCCACCGCTGGATCTGGAGACTGCTCGGCAAGCTGCCGGTCTCGGTGCGCGAGGGCATGGGCCCCTGAGCGCGCTCTCGGTGGGGTCGATGCGAGTGGCCTCTTCCCTCGCGCGCCGAGCTGGATGCGCTGTGCGCATCGTGGCGAAATCGAGTCGTTTCTCGTGCGATCAGCTTCCCAGTCCTCCACGCCCAGCAAAGAGGCTAATGCGGAACCGAATTCTGACGTTCCTGCCGCTCCTGCCGGTGGCGGCGGCAAGGTTCGTGCGCGGCGTGTTCGCCGAGACGAGTATCCTGGTTTGTGGAGAAACGGTCTCAACCGGAGGTGCTCTGTGACGAGGCAACAATGGAACACCGTGTCGCGGGCCACTGCCGTGCTCGTGCTGCTTGGCGCAGCGGCGGCCGCGCTCGCGTCGGAGCAGGGGCCGTCCTTTGACTGCGGCGGCGTCGAGGCCGGCAGCATCGAGGCCCTGGTCTGCACCGACGATGGGCTGGCGGCCCTCGACCGCACCCTGGCCGAGGTCTTCGCCGCAGCGTCGGCGAAGGCGATCGACGAGCACCCGCCCGTGCTCCGGGCCGAGCAGCGCGGCTGGATCAAGGGCCGCGACGAGTGCTGGAAGAGTGACGATGTCCGCGGCTGCGTCGATGACGCCTACCGGCTGCGGATCGCCGAGCTGCAGGCGCGCTACCGCCTGGTGGCGGCCATCGGCCCGGTGACCTACCAGTGCGGCGGGCAGCCGGCCAACGAGGTCGTCGTCACCTTCTTCGAGACTGAGCCGCCGACCGCGATCGTCGAGCGCGGGGACTCGAGCTCGCTGATGTATCGTCAGCCGGCGGCCAGCGGCGCGCGGTACCAGGGGCGCAACGAGTCGTTCTGGGAGCACCACGGCGAGGCGACGCTGACCTGGGGCTTCGACGGTCCGGAGCTGCACTGCACCGTCGTCGAGGCGGGAGGCTGAGATGGCGATCCGTGTGGTCCGGCTGGGGAGCCCGCGCGTGGCGGGAGAAGGCGTGCGGGTGGGCACGGTGAGGCGGCCGCCGCGCGGCGTCCCCAAGGACGAGTACGCGTCGCGGGACCTCTACGACGTCTGGCTGCCCGAGCTCGCGCCGAGCGAGGAGCTGCTCAGGCGCGGCCGCGCCGCCGCCGACGAGCGGAGCTGGCGCGCCTTCGTGCGGGCGTACCGCGCCGAGATGAAGCAGCCGGATCGCCGCCATCTACTCGACCTGCTCGCCGCGCTGTCGCTCACGACCTCACTCGCGGTCGGCTGCTACTGCGCCGACGAGCAGCGATGCCACCGCTCGATCCTGCGCGAGCTGCTCGCCGAGCGCGGGGCGCGGATCGAGTGAGGGGGCGGCAGTGGAACCGAAGGTGCCGCCCGGGCGACGCGCCGATGCCGGGACGAAAGGGGCTCGACGATGGTGATCCACCGCGGCGGCTGTCACTGCGGCCGGGTCCGCTTCTCAGTCGAGGCGCCAGCGATCATCGAGGCCCAGCTCTGCAACTGCTCGATCTGCTCGATGACCGCCTACCTTCACCTGATCGTGCCGAAGAGCCGTTTCCGGCTGCTCCAGGGCGAGGCGGATCTCACCACCTACACCTTCAACACTCGCGTCGCCCAGCACCGCTTCTGCCGGGCGTGCGGGATCAAGTCGTTCTATGTTCCGCGCTCCAACCCCGACGGCATCAGCGTCAACGTCCGCTGCCTCGACCCCGCGACCATCGAGTCGGTGCGCGTCACCACCTTCGACGGCCGCAACTGGGAGGCCCACGCCGGCGAGCTGGCGCAGCTGTCGCGGGACGTGGAGAGCTGACTGCACAGAGCCTCTCCCCCTT
>PQAJ01000170.1 GCA_003105185.1 Holophagae bacterium
GCCGGCCCAGAAGCGCAGGTTCTCGTCCACAGTGAGGTCCGAGTAGAGCGAGAAGCGCTGCGACATGTAGCCGATGCGCGTCTTGATCTGGGCGGACTGGGTGGCGACGTCGAAGCCGGCGACCGACGCGCTGCCCGCACTCGGCGCGAGCAGGCCGCAGAGGATCCGGATGGTGGTGGTCTTGCCGGCGCCGTTGGAGCCGAGGAAGCCGAAGACCTCGCCAGGCGCGACCTCGAACGACACCCGGTCGACGGCGATGAAGTCGCCGAAGCTGCGCGTCAGCTCGCGAGCGGTGACCGCTGCCGGCGTGGAGGCCGCGGCCGGGGCGCTCGCGCTCATCGGCCGACCGCCCGCTGCACGTCGGCGGCAGCGATCCACGCCGCGGCGCGGACCGTGATCTGTGCCACCTCGGCGTCGGCGAGCTCGGCCTGGGCGTCCATCATCTCGACGATCGGCGCGAGGCCGGCGGCGTAGCGTTCGCGCGAGGCCTCCTCGCGAGCCGCCGCTGCCTTGCGCGCCGCGTCTGCCGACTCCACCGCCTCGAGGGCCGCCTCGAGTGAGAGGCGGGCCGTTTCGACCTGCAGGCGCACCTGACGCGCCAGCTCGTCGCGGTCGGCGGCCATGGCCTGCGCCTCGGCGCGCACCGCGGCGGCATCGGAGAGGGCGCGCTCGCCGTCGAACACCGTCCAGCTCGCGAGCAGGCCGACACTCCAGCTGTCGTTCCAGGCGTCCTCGAGCGGCAGGTAGCGGACGTTCGGCCGCGCGAGGTCCCACTGAGCTGCCAGCCCGACGGCAGGCTTCCTGGCAGCGTTGACGGAGCGCTCAGTGGCGAGCGCCTCGGCGATGCGGGCGTCGACGATCGCCAGCTCGGGGCGGCTGTCCGATGCCGAGGCCAGCAGCTCGTCGAGGGGAGCCGGCATCGGCGGCAGCTGGTGGGTGCCCCGGTCGGCCAGGGTGAGGTCGATGTCGGCGGCGACACCGAGCAGCGACCGCAGGCCGGCGAGCCGGTTCGAGCGCTCGGTGGAGGCGCGCACGACGTCGAGGCGCGCCGATGCAGCCCGCGCCTCACCGCCCAGGACATCGGCATCGACCGCCATCCCAGCCGCGCGCAGGGAGCGTGCGTCTTCGAGCAGGCGGAGCGCTCGAAGCTCCTGGGCCTGCGCGGCCCCGAGCGCGGCATCGGCGGCGACGGCCCCCCAGTAGCTGACGCGGGCCTGGTACCGGAGGTCGAGCAGCGTCAGGGCCTGGCTGCTGTCGGCGGCAGCGAGGCCGTGGCGAGCCGCCTCTCGGCCGGCCTGGATCCCGCCCCCGGCATACAGCGGCTGCCTCACGCCGATGCCGGCGGCGTAGGCGGTCTCGATGTTGGGGAAGATGACGACCGGCTCGGTCCCCGGCCCGCCGGTGGCGGCGGCGAACTCCGGGACCGCGCTGCGCTGCGACACGGCCGCCGAGGTGCCGACCACCGGCAGCTGGGCGGCGTCCGCGGCGTCGACAGTGAGCTGTGCCGAGCCGATCCTGGCCTCGGCCGCGACCACCCGCTGGGAAGCCGCGAGCGCCATCTCGACTGCAGCGTCGGCGTCGATCCGCAGCCCCTCGGCGCCGGCTCGAGCGGCGGCGGCCAGCGGCAGGGCGGCGAGCAGCGACCTCGCCAGAAGCTCCGAGAGGTATCTCATGTGGCCTCCTGTGAGGGCTGCGGTGGACCCGAGCGGGTGAGGAAGAGAAACGCGTCCTCGAGGCCGGGCCGGACAGTCCGCAGGGTCGCGTCCCGGACGCCACCCGCGGCGAGGGCGGTGCGCACCGCGGCCTCGGCATCGTCGGTGCCTTCGACCCGGGCGTGCAGGCTGGCCCCGAACACCGTCACGTCGACCACCTCCCGGCAGGTGGCCAGCGCGGCGGAGGCGGTCGCCCGGTCGGCGGTCGTGATCTCGACCACCCTGCCTGGCAGCCGGGCGCGGATGGCGGCCGGCCTGTCGTCGACGAGGACGCGGCCCTCGTGCATGAGCAGCACGCGCGTGCAGCGCTCGGCCTCATCAAGGTAGGGCGTCGCGACGACCAGGGTGAGGCCGTCGGCGACCAGGTCGGCGAGCAGCCGCCAGAGCTCACGCCGGGTCACCGGGTCGACCCCGGTGGTGGGCTCGTCGAGCAGCAGCACCTCCGGCGAGTGGATGAGGGTGCAGGCGAGCGCCAGCTTCTGCCGCATCCCGCCGGACAGGTGGTCAGCCACGCGCTGCCGGAAGCGGGCGAGGCCGACCAGCTCGAGGAGCTCGTCGCGGCGCGACCGCCACGACCGTACGCCGTACATCAGAGCGAAGAACTGGACGTTCTCGTCGACCGTGAGGTCGCCGTAGAGCGCGAAGCGCTGGGCGAGGTAGCCGAGGCGGCGGTGGAGGCCGCGCCGGGCGAGCCAGCAGTCGACGCCCAGAGCCCCGGCGTGGCCGCCGGTGGCCCGCAGCAGTCCGCCGAGCACGCGCAGGGTGGACGTCTTGCCGGCGGCGTCCGGCCCGATGAGACCAACCACCTCGCCGCGGTGGACCGCGAACGAGACGCCGCACACCGCCTCGACGTCGCGGTAGCGGACGACGAGATCGCGGGCGACGAGCAGCGGGCCTTCGGTCACCGGCCGGTCTCCGCCGGCGCCGGACCGAAGTAGGCGTCGGCTGGCATGCCCGGCTTGAACACGCCGTCCGGGTTGTCGAGGGCGAGCTTGACCCGGAACACGAGCTTGGCCCGCTCCTCCGGGGTCTGGACGTTCTTGGGCGTGAACTCGGCGACCGGCGACACGAACGACACCGTCCCCTCGAAAGCGCGGTCAACGCCGTCGACGCGGACCTCGGCCAGGTCGCCGAGGTGGACCCGGGCCAGGCTGGGCTCGTCGATCCAGACGTTGAGCCAGGGCTTGCCGACGTCGGTCAGGACCGACAGGGTCGCGCCCGGCCCCAGCACTTCGCCCGGCTCGGCCACCCGCTCGGTGACCACGCCGTCGCGGGGCGCGACCACCGTCGTGTCGATGATCTGCTGCTCGATGGCCTTGACTCGCGCCGCGGCCGCCGCGTACTGCGCCCGCGCAGCCTCGATTTCCTGCCGGCGCGGTCCGGCGACCAGCTTGTCGAGCTCGGCGCGCGCGGCCGCGACCTTGCGCTCTGCGACGTCACGCCGGGTGCGCGCATCGTCGCGCGCCTTTTCGGTGGCGGTGCCGCGGTCGGCGAGGCCCTCGAGGCGGGCGACGTCCCGGCGGGCGGCATCGAGCTCGACCTGGGCCTGGGCGAGCTGGTCGTCAGCGCGCCGCAGGTCCTCGCTGCGGGTGCCGGCGAGCAGGAGGCGCAGCCGCGCATCCGCCCCGTCGACCTCGGCGCGGGCCGCCTCGAGCTGGTGCTCCAGGTCGACCGTCTCGAAGCGGGCGACCACGTCGCCGGCGCGGACGGCGTCGCCCTCCTCGAACGGCGCCTCGAGGAGGCGGCCGCCGACCTTGGCCGCCAGCCGGACCTCGGTCGCCTCGATGTGGCCGGAGGCGTGGATCCGGGCGTTGGATCCGTTGTCGCCGCAGGCGGCGAGGGCGAACGTCGCGGCGAGGATGGCGGCGGCGGGCGAGCAGAGTGGTCGCATCACGATCCTCCGGGCTTCCGGTCGGCGGCGAGGCCGTCGAGCAGCATCTCCTTGATGAAGCGGGCGATGTCGGTTGTCGGCTCGGGCAGGCTGAAGCCGGGCCCGAGGGCGGCCGCGCGGTTGCGGATCGGCGCGGTCGCGTTCAGGAACACCACGGCGCCGACCAGCGTGAGGTGGGTGAGCACGGGGTCGATGGCCCGGAACTCGCCCGCGGCCGTGCCTTCGGCGATCAGCGCTCGGACCACGCCGACCACCTCGAGCATCGCCGCCAGGACCTCCGGCTCGAGGCTCGTCGCGCCGGACGCGATCTCGCGCAGCATCATCCGAGGGTGGTCGGGGTGGCGCTGCACCATCCTGGTCAGCGCGGTGATCACGGCCTCGAGCCGCGCTCGAGCGGATCCGCCGGTGGCCAGGGCCTCGTCGAGGGCCACCCGCACCCGCTCGAAGTTGCGCAGCAGCACCGCGCTGTAGAGCGCGGTCTTGTCGCCGACGTGGTAATAGAGCATCGCCTTGTTGACCCCGGCGCGGTCGGCGATGTCGTCGACGCGCGCGCCGGCAAAGCCCTTCTCCGCGAAGACCGCGGAGGCGGCGTCGAGGATGCGGTCGCGACGGTCAGGATCCCGGGTCGATCCCATTGCAGTTCCTAACTAACTGGTTGGTTAAACCAACCAGTTGAGAATCTAGACCTCCTTTCGTGCGGCTGTCAAGGGGGGCGTGAGGAGGGAACGGAGCTCGGGGGGCCGCACCCGCTTCGTGCCGCTCCCGCTTCCGCGCCCGTCTTCGGAACCCGTGTCCCGGGAACGGGAACGGAGCACCGTCCAGCACGGAAGGCGGGGGGGGCATGCAGGGCCTGCGCTAGGATTGGGAGCCGTGGCCCGCACTCCCGCCGACCGCAAGCCCGTATCCGCCGTCATCGCGCTGCTGTTGCTGGCACCGGTTCCGACGGTCGGCGTCGCCGCCGCGTTGCACGCCGCGCCGGGGACCGCCGGCCGGGTGGTGTTCGGCGCCGCCAAGCTGTGGCTGCTGCTGTTCCCGGCCGCGTGGTACCTCGTCATCCAGCGCGGACGGCCGAGCTGGTCGCCGCCAGCGCGGGGCGGGCTCGGGGTCGGCGCCGCGGTCGGGGCTGCCATGGCGGCAGTGGTGGTGGGCGCGTTCTGGGTGGTCTTGCGGGGACAGATCGACCCGCTTCCCGTGCGGCAGGCGGCGGCCGAGATGGGGCTCGCCGCCCCTGCTGCCTACCTCGCCGGCGCAGTCTCCTGGATCCTCTTCAACTCCCTGGCCGAGGAGTACGTCTGGCGGTGGTTCGTGCTGGAGCAACTGCGTTCGCTGTTGCCCGGCTCGCTGGCGGTCGCCGGGTCAGCCGCGCTGTTTGCGGTGCACCACACGGTCGCGATGGCGGCGTACCTGGGTACGCCGCAGGTCGTGCTCGGGTCGCTGGCAGTGCTCCTCGCCGGCGCCTGCTGGTCCCTGCTGTACCTGCGCTACGACTCGATCTGGCCGGGCTGGATCAGCCACGTCGTGGCCGACATCGCGGTCTTCGTCATCGGCTGGCAGCTGCTGTTCTCCCGGACGCCCTTCGACGGATGACCGGCGGTGCGCACAGGGCCCAATGCCCTGCACGCTCCTACAGGCCGCGGATGCCGAGGATCAGGTTGGGGTCCGGGCAGAGGTCGAGCAGGCGCGCGCGCTGGGACGGCGCAGCCACGCCCGGGAAGTCGCCCGTCATCCCGAGCAGGTCGGCGATGATCTGGAAGTGCAGGTGCGGGGGCCAGCTGCCGTTCTCGTGCTGCTCGCCGACCCAGCCGATCCGGTCGCAGGCGGCGAAGGCGAGGCTCGGCTCCAGCCCCGCGAGGGACGGCCGGCTGAGGTGGCCGTAGAGGGTGAAGAAGTGGACGCCGTCGAGCTGGTGCTCGAGGATGATGGTCGGGCCGTAGTCACCGAGCCGGTCGTTGTCGGCAAACGAGTGCAGCCGGGCCGGGAGCGGTGCATGCACTGGGGTCCCGGCGACGACGAAGAGGTCGATCCCGAGGTGGACGCTGCGCCGTTCGACGGCATCGTCGAACAGGGGCGAGTGGCGGTACTGCACCCGGTCCTCGTCCCAGCGGCCGATGCCGACCGGAGGCCGGCGGGTGGCGATCTGCTCGAAGAGGTACTCGCTGAAGGCGACCGTGTCGTGGATCCGGACGTGCTCGAGCTCGCGGTTGGTGCTGCTGAGGTCGAAGATGACGGGCTCGCCGACGCCGAGGTCGACGGGGATCACGGGTGCGAACGTCCCGCGGTGGCGGCGGAGCGCGGCAACCAGGGCGCCGGCGTCGCTCATCGAGCGGATTGTAGCCCGGCCGCGCCGGGCCGGGGGTGACGCCGCGCGGTCGGCGGGCGCATCATGGTGCCACGGCTCGCGCCGGCCGCGAGGGAGGCTCCATGGGAATCTCGAGACGCGCGCCCTGCTGTGCCGCCCTGATGCTGGTGGCCGCGACCACATGGCTGCGGGCCGAGGACGCCGTCGTCAGCCCGGCCGCCGGGCGCATCCACGGCACCGTGATCACCCACGCCGGCAGCCGCGCGACCGGCCTCATCCGCTGGGGCGGTCAGGAGGCGTTCTGGGATGACCTCTTCCAGTCCGCGAAGCTGGATCTGCCGTACCCCGC
>PQAJ01000171.1 GCA_003105185.1 Holophagae bacterium
TAGGAGCCTGTTGGGCATAGGCCCCTGAGCGCGTTCCTGGCGTGGTCACTGTTGTTGGCCTCTGCCCACACGCTCCTCGGGATGCGCTGCGCGCATCCTGAACGTACAATGCCGCGGTCGGCACTTTGGCAGTTTGCAGCTGCCACCGCCCTCCCCAGGCACGTGTCTCACCATCCAGGCGCGGAAGCGGATACTGCATTGTCAGCGGACGCGCGGCGCATCCTGCTCGGCGCGCGCGGGGCGCAGGCCAGCCAGCGTCCACGACGCGTCACACAATCGGAGAGCAGCGACCCGCGTTCGCCGAGGGGACGATGCCGCGTGCGATCCTACGGCGGAGGGAGCGCCAGCGACGAGCGCGGCATCACCGGGGCGCCGTTGGCCGGTTGCTCGCGGTCCGGAAACCCGCCCTCGAGGGTCATGGTCACGGTCGGCCCGACGTGGCCCATCGGCGTCGGCCGCGGCGTCGGGATCTGTCCGCCGCCGGAGCGCCAGACGTACGACGCGAAGTTGGCAAGGTCGGTGAGGCCACGCGACAGCGAGATCGCTGTCACCCCGAACGCGACCGAGCGGTCGTCGATGCTGCGCCAGTCCCTGAGCGAGCCGGTGCGGTAGAACTCCTCTCCCAGGTAGGGATACAGCGAGCGGCTGCGCTCGAGCACGCCCGCAATCGATGCGCGCGCATCGCGCCCGTTGATCAGCGCTGCATCCTGGCCGTAGTAGACGAGCCGCAGCCGGTCGCGAACTGAATCGACGTAGGCCAGGTAGGCGCCGGCATAGCGCGGCTCCCGCGAGTCGGCGTGCGACACGGCCAGTGGGTCGGCCGCGTCGAGCACCCGCACCGCCAGCACGCCGATCTCCTCGACCAGGTCGTCGAGCGGCACCGGCTGCCGCAAGGCCTGCGCGCAGTAGTCGAGCTGCGTCTCGAGCGCCTGCTCGAGGCTGCCCGGCGATGCGGCCCGCCACGACGGCGGCGCGGCAAGGCCGCGCTCGATGCCGGCGTCGAACCGGGCGTGGTGCCGCAGCACCTGGCGGCGGAGGTCGTCGGGGAAGAATGCGACCGACGACCACGCCACCGAGCGGATGGTGCTCGAGCTCCATCCGACCGAGAGCGCGGCGAGCACGAGTACGCCCACGGTGCGGCGTGCGGACCGTGAGCGCTCGGCGGGTCGGCGGCCGGTGCTGTCGCTCATGAACCCTGGGGGCTGACCGGCTCCGCCGCCCGCTGCCCCATGTCGAGAACCAGGCGGCGGATGCTGTCCGGAACCGTCGGCGAGTAGCCGGTGCTGACCATCGCCGCCTTCCCCTCGCGATCGAGCAGGATGTTGGTCGGCAGGGAGTTGATTTCGAGCGCGACGAGGTCCTGCTGGTTCATCCGGTAGACCGGCACTGAGACCCCGAGCTGTGCGAGAAAGCGATCGGCAACCGCGGGCAGCGTGTCGACGTTGACGGTGAGCAGCACGAAGCCCTCACCGATCAGATCGTGATAGAGTTTCTCGAGCTCCGGCAGCTCGACCCGGCACGGCCCGCACCAGCTCGCCCAGAAGGTCAGCAGGACCGGCCGACCGCGAAAGTCGGCCACCGCCACCGACCCCGAGCCGTCCAGGGTGCGCAGGGTGACCGCTGGGAACGCGGGCCTCTGCTCCGGCTCCGCGGCAGCGACGGTCGACGCGACAAGCAGTGCCGCGAGCCAGCCGATGAAGAGAACTCGTCTCACGCGTCTATCATAACGGACTCTCCACATGCCGACAACCATCCGCCGGCGGTGGTCACCGGCCGCCCACCGCGACCGTCGCGTTCTGGTACACTCCGCGCATGAGCTGGGAACTTCGTGACGTCGCAATCATCGGGGGCGGCATGATGGGCCGCTCGATTGCCACAAAGGTGGCGCAGGCCGGTCTCAACGTCTCCCTGAAGGAGTTGTCTCAGGAGGCTCTGGAGTCCACCCGGAAGGAGCTCGAGAAGTCTCTCGACCACGAGATCGCCCGCTTCGGGCTCACGTCGTCGGAGAAGAAGGCGATCCTGTCGCGGATCCGCCTGGTCACCACCTTCGACGCCATCGGCGACGCTGACCTCGCGATCGAGACGGTCCAGGAAGACCCGGCGCTCAAGCGCCAGATCCTGCGCGAGCTCGACCGCCGGCTCGCATCTGACCATCCGATCGTCATCAATACCTCGACCCTGTCGATCACCGAGCTCGCGGCCGACGCCTCGCGTCCCGAGCGAATCCTCGGCATGCACTTTCTCTACCCGGTCACGACGACCCGGGTGGTCGAGGTGGTCCGCGGCCAGCTGACGTCGGACGAGGTCTTCGACCACGCCATCCAGTTCGGCCGGCTGCTCGGGAAGGTCCCGATCAAGGTCTTCGAGATGCCGGGGTTCGTGACCACCCGGGTCGCGCTGCCGCTGGTCAACGAGGCGATGCACGTCGTCATGGAGGGCGTCGCGCAGGCGGCCGAGGTCGACCTCGCCCTCAAGCTCGGCTACGACTTCCGGGTCGGGCCGCTCGAGTGGGCGGACCGCACCGGGCTCGACCGCATCCTGAACTGGATGCAGCACCTCCACGTCGAGACCGGCGAGCCGCGGTTCCGGCCGTGCCCGCTGCTGCGGCGGCTGGTCCGGGCCGGGCTGCTCGGCGCCAAGACCGGCCGCGGGTTCTTCACGTACGACGCCAACCGTCGGCGCACCGACCGGTTGCCGGATGACCAGCCAGGACTCGGCTAGACCCTCCCTGGAGAACCATCCATGAAGATCCTCGTCCTCAACAGCGGCTCGTCCTCCGTCAAGTATCAGGTCATCGAAACCGACCTGGAACGGATGGAGGAGGATCGGGACCTGGCGCTCGCGGTCGGCCAGGTCGAGAAGATCGGCCTCTCGGACTCGCGGCTGACCCTGTCGGTCCCGGGCCGGCCGAACTACCAGGACTACCGCGAGGTCCTCGAGCACCGCGCCGCGATCGACTGGGCGCTGCGCGCGCTCGTCGATCCGGAGCACGGCGTGCTGGCGGCCGTCACCGACATCGAGGCGGTCGGGCACCGGGTCGTGCACGGCGGCGAGGAGTTCGCGTCGTCGGTCCTGATGACCCCGGACGTTGTGGCCAAGATCGAGGCCTGCTCGGTGCTCGCCCCGCTCCACAACCCGGCCAACCTGCGCGGTTACCATGCCGCGTTCGCGGCGCTGCCAAAGGTGCCGCACGTGGCCGTCTTCGACACCGCCTTCCACCAGACCATGCCCGGGCACGCTTACCTCTACGGCATCCCGTTCCAGCTCTACACCAAGCACCAGATCCGCCGCTACGGCTTCCACGGCACCTCCCACCGCTACGTGTCTTATCGCGGCTGCCAGGCCCTGGGTTGGAGCCGCGACGACCGGCGCGTGATCACGGTCCACCTCGGCAACGGCTGCTCGATCGCCGCCATCGACCACGGGCGCAGCATCGACACCTCGATGGGCTTCACCCCGCTCGAGGGCCTCCTGATGGGCACCCGGTCTGGTGACATGGATCCGGCGATCATCCCGTGGCTGATGGCGATGGAGGAGCTGACGCTGCACCAGGTCAACACCATGCTCAACAAGCACTCCGGGCTGTACGGCATCTCCGGAGTGTCGTCCGACATGCGCGAGGTGCTCAAGGCGCGCGCTCGCGGTGAACGGCGGGCCGACGTGGCGTTCCGGATCTTCTGCTACCGGGTCAAGAAGTACGTCGGGGCCTACGCCGCGGCCATGGGAGGCGTCGACGCGGTGTTCATGACCGGCGGGATCGGCGAAAACTCCCCCGACGTGCGCGAGCACTCGCTGAACGGCCTCGAGTTCATGGGCCTCGAGCTCGATGCGGCCCGCAACGCGGCGACTGCGGGGAAAGAGGGCGAGATCTCCACCGACGGCTCGCGGGTCAAGGCCCTCGTGGTGCCGACCAACGAGGAGAAGACCATCGCCCGCGACGTGGCGCGCGTGCTCGGTGGCGTCATGCCGACCTTCACGCCGCCCGAGTCGTTCGCTTGAGGGCGCGCCGTCTCAGTCGCTGCCGTTGCGCTCCTGCCGGGCCGCCTCGATGAACCGGCTCGCGCGGTAGAGGTAGTTGAAGCCCGACAGGATGACGAGGGCGAAGCTGGTGTAGAAGCAGGTCGTCATCGCGTGCTCGGGCACGCTCACCAGGTTCGCCAGCAGCACCACGCACACCGTCACCACGTGCATGAAGGTCGTGGCCTTGCCGAGGACCGACGGCGGAAAGCGGTGCACCCCCTCCACCGCGTAGAGGACGACGGCCACGAGCACGATCAGGAAGTCCCGGAACAGCGCCAGAATCGCGAGCCACAGCGGGATCACGACCTGCTGGCCTTGGGGGATGGTCAGCGACACGTACGCGACTGTGAGCATCAGCTTGTCGGCGATCGGATCGAGGAACTCGCCGACCACTGACTGGGAGTGGAGCGTGCGGGCGAGCCAACCATCGACCGCGTCGGTGGCCCCACCGACGATCAGGATCCACAGCGCGAGCTGGAAGTCGCCCTCGTTGACGGCCAGCACGAAGAACGGCGTGATCGCCATCCGGAACAGGGTGATGAAGTTCGGCAGGGTGAGCGGGCGCAGCTTCTCCTCAACCTTGGTGCGGATCCGCTCCCGCCGCTCCGGCCCCGAGGCCTGTCCGATCACGGCTCCCTCGGGTGGTTGCGGCCCCACAGCAGGCGCAGGCCGTGCAGGGTGAGGTCGGGCTCGACATGGCGAAAGATGTCGGTGTGCTGCGCGATGTCCTCGGCGAAGCCGCCGGTGGCGATGACGACGGCATCACCGAGCTCGTCGAGGATGCGCCGGGTCACCCCTTCCACCAGGCCGAGGTAGCCGTAGAACAGGCCGGACTGGATGCTGTCAACCGTGCCCTTGCCGATGACCCGCGGCGGTGGCGCGATCGCCACCCGCGGCAGCTTCGCGGTCCGCGAGGCCAGCGCATCGGCCGTCACCCCGGGCCCGGGTGCGATCGCCCCGCCCAAGTACTCGCCGTTCGCCGACACCACCTCCCAGGTCACCGCGGTCCCGAAGTCGATCACGACACACGGCCCGCCGTAGAACTCGTGCGCGGCGACCGCGTCGCACAGCCGGTCCGCACCGAGCTCCTGCGGTGCATCGACCCGCAGCGGCATGCCGGTCCGGATGCCAGGCTCGACGAAGAACGGCGCGATCCCGAGGTAGCGGCCGATGCCCTCCCGCAGCCAGGGGTCGATCGGCGGCACGACCGAACCGACCGCGATGCCGACCAGCTCGGCCGGGTCGACGCCCTGCAAGTCCAGGAGCTGGCGCAGCCACATCCCGACCTCGTCCGCGGTCCGGTCGGCGTGCGTCGACAGCCGCCACCTGGAGATCAGGTCGCTGCCCTGGAACAGCCCGACCACGGTGTTCGTGTTGCCGACATCCAGCACCAGCAGCAGCTCGCTCACGACACTCCGCTCCCCCGTCGCCGACGGTCTACAATCGTCCGCGCCTCGAGGCCTGGGATATTGTAGATGACCCGCAGCAGGAACTCATGACGACCTTCACTATCGACACTCCGCGCGGCCCGGTCGCCGGCATCGAGTCGGGAGAGGGCCCGGCGCTGGTCCTGGTCGCCGGCCTCGGCTCGTCCCGCCGCATCTGGGGCGACCTTCCGGGCGTGCTCGGCAGGCGCTTCACAGTGCTCGCCATCGACAACCGCGGCATCGGCGGCTCGCGGTCGGGCCACCACTTCTCGCTCGCCGACGCCGCCCTCGACGTGCTGGCGGCGGTCGACGGCCGTGGGATCCATCACTTCGCCCTGCTCGGGGCGAGCATGGGCGGTGCCATCGCGCTGGCCACGGCGCTCCAGGCGCCGCACCGCGTCCGCTGCCTGGTCCTCGCCTCGTGCGCCGCCCGGCTGAGCGGCCACGGCCGGCGCTCCCTCGAGCTGCTCCGGACCCTGCTCCGCCACCTGCCGCCGGAGCGCGTCGGGTCCGCCCTGATGACCCTGGCCTTCGCGCCACCGTTCGCCCAGCGCTTCCCGGGATTCGTCGACGAGGCGGCGCGCCTCTATGGTCTCGACCCCGACGACCTTCCCGGCGCCACCGATCAGGTCGAACGGCTGCTCGTCGGCTGGGACCTGCGGCCGCAGCTCGCCGAGCTCGAGGTGCCGGCGCTCGTCCTTCGCGGTGAGCGCGACCCGATCGTGGCCCCGGAGGACACGGCCGAGCTCGCGGCCACGTTGCCGGCCGCCGAGCTGGTGTCCGTCCCTTCGGCCGCCCACTCGGTGCTCGCCGAGGGCGGCGGTGCGGTCCTCGACAGGGTGCTGGGCTTTCTCGCCGAGCACGCGAGCTGAGCCCGGCCCTCGCCTAGCGGGCGCCACCGGTTCCCGCGAGCCTCTCGAGAGCTGGGCCAGCGAGGCGGAAGACGGTCCACTCGTCCATCGCGGCCGCGCCGAGCTTCCGGTAGAAGCCGATAGCGGGTTCGTTCCAGTCGAGAACCGACCATTCCATGCGGCCGCAGCCGCGCTCGACCGCGATCTTCGCGAGCAGCACGAGGAGCGCCCTTCCGATGCCGCGGCCGCGCGCCCGCGGTCGAACGTAGATGTCCTCGAGGTAGATCCCCGGGCGGCCGACAAAGGTCGAGAAGTTGTGGAAGAAGAGCGCGAAAGCGAGCGCCTCCCCGTGCTCCTCGGCGATGATGACCTCGGCCACCCGGCGGCAGCCGAACAGGCTCTCCTGGAGCAACCCTTCGTCGGCAACCACCTCGTGCGACAGCCGCTCGTACTCGGCGAGCTCCCGGATCAGCTCCAGGATCACGGGGACGTCCGCCGCGGTGGCGAACCGCTGGGTCACGCCCTCGACGCCGGTCGGCTGGGGACTCGACATCGCTCCTCCTCACTTCCTGAAGAACACGTACGCCGCGAGGCCGATCAGGATAACTGCGAAGATCCGCTTGAACTGCGCGGTGGACACGTGCTCGACCAGGCGGGCGCCGACCTGGGCGCCGACCAGGCCCCCGAGGCCCAGCAGCAGGCCGATCTTCCAGTCGACGTTGGCCAGCTTGTGGTGGGCGAGCAGCGCGGACACCGAGATGATGAAGATGCCGAGGAACGACGTCCCCACCGCCTTCTGGGCCGGGAAGCCCAATATCAGCAGCAGCGGGACCATCAGGAAGCCRCCGCCGAGTCCGCTGAACGCGGCGCCGATGCCGACCAGCAGGCCGGCCACGATGATCAGGAGCAGTTGGGGGTTCACGGTGTCCTCCCGGGCGCATGCTAGCCCGGCCTGGCGGCATGGGRATAGGGGTCAGGGGTGAGGGGCTCGCGCCCCGCCATCGCCCGTCTGCGTTTCCGTCCCCGATCCCGAACGAACCCGGGCTTCGCCGCCTTCTCACCGCCCCAGCCGGCGCGCGAGCCGGTCGAACCCGCGCCCGACCACGTCGGGCGGCGCGCACGTGAAGCAGACCCGGACCCAGGTGCCGAAGCTCGGGCCGAAGCTCGTGCCCGGCGCCAGCACCAGGTTGTCCTCGAGGCAGTCCTCGAGGAAGCCCATCAGCCCGCGCTCGTCGAGCGCCGGTCCCACGTCGACGAACAGAAACTGGCTGCCGCTCGGCGCCGGGAGCCCGAGCCGGGCCGCGGCCCTGTCGCCGGCTTCCTGGTACGCCGATCGCGCCCGAGCGATCCAGCGGTGGCCAACGTCGAGCGCCTTGAGCGCGAGGTGCTGCGCCGGCGTCGGGGTCGAGTACCAGAGGTGGGTCGCGAGCCGCCGGCCGCCCTCGATCAGCGCCGGCGGGCCGACCAGGTAGCCGCAGCGGTAGCCGGACATCCCATAGGCCTTCGAGAACGAGAACGCGGTGGCGGTGCGCTCCGGGGCCAGCTCGCCGACGCTGTCGTGGGTGCCGCGGTACGCGTAGTCCTCGTAGACCTCGTCGGAGAGGATCCACAGGTCGTGGGCGCGAGCGAATTCGACGACCGCCTCGAGCGCCGGGAGCGGAAGCACCCTGGAGGTGGGGTTCGACGGCGTGCTCACGTAGACGGCGACCGTTCGCTCGCCGCAACGTGCCTCCAGGGCTTCGCGGAGGCTCTCCGCGGAGAGCGCCGGGTCGGTCAGCACCGGCACCTCGACCGGAATGCCGCGGGCCTCGACCACGATGCCGCGGATCAGGGGCCAGTACGGCGCCAGCACCAGCACCTCGTCGCCCGAGCCGACGATGGCCGCCGCGGCCGCGGCCAGCCCGGCGGTCGCGCCGGCCGTGATCAGGACGTTCTCGCGGCCGGTAACCGGGATCCGGTTCCGGGACCGCACCTTCTCGACCAGCCGGTCGCGCAGCGCCGTGATCCCGGCGGGGTCGCTGTACAGGTGAGGCCGGGGCGTCGCGTTCGGGTCGACGCTCCGCCAGTCCAGCTCCGGGTCGGGGTCCATCCAGGTGTCGCCGATGTGGAGCGGGTAGATTTCACCCTCGAGGTGGGCGATCCGCGACGCGAGCGTGCTGTAGATCGAGCCGCCAAGCTGCTCGGCGACGGAGTCGAGAGCGGGGTGTCGTGGCATGGCTTGCACCCTAGCGTACTGCCCGCGGCGACGCAACGCTGCGCCGCCGCCGCGGCCAGCGCGCTCGCTGCTGACTCGGTGGCGCGGCCTCGACAGCGCCGACCTCAACGCCTGCGACACCGTCTCAGCGGCCGGCCTCTGACGCGCGGCCGCCGACGGGGCGGGAGCGAATCCCACCGCGCCATGGTTGCACCGAGGGGGTGGTTGGAGCACAGAGCGTCACCCCGCGCCCGACCCGAAGGCCTGTGACGTGGGACAATCTCTCCGGGAGGCGCGCCATGGAGCGAGACCGCCGAGCCATCGTCCTCACCGTCGTGCTCGCCACGCTGTCGATTGCCGCCGGGCCGCCGGTGGCGCTGCGGGTTGAGACCGCGGCCGTCCGCCCCGAGGGCGACGCCACGCTCATCTCGGTCACCGTCCAGGTCGCTCCCGAGGACCGCCCGCGCCTCGGCCGCGACGTCTGGGTGCAGGGCGAGCTGCTGCGCCGCGGCGAAAGGGTCAACCGAGTGGCGCGCGCCGTCGACCTGGACGAGCGGGGCCAGGCGGCGTTCGAGGTCGCGTGGCCGCCCGGCGACTACGAGCTGCGCGTCTCGGTCGAGGGCGCCAGCGGCAAGGCCGCCGGCATCTGGGTTGGTCGGCTCGCGGTGCCGGCGCTGGCCGCTGCTGCGCCTTCGCCAGCAGCCTCGCCTGTCCCTCCCCCGATCCCCGCGGACGCCGCCACGGCGGTCGCCGCGGCGCCGCCGATCGAGCCCAAATCGGCGCCGCAGCCCGCGGGCGCCACCCCCGTCCCTGCCGCCGCGCAGCCATTGGCCGAGGCGTCGCCGGCCGCCGTCCCCGAGTCGGAGGCTGAGCCAGCCCCGGCCCAGACCGCGCCCGTGGCGGTCGCGGCGACCGCTCCTGCCATCGCCGTCGCACCCCCAGCAACCGCTGCGGCTCCCGGGGCCCAACCCACCGAGGCCCGGTCGGCGCCGCTGCCCGAGATCGCGGCGCCAGTCGAGTCCGCCCCCGAGCCGGCAATCGAGCCGACCCCGGTCGAGGTCCCGCCCGTCGCTGCCGTCGCAGCCGTCGCCGAGGAGCGACCTGTCGCGACTGAGCCGCCGCCGGAGCCCGAGGCCGCGCCGGCCGAGGCTGTCCCAGAGCTGGAGGCCGAGCCAGCCCCGGCCGAGACCCCGCCCGTGACAGCCCCCGAGGCTGCTGCTGTCGCGGTGCCGGTTGCGACGCCGCAGCCGACCGCGGTGGAAGCGGCGCCAGAACTTGCGATCCCTGCGCCGGTCGAGGCGGCGCCCGCCGCGCCCGCGGCCGCCGCCGGCTCGTGGGCAGCGGCTCACCCATCCATGGCCGACCTGACGGTGGTCGTCACCGAGCGCAATCGGCCCATCCTCGGGCTCGGCCCGACCGCGTTCCAGCTGCGGGTCGGCGGTTCGCCGGTCACGATCGACGCCGTGGGCGACGCCGCCAGCGCGCCACTCAACCTGGCGATCGTCGCCGACCTGGCGCCCGACGCCGGCGAGCTCGCGGACGAGATCGCGCGCCAGCTCGGCCGCTTGTCGTTGCGCACCCGGGACGGCGGCGATCTCATGGTGGTGTCGACCGCCGAGCCACGGCCGGGCTGGGGCGCCGGCCCGGACAGCATCACGCGCTGGGCCGACGGGACGGCGGACGGACGCCTCGACGACCTCGCCGCGCTGGTCACCGCGGCCGCGCGGTCCACAGCGGGCCACCGAGGCCGCAGCTTCCTGGTGGTCGTCACCGACGGCAGCGACGCCTCCGGCAAGGCCGCCTGGAGGGACGCCTCCGCCGCGGCGGAGACCGCGGGCGTGCCGGTCTTCGTGATCGGGCTTCGCGACAGCGGGTTCGACGACCAAGCCCGATCCGCCCTGAGCCGGGTTGCCGAGGTCACGGGCGGCCGCAGCTACTTCCTGGGCAGCGCCGGCATGGCCGGCATGACCCTCGACTATCTCGGCGAGCTGTTGGACGCGAGCGTGGCGCTCGCGTTCCGACCGCCGGCCTCCGGGCAGAGCCCGAGGGAGGTCAAGGTCGAGGTGGTCAACCGCGACTGGCAGGTCCACTACCCGCGGCGCATCCCGTAGGAGCGGGTGGGCATAGGCCCCTCAACGCGCGACTGGATTCGGGTTGCGAGCTTGGCCTCTGCCMACACGCTCCTCGGGATGCGCTGCGCGCATCCTTGGGGCAGTGAATCGACTTCTCATGATTGACAKTTTCAGCGCATCGTTGTCGCGTCATAACAAAACATGTCGAGCGAGCTCGATCGGCCGTAGAACCCGGACCAGGAGTTCCGCCGCAGTGGCCGTCCCCCTGCACATCCGGTCGACCACAGCCCCCTCGGAAGGCCAATGCCGTACGAGTTCCCAGCTGGAGCGGGGCGGTGGCCGCCGCCGCGGGCACTCCACCCGCGAGCCTCAGGCGGCGTCCGCTGCCTCTGCGCCCCTGATCGCCGGCGTCGGCACGCGCACCTGCAGGCACACGAAGAAGCCGACCAGCGCGATCGCGCCGGCGAGCAGGAACACCCAGCGGAAGCCGAACGCCTCCCAGACGTAGCCCGAGACGACCGGCAACGACATCGCGACCGCGTGATCGATCGTGATGCCGGTAGCGATGGTCGGCGTGATGTCGGCCGGATCCTCGGCGATCTTCCCGAGGTAGGTCGTCCTCGCCACGCGCAGCGCGAACAGCACCGAGTCGGCCACGTATGCCGAGTACAGCAGCCACAGGTCGAAGGGCTCGGGCAGCAGGTCGCTCGCGAAGGCATAGGCGAGGCAAACCCCGAGCAGCAGGAGCTCGTCCGCAGCAAGGACCGTGCGCTCGCCGAGCCAGTCAATGACCTCGCCGAGCAGAGGCCGCATCACCACCCCGAGAGTGGCGGCGATGAAGTAGAGCAGCGCGATGGTGCTCACCGACACCCCGTGCAGCTGCACCAGCACCCAGGCCCCGAAGGCGAGGAAGATCTGCTTGCGGATCCCGAACAGGGCGCTGATCGCGTAGAACAGCCCGTAGCGCCGCTTGAAGACGAGGCGCTTCGAGCGCGCGCCGGCCCGCCACATCCGCAGCGATGCGTAGAACACGCCGGCGAGCAGCGCGCACGCCGCTGCCAGCCCGTAGAACACGTCGTAGCGGTCGCCGAGGAGCTTCGCCAATCCGAACACCAGCCCGACCCCGGCGATGGTGCCGAGGTTGCGGGCACCGCCGAACTGGCCGAGCCGGCGGCCCTCCCGGCCACCGTGGGCGAGCCGGAGTCCGATCGGGCCCTCGACTGCGAAGATCACGTGGTCGCCAAGCGACCAGATCGCCACGAACACCACCACCGCGGCGGTGGTCGGCGACAGGAAGCCGAGGCCGGCGGCGCCGATCCCGGTCAGCACCATCGCCAGCGCCGCCATCTGGCTCTCCGACGTCACGGTCAGCAGCGCGCCGGTGACGAACATGATCAGGAAGCCGGGCAGCTCGCGCGGCACCTCGAGCCAGCCCCGGGCGGCGGCGTCGAAGCCGTGGGCCTCGGACAGGTAGTTGTTGAGGGTCGCCCCAAAGATCCCGGCCGCCGCTCCAAAGAACAGGGTGGCGAGCAGGGCGTTGCGGAGATCGTGCCCGTGGGCGTGCGGCGCGGGGCGGCTCATGGCAGCGCCGCACAGTGTAGCAACGAGGCGGCTCGCCCAGCCGGCCCGCGGCCCTGCCGGATTCAGCTACACTGGGCCCCGCCAACCGATCGGTCACGGAGGAAAGCCCCATGCGCGCTGTCGGGAGATGCGTGCCGCTCCTCTCCGCCCTGCTGGTGGCGGCCTGCGGCGGCAGCCCCCGGCCGGGCCAGCACTTCGATGTCATCGTCCGCGGCGGCACGGTCTACGACGGAGGCGGCGGCGCGCCCTTTCGCGCCGATGTCGGCATCAGGGGCGACACCATCGCCGCGATCGGCGACCTGTCCGGCGCCTCGGCGCCATCCTCGATCGACGCCACTGGCCTCGCGGTCGCTCCGGGCTTCGTCAACATGATGTGCTGGGCCAACGAGTCGCTGATCGAGGACGGTCGCTCCCAGAGCGACATCCGTCAGGGCGTGACCCTGGAGGTGATGGGCGAGGGCGAGTCGATGGGACCGCTGAACGACGCCATGAAGGAGGAGCTCACGCGGCGCCAGGAGGATGTCCGCTACCAGGTCACCTGGACCTCCCTCGGCGAGTACCTGGAGCTGCTCGAGCGCCGCGGCATCTCGCCCAACGTCGCCTCGTTCGTCGGCGCTGCGACGCCGCGCATCCACGTCATCGGGTACCAGGACCGGCCGCCGACTCCCGACGAGCTCGAACGGATGCGCGCGCTGGTCCGCCAGGCGATGCGCGAGGGCGCTCTCGGCGTCGCCTCGTCGCTGATCTACCCGCCGGGCAGCTTCGCGAGCACCGACGAGCTGATCGCGCTCGCGCGGGCCGCCGGCGAGCGCGGCGGCATGTACATCTCCCACCTCCGCAACGAGGCCKMCCGCCTGCCGGARGCGRTCGACGAGCTGCTGGCCATCGCCCGCGAGGCCGGGRTGCGCGCCGAGATCTACCACTTCAAGTCCTCGGGCCGCGCCAACTGGCCGCTCTTCGATCGCGCGGTCGCCGGGATCGAGGAGGCCCGCAGCCGGGGCCTGGAGGTCACGGCCGACGTCTACACCTACCCGGCGGGCGCGACCGGCCTCAACTCGACGATGCCGCCATGGGTCCAGGAGGGAGGCTTCGAGGCGTCGCTCGAGCGCCTCAAGGACCCGGAAACGCGGCGTCGCATCGCGCGCGAGATGCTCGAGCCGTCCGACACCTGGGAGAACATGTACCTGGCGGCCGGCTCGCCCGACAACATCCTGCTGGTCGGCTTCAAGAGCGCCGCGCTCAAGCCGCTCACCGGCAAGACCCTCGCTGAGGTCGCCGCGCTCCGCGGCGCATCCCCGGAGCAGACCGCGATGGACCTCGTCCTCGAGGACGAGTCGCGCGTCGGCGCGGTCTACTTCACCCAGTCCGAGGAGGTCCTCCGCCGGGCGATCGCGCTGCCCTGGGTCAGCTTCTGCTCGGACGAAGCGTCGCTGGCACCCGAGGGGGTGTTCCTGAAGAGCAACCCGCATCCCCGCGCCTATGGCAGCTTCGCCCGCCTGCTCGGCAAGTACGTGCGGGAGGAGCGGTTGCTTCCCCTCGAGGAGGCGATCCGAAAGCTCACCTCCCTGCCGGCCGAGACGCTCCGGGTCGAGCGGCGAGGCCGACTCGTGGAGGGCTACTTTGCCGACGTTGTGGTCTTCGATCCGGACCGGATCCAGGACCACGCCACCTACGCCGAGCCCCACCAGTACGCCACCGGCAT
>PQAJ01000172.1 GCA_003105185.1 Holophagae bacterium
GGCCCGTCCTCCATGGAGAGCGGCGGGAAGCCGAGCCCGTAACGCAGTCGCCGCCGCAGGGTCGCGCCGCCGCCGGCCTCAGTTCTCGACCAGGTGGTCGACCTTGGCGGCGCAGATGAAGTCGTTCTCCGACAGGCCGCCGATCGAGTGGGTGGCGTAGCGAACGGTGCAGCTCGAGTAGCCGACCACCAGCTCGGGGTGGTGGTCCTCGCGGTGCGAGATCCAGGCCACGGCGTTGACGAAGGCCATGGTCTGGTAGTGGTTCTCGAACTGGAAGGTCTTGGCCAGCCATCCGGCCGAGATCGCCCAGCCCTCGGCGTGGCCGAGCAGGTGCTCGAGGTCATGGCCGGAAAGTGGCGGGGTGCCGGCCGGGAGCGGTCGGCAGGCCTTCATCACGAGCTCGTTGTCGCACATGGCGCCCTCCAGGGCCGGCATCATAGCCCATGGGCCGCGTCACGCGCCGAGGTTTCCGGCCCGTCCGCTTCCGCGCCCGATGCTTGACAGCTGCCAATTTTAGCCTAACCTAAAATTGATGGTCGGCGAGCGATCGAGCCTCACCTTGACCGCGCCCCAGGAGGACTACCTCAAGCAGATCTTCCTGCTCGGGGAGCGTGGCGGCAGCGTCGGCACCCAGTCGCTGGCGGTGCGGCTCGGGGTGAGGCCGGCGTCGGTCACGGGCATGGTGCAGCGGCTCGCCGAGCTCGGGCTGGTCGACCACCGCCGCTACCGCGGCGTCCGCCTGACCGAGCCGGGACGCCAGGTCGCCCTCGAGATGCTGCGCCACCACCGGCTGCTCGAGACCTACCTCGCCCAGACGCTGGGCTACGGCTGGGCCGAGATCCACGACGAGGCCGAGCGGCTCGAGCACGTGATCTCCGAGCGCTTCGAGGAGCGGATCGCCGAGGTCCTCGGCCACCCCACCCGCGACCCCCACGGCGATCCGATCCCGGACGCTCAGCTGCGCCTGCCGGAGGACGACGACGGCTGCCGGCTTGCGGAGCCCGGCACGGCCGGCGCCGCGACCGTGCTCAGGGTCGGCTCGCAGCACCCGGACAGCCTGGCGGTGCTGGAGCGCCTCGGACTGGTGCCGGGCACCCGGCTCGAGGTGCTCGAGCACTCCCCGGCGGGGGTGCGGATCGAGGCCGGCGGGTCGCGCTTCCTGGTGCCCTCCGAGCTCGCGAGCCAGGTCTGGGTCGAGGGAGGCCGGCCGTGAGGCGTCTGTTCCTGCTCGGACTGGCGCTGGCCGCCGCCGTCACCGCGGGGTGCGGCAGCGGGCCGGCGGCACCGGAGCCTGGCGCGCTCCGTGTCGTGGCGACGACCACCATCGTGGCCGACCTGGTCGGCCGCATCGGCGGCGAGGACATCGAGCTGCAGTCCCTGATGGGGCCCGGCGTCGACCCGCATCTCTACAAGCCGAGCGCCGGCGACGTGTGGCGCCTGTCCGCGGCGCGCGCGGTGTTCTACAACGGGCTCCACCTCGAGGGCAAGATGGGCGAGGTGTTCGCCGAGATGAACCGGAGGGGGGTGACCACGGTGGCGGTCACCGACTGCATCCCCGAGTCGGAGCTCATCACCTCGAAGGGATTCGCCGGGATTCACGATCCACATGTCTGGTTCGACGTGTCGCTGTGGCGCCATGCCGCGGAGTGCGCGCGCGACGCGCTGGCTGACCTCGACCCGGACCACGCCGCTGCGTACCAGAGCCGGGCCGACGCCTACCTCGCGGAGCTGGCCGCACTCGACGGTTGGGTGCGGGAGCGGGTCGCGGCGCTGCCCGAGGAGCGGCGGGTGCTGGTCACGGCGCACGACGCGTTCACCTACTTCGGCCGCGCCTACGGCTTCGAGGTGCGAGGTTTGGTGGGCGTGAGCACCGCCGCCGAGGCGGCGACCGCCGACGTCCAGCAGCTGGCCCAGCTCATCGCCGAGCGGCGGATCCCGGCGATCTTCGTCGAGTCCTCGGTGTCGCCGCGCTCGATCAGGGCGCTGCGCGAGGCGGTGGCTGCCCGCGGGTTCGAGGTGGCGATCGGGGGCAGCCTCTACTCCGACGCCCTCGGTGACCCCGCGGGCCCGGCCGCGACCTATGCCGGCATGGTCCGATCCAACATCGAGACGATCACGAGCGCCCTCGCCGAGAGGGCGGGAGGCTGAGCCGTGCGATCGAACGCTGCTGTGGACAGGCTGGCCGGACCGGCGAACGCGATCGAGGTCGAGGACCTCACCGTCGCCTACGCCGATCAGCCGGTGCTGTGGGACGTCGACCTCGCGGTGCCGACCGGCGTCAAGCTGGCCATTGTCGGGCCCAACGGCGCCGGCAAGAGCACCCTGATCAAGGCCGCGATGGGCCTGGTCGCGCCGGTCGCCGGCGAGATCCGGATCTTCGGGCGGCCGCGCGAGCGGATTCGCGGCGAGATCGCGTACGTGCCGCAGCGGACGAGCCTCGAGTGGGACTTCCCCACCGACGCTCTGGACGTCGTCACCATGGGCACCTACGGCCGCCTCGGCTGGCTGCGCCGGGTCGGCCAGCGGCAGCGCGAGGAGGCCGCGGCGGCGCTGCGCTCGGTCGGCATGGAGGCGTACACCAGGCGGCCGATCGCGCAGCTGTCGGGCGGCCAGCAGCAGCGCGTGCTGCTGGCGCGGGCGTTGGTCCAGGGGGCGGAGATCTACATGCTCGACGAGCCGTTCCAGGGGGTCGACGCCCCGACCGAGCGCACGATCATCGAGGTCCTCGACGGCCTCGCCGGGGCGGGCAAGACCATCCTCGTCGTCCACCACGACCTGCAGACGGTCCCCCAGTACTTCGACCAGGTGCTGCTGCTCAACGTGCGCGCCATCGCCGCCGGGCCGGTGGCCGAGGTCTTCACCGAGGACAACCTGCGCATGACCTTCGGCGGGAGGATCGGCGTGCTCGCGCGCGACGGAGCCGCCGGAGGCTGAGGTGGAGCTGCTCGGCGACTACACGCTGCGCATCGTCGCGCTCGGCTCCGGGGTGCTCGGTGCGACCGCGGGCGGCCTCGGCTCGTTCGCGGTGCTGCGGCGCCAGAGCCTGCTCGGGGACGCGGTCAGCCACGCCGCCCTGCCTGGCATCGCGCTCGCCTTCCTGCTGACCGGCAGCAAGATCCCGGTGGTCATGATGGGCGGCGCGGCGCTTGCGGGCTGGCTGGCGACGCTCGCCGTGCGCACGGTGACGGCCCGCAGCCGCGTGCCCTTCGACACTGCGCTCGGCATGACGCTCGCGGTCTTCTTCGGCTTCGGCCTGGTGCTCCTGACCTTCATCCAGAAGCAGCCGAATGCCGCCCAGGCCGGCCTCGAGAATTTCCTGTTCGGTCAGGCGGCAGCGCTCCTGCTCCAGGACGTCGTCGCGATGGCGGTCGTCGGGGCGATCGCGCTGGTGGCGCTGGCACTGCTCTGGAAGGAGCTCAAGCTGCTCGCCTTCGACCGCGGATTCGGCGTCGGGCTCGGGCTGCCCATGGCCCGCCTCGACGGCCTGCTGACCGCCCTGCTGGTGGTGGCGATCGTGATCGGGCTGCAGACGGTGGGCGTCGTGCTGATGAGCGCGATGATCGTCGCGCCCGCCGCCGCTGCCCGCCAGTGGAGCCGGCGGCTGGGGCCGATGGTGGCGCTCGCGGCGGCAATCGGCGCGCTGTGCGGCGCGGCCGGGGCGGTGGCGAGCTCGCTGGTGCCGAGGCTGCCCACCGGACCGACCATCGTGCTCCTGCTCTCCGGCGTCGTGGCGGTGTCGCTGCTCGCCGCTCCCGGACGGGGACTGGTGTGGCGGTGGCTGGGGCTGGGACGGCTGCGCAGGGCGCCCCAGCTCGACCCGGTCCTGATCCACCTCTACGCACTGTCCCTGCAGCACGCGGAGGACCCCGGCCACGGCCACACCGTCGCCGTGCTGCGGACGATGAGCCCGCGCGACGCGGACGTCGGCGGCGCGCTGGAAGGTCTCGAGAGCCGCGGGCTCGCGCAGCAGGCAGCCGGCGGCCTGTGGGCCCCCACCGAGCTCGGCCGGCGCGAGGCGAGGCGGACCCTCGAGCGCGAGGGCGGGGAGGGGCTGTGAGCGCCGCGCTCGAGATCCTGCTGATCGCGGTGGTGACCGCGGTGGCGGCGTCCCTGCCCGGGACCTACCTGGTGCTGCGGCGCCTCGCCATGGTGAGCGATGCGATCTCGCACGCGATCCTGCCCGGCATCGTCATCGCCTTCTTTGCGACCGGCGACCTCGGATCGCCGCTGCTGGTGGCGGCCGCCGCGGCGACCGGAGTGGCCACGGTGGCGCTGATCGAGGCGGTCAAACGGTCGCGGCTGGTGCCCGGGGACGCGGCCATCGGGCTGGTGTTCCCCGCCTTGTTCGCGCTCGGTGTGGTGCTGGTCTCGCGCTACGCCGGCGACGTCCACCTCGACACTGACGCGGTGCTGCTCGGCGAGCTCGCCTTCGCACCCTTCGACCGCTTCGCCGTCGGCGGCCGCGACCTCGGCCCGGTCGCGCTCTGGACCATGGGCGGCATCCTGCTGATCAACCTCGCCTTCATCGCGGTCGTCTTCAAGGAGCTCAAGCTGGCCACGGTGGACGCGGGGCTCGCTGCCGCGCTCGGGCTGAAGCCGGCGCTGCTGCACTACGGCCTCATGACGGTGGTCTCGATCACCGCGGTCGGCGCCTTCAACTCGGTCGGATCGATCCTGGTGGTGGCGCTGATGATCGCGCCGCCGGCCACCGCCTACCTGCTCGCCGAGCGCTTGGGACCGATGCTCGCGCTGAGCGCGCTCACGGCGGCGTTGGCTGCGGCGGCGGGCTGCGGCATCGCGTTCCTGCTCGACGTGTCGATCGCCGGCGCCATGGCGACCGCCTGCGGAGTGCTGTTCGCGGCTGCCTTCGCGCTCGCGCCGCGGCGCGGGCTCCTCGTCCAGATGCGGCGCCGCGCCGCCCAGCGGCTGGAGTTCGGGGTGACCATGCTGCTGGTCCACCTGCTCCACCACGAGCACACCGAGGAAGCCCGCGAGGAGTGCCGCCGCACCACCCTCCACCAGCACTTGCGCTGGAGCGAGGGCTTCACCCGCCAGGTCGCGCGCCAAGCCGAGCTGCGCGGCCTGGTAGCGCCGGCCGGCGAGCTGGTCGCCCTGACCGGCTCCGGACGCGATCGGGCCCAGCACGCGGTCGCCGGGAGGGGTTAGGGCGGAGGGTGAGGGAATAGGGCCMCCCTCCCGGTCGCTTCCGTGCCCGTCTCCGTGCCCGTGCGCGTCTCCGTTCCCGCGTTAGGGAATGCCGCCAGGTTCGTCCGTTTCGGAGACGGAGACGGAGACGGAAGCGGGCCCGGGATTGGCCGGACTCGGTCTATCTCCCCCGGAGGACGCTCTCGAGCGACTGGCCGCGTGCGCGCTCGAGCCGCGCGAGTCGGCTCTCGAACTGCGCCGAGGCGAAGCTGACGAAGCTCTCGAGCTCCAGGCCGAAGGGCATCTCCTGGTAGGCGTCGAAGATCTCGCCGATGGTGCCGATGGCGAGCGGCATCAGCTCGCCCATTCGACGCTGGATCGCCTCCCACACCTCCTCGCCGTGCTCGGCTGTCAGCCGGGAGAGCAGGAAGACCCCGTAGGCGATGTGGCGCGACTCGTCCTTCTTGAGCAGGGAGACGATCTGCTGCATCCCGGGCAGGATGCCGTTGCGCTCGAGCATCGCGTGGTAGGCGTGGTAGCCGGTCTCGGCGAGCACTCCCTCGACGATCATGTTGTAGGTCACCGAGGCCTCGGCCTGGGCGACCGGCGACGAGTCGTGCCGGAGGCGCTGCAGGGCCGCCGGCAGCTCGTCTGCGAAGATCGCCCGATAGCTCGGCGAGTGGAAGCGCGACAGGTCGGCGCCGCTCCCCGCCACCACGTCCAGGAAGCGACGGAACGCTTCGACGTGCTTGGCCTCCTCCCAGAGGAACGACGTCAGGTAGATCTCCTCCTCGAGGCGACCCTCCTGCGCGATGACACCGATGAGCGGCAGCAGGTCGACGGTGACCGACTCCTCGCCGGCCGCGAAGAGCGAGGTCAGGTGGAGCAGCACCTCGTGCTCGGCCGCCGACAGTGCCTGCCAGTCGCGGCGGTCCTGCTCGAGGTCGATGTCGAGCGGGTCCCAGGTTCCCAGCTTCTTCGCCTTGCGCCACAGCGTCATCGGCAGCAGCGAGTGGTCGAGGCCGCGAGCTCCGGTCACCTGGAATGCGCGTTCAGCGGTCATGGCGCGCCTCCGGCGGAGCCCTCCTTGGCGTCAGCGGCGGCCTCCTCTGCAGCCTCCGACTTCTCGCCCGACTTGCGGCGGTTGCGGATGTACCACGAGGTGACCGCCGAGTTCTCGACCCCGCGGACCACGTTCTCGAGGTCCTGGTAGAGCTGCGGGTCGTTGATGAAGGCGCCCGCCGCGCCCTCGCCCTGGTCGATCTTCTCCATCACCGACCGCAGGTGGTGCGTCAACGCCTGCAGGTCGTCGAGGAAGTTGTCGGCGTACTCCTTGTCCTGCATCAGCCGCGGCAGCGTTCCCTGGCCGGTGGACAGCTCCTCGAAGGCCGCCGCCATTGCCTCGGTGGCGTCGCGGACCGCGCCGATGGTTTCGCGCAGCGCCCGCGCCGTCTCCGGGTCGCGGAACAACATGGCGTAGGCCGAGTCGGTCCGCTCGAGGTCGGCCGCGATGGCCGCGCCGCTGGCCTGGAGGCTGCGGGTCGTCGCGGCGAACTCGTCGCCCAGGGCGGGGTCGGAGATCATCCGGCCGAGCAGCCCTTCGCCGGCGTTGACCTTCTGCAGGATGTCGCGCAGCTCGGTCACGGTCGAGCGGGCGACATCGCCGAAGGCCTCCTTGCCCTCCGGGGTCTGGGTCAGCTCGCCGAGCAGCCCCTCGCCGGCCTCGATCCGGTGCAGGATCACCTTGAGGCTGGACGAGATCGAGATCAGATTCTCGATCAGGTCCTCGCCGCTGGCGACGAACTCCGCGACCTCGGCGGGATCCCGTCCTGTGATCCGTCCTCCCTCCAGCAGCCGCGGCGCGGACAGCGAGCCGGCGCGGATCTCGAGG
Source organism: Holophagae bacterium (assembly GCA_003105185.1). Lineage (GTDB taxonomy): Bacteria > Acidobacteriota > Thermoanaerobaculia > Thermoanaerobaculales > Sulfomarinibacteraceae > FEB-10. The sequence goes on from PQAJ01000172.1 coordinate 7,037, forward strand.
TACTTGTCGCCGAGCAGCCCGATCGTCTTGATCGAGACCTCGCTGTCCTCGCGGATCCGCTCGGTGAAGTCCGCGTCGACCGAAAAGCGAACGTTGATCCGACTCTGCCCGGGATCGGTCGGCAGCTCGATCGCCTCCACGAAGCCGACGTCGACCCCGCTCAGCCGCACCGCCGCACCGGCCTGCAGCCCGGTGACGTTGGCGAACGAGGTCTGGTAGCGGGTGTGCCGGACGAAAACCTGCTGGCGCTGGCCGATGGTCAGGATCGCCACGGCGAGCAGCGCCAGCGCGGCCAGTGCCAGCGCTCCGACCCGCAGGTCGCGTTTCGTCTCGTCACGCATGGATGCCTCCCGCCGCGAAGAACTCCCGCACCGGATCCGGCCCTTCGCGGGTCGCGGCCTCCACCGATCCGGAGAAGATGAAAGCGCCATCGTGAAGGAACACCACCTGCTCCGCGACCCGCATGACCAGGGGGATGTCGTGGGTCACGACCAGCGAGGTCACCCCGAGGCGGCGGTCGAGATCGACGATGAGGTCGGCGATCGCCCCGCCGGTCACCGGATCGAGCCCGGTCGTGGGCTCGTCGTAGAGCATGATCTCGGGCTCCAACGCGAGTGCGCGCGCCACCGCGACCCGCTTGCGCATGCCGCCCGAGAGCTCGGACGGCTGCAGCGGTCCCACGCCCTCGAGCCGGACCATGGCGAGCAGCTCGTCGACGCGCTCGCGCAGCGCCGCCGGATCGAGCCGCTCGTGCTCGCGCAGCGGATAGGCGACGTTGTCGAAGACCGACATCGAGTCGAACAGCGCGCCGCCCTGGAACAGGTAGGAGACGCGGCGCCGCAGCGGCGCCAGCGCCGCCTCGGACATCTTCGACACCGGGTAGCCGAGCACCGTGATCTCCCCGCGGTCAGGCTGGACCAGGCCATTCACCGCCTTGAGCGTCACAGACTTGCCCGAGCCCGAGGCGCCGAGCAGCGCCACCGTGACGCCGCGCTCGACCTCGAGCGAGACCCCGCGCAGCACGTGCTTGGCCCCGAAGGCCTTTGCCACGTCGCGCAGCAGGATCACGGGTTCGCTCATGTCACAGCGCCATGAACAGCTTGGTGATGAAGAAGTCAAAAATCAGCACCGAGATGGCGACCACGTACACGGTGTGGGTGGTCGCCCGGCCGACGCCGTCCGCTCCGCCGCGGGCCGAGAGCCCGTTGTAGCAGCCGATAACTGCGATCAGGAAGGCGAACACCACGGGCTTGGCGAGGCCCAGCCAGAGGTCGTCGAAGGTCAGCACCTGCGCGGTGCGCCGCAGGTAGAAGGTCGGGCTCAGCCCCTCCTGGAAGACGCCGATCAGGAGCCCGCCGAAGATGCCCATGCCGTCGGCGAGGATGGTCAGGAGGGGAAGCATCGCGACCGTCGCCCAGACCCGTGGGACCACCAGCTTGCGCACCGGGTCCGCCGCCATCGAGCGGATGGCGTCGACCTGCTCGGTGACCGCCATCGAGCCGATCTCGGCGGCGATGCCGGAGCCGACGCGGCCGCCCACCATGAGCGCCGTCAGCACCGGGCCGAGCTCCCGCACCAGCGACAGCGCGACGACCTCGCCGATGTAGAGGCGGGCGCCGAACTTGCCGAGCGCATACGCGGTCTGGAGGGCGAGCACCATGCCGGTGAACAGGGCGGTGATGTTGGTCAGGTTGAGCGATCCGACGCCGATGCGGTCGAACTGGCGGACGGTCTCCTTGACGTCGAGCGGGCGCGAAAACATGCGCACCAGCGTCTGACCGGCGAGCCTGGTCACGCCACCGACCTGCCGCAGGAGGGAGATTGTCCAGCCCATCATCGTGAAAGCCAGCGTAGCATTCACCTCGGAGTTTCAGCTCCGCGGTCAGCTATCTAGGCTGACGATCCCGGCGTGCGCGAGCCCGTTTCCGTGCCCATTTCCGTGCCCGTGCCCGATATGGCTCTGAGTCCGGGACGACGTCGTCGGAGACGGGCAGGGACAGGGAGATGGAGACGGGGGAGGGGTGCCGCGGTTCTTGGGTGTGATGTGAAATGCGGCTACAATGAGAGGTTAGGAGGACGGCCATGCGGGTGATCGAAGGCAAGCTGGAAGCCGCGGATCTCCGGTTCGCGCTGGTGGTCAGCCGGTTCAACGAGGCCCTCACCTCCCGCCTCGAGGCGGGCGCGCTCGACTGCCTGGTGCGGCACGGGGCAGACCGCGAGGCCATCACCATCTTCCGTGTGCCGGGCGCCTGGGAGATCCCGATGGTCGCCGGCAAGCTCGCGACGGGGGGACGGTTCGACGCCGTCGTCTGCGTCGGCGCGCTCGTACGCGGCGGCACCCCGCACTTCGACCTGATCGCGGCCGAGGTGGCGAAGGGGATCGCCCAGACCGCGATGGCCTCCGGCGTCCCGGTGACCTTCGGCGTCATCACCGCCGACACCCTCGAGCAGGCGGTCGAGCGCGCCGGCACCAAGATGGGCAACAAGGGCTGGGAGGCGGCGCTGGCCGCGATCGAGATGGCCCGACTGTACCGAGAGATCGAACGGGGGGAGTAGGTGGGCTCCCGCCGCCGGGCCCGCGAGCTGGCCCTCCAGCTGCTCTACCAGTATGAGCTGACCCACGCCGAGCCCGAGCGGATGCAGGCGGACTTCGACGAGTGGCGCGGCTCGACCGACAGCGTGCGGGAGTTCGCGGACGCGCTGCTGCGGGGGACGCTCGAGCACCTTGCCGAGATCGATGACGAGTTGGAGCGGCAAACTGCGCACTGGCGCCTCGACCGGCTCGCCGCCGTGGACCGCAACATTCTCCGGCTCGCCATGTACGAGCTGCTGTTTCAGTCCGAGACGCCGCGTGCGGTGGTCATCGACGAGGCGATCGAGATCGCCAAGAAGTTCGGCGCCGAGGAGTCGCCCCGCTTCGTGAACGGGGTGCTCGACGGGTTCCTGAAGCGGAAGGTCGGCGCCGGATGAGGGCCGCGATGGCCGCGCTCTGTCTGCTGTGGACGGCGGCTGCGGCCAGCCATGAAGCGAGCTACCTTGTGCGAGCTGCACCGCCGCCGGTCAGCGTGGCAGCCAATGGCTACGTGCAGACGGTCTCACCGGCTGCCGACGGCGCGGTCGAGGTCCACGTGGCGACCATCCTCGGACCGATCGGCTCCTCGGGAACGTACGGCAGCCTGCCGCCGCTGACCAGCGAGCGGCTGCCGGCGAGCTTCGAGCTGCCCGCGAAGCTGCAGAGAAGCCTGCGACCCGACCTCGAGGCCTGGGAGGCGGCGACGCGGGTTCTCGAGTGGTCCGCCGCGCACCTGTCAGTCGACGACAGCGACATGGCGGCGCAGGACGCGGTCAGCGTGCTCAAGCGCGGGCGCGGGCGCTGCTCGGGCGTGGCGAACGCGACTGCTGCGCTCCTGCTGGCAGCGGGCTTCGAGGCGGTCACCATGAGCGGGCTGCTGGTGACCGACTCCGGCGCGATCCCGCACCGCTGGATTGCCTGCCGGCTGCCCGGGGCGGGCTGGGTGCACAGCGATCCGACGCTCGGCCTGTGGACGGTCACGACCAGTCACGTCGCGTTCGCAGACACGGTGGTTGATGCGCCCGAGGTCCGGATCCTCACGCGCGGCGGCGACCAGATCGCAGCGCTGCCGCGGCGCGCCGGGCGCCCGATCCGGCCCAACGTCGGCTCCGAGCTGGTGTGCCGGGTGGTCCGCGATGGCGGCGAGGCGGCGGCGGTAGCGGTCCTGTCCGGCGTCGACGGTGAGACTCACCGCGCCGTGCTGTCCCCCGAAGGACGGTTCAGCGCCCTGCTGCCCGGCCGCTGGCGGCTGGTCGTGCTGGCCGGGGATCGAGTGGTGGAGGACCGCCAGCTCGTGCTGCGGCCGGGAGAGCTCAACAGCATCACCGTGGAGCTGCCGGCAGCGGTCCCGAACGGAGAGCTGGGCTCGTGAAGCGGATCCTGTCAGGAAGCCTGGCGCATCTGGCGCCGTCCTCGCTGCTGCGCCTGCTGTCGGCGACCGCCCCGAGCGGCGTGCTCGAGATCTCGTGCGAGGCCGGCGACCTGCGGCTCGAGACCACCAAGGGCAGAGTGGCCGCGCCGGGCCCGGACGAGCTGCGGCGGATCGGCCGCATCCTGCGCGCCAGCAGCGGCAGCTTCAGGTTCGAGCCGCGCGACGCGCGACCGGTCGCGGGCGACGCGCTGACGCTCGCTGCGCTCGCCGACGCGGCCGAGGCGACCGAGAAGGTGTGGGAGTCGGGTATCGGCGGCGACGTGGATGTCGACCGGTTGCTGGCGGGCGAGGTCACCGAGCTGTCGCGGCCCGCGCCGGTGGCCGACATCCACGTCCTGCCCGCTCAACCCTCGGGCAACCCGCTCGACGAGCTGCTGACCGAGCTCCAGGCGACCGCGCCGGGCGAGCTCCTGCTCACCGAGGTGGTCGTGATCACGAAGGACCCCCGCCTGTGGCGGGGCTCGCTGGCGAGCGGTTGGCGGCGGCGCGGGTGGGAGCTCGAGATTCGCGGCGAATCGCGAGACAGCAATGTCGACGGCGTCGACGCCGTGGTCCTCCACCAGGAGGAGGCCCTCGAGCGGATCGAGGAGGAGCTGGAGTGGATCCGCCTCGTCCGGCACGCCGGCGAGGCCATGCCCCCGGTTCCGGTGGTGTGGGTCGGACGGGTCCGCGACCGGGCGTGGGTGCACCGCCTGATCGAGGCCGGCGTGTCGTTCCTGATGCCGCCCCCCGAGAACCGCTCGGGCCCCGCCCTGGACCGCTTCGCAGCCGACCTCGCGGTGGTGCTCGACCGCGAGATGCGGACGCGCCAGACGCTGGCGTCGGCGCGACGGCCGAGGACCGTCTACGAGCTCGTGGACACCCTGCTCGAAAAGGGGGACCCGGAGCAGGCCATCGGCTCGCTGCTGCAGCTGGCGTCGTCCCAGCTCTGGCGAGGGGCGGTGCTGATGGTCGAGGAGACCGCGATCCGCTGCCGGGCCGGCTACGGGTACCCGCTGAGCCGCGGCTCAACTGCGCTGCCGCGGGGCATCGCCCTCCTCGAGGGCGCGGTGCGCAGCGGCGAGGCGATCATCGGGATCGATCCGGACGCGGGTGGCGCGGCCCAGCTGGCGCGGGTCCTCGGCGTCAACCGGCTGCCGGCCGCGACCGCGGTCATCCCGCTGGCGGCCGGGGTCACCGTACGCGGCCTGTTGGTGGCGGACCGCGAGGGCGCGCCCCTGCCCGAGCTCACCGAGATGACCCTGCTCGCCTGCTGCCTGGGGGGCGTGGTGGTTAGCGGAGGCAACAGGGGCTAGAGGCTAGGGCTCCTTCCCCCGCCCGCTCTTGTCACGGAGAAGCCGGAAGGCGGAGCCGGATCCGTGCCCGCGCTCGTCTCCGTGCCCGAGTTCCCGACTGCCGTCAAGGTCGTCCGCTCGAAGACGGAGACGGAAGGGGAGGGGGAAGCGGAAGCGGGGGGTTGTCGCGTTGTGCCCCGTGGGGAACGCCGCTGTTCGATTTGTTGACAGCCTGCTTCCATCCGGATATTCTGTTGTTCCGGTGCATTCTATCCCAGTGGCCTCGGAGGCGCGTATCGCGCATACCATCTGCGGAGCGCACGACTGGCGGTGTCCGAATGGAAACAGTTGACGCGTTCGAGATCAGACGTGGGCCGATCGGTGTGGCGAAACTGACCACTTGCTCCGGGCGGGAGATGTTCACATGGTGACACTTGCGATCGAAGGCAACGGCGGATCGGAGCTGACCTATCAGCTCGTCAAGCAGGTGATCTCGGTCGGCGCCTCCAGCCAGAACGACGTCGTGCTCAGGTCTCCGGGGGTGGCGCCACGTCACCTCGTGATCCAACGCAACGACAAGGTCTTCACCTTCCTGGCGCAGCCGCGGCAGGTCGTGGTGCTCAACGGCGAGCGCCGCTCGCGCGGCGTGCTCCGGGTCGGTGATCGGATCAGGATCGGTACCGCGACCCTGATCTTCAAGGGGGTCGGCGAAGAGGAGCAGGAGATCGAGCTGGTCAGCGACGAGCCCCGCGAGGAGCCTGCCGCCGCGCCCGAGGTCACGACTGCCGAGCCTGCCCGGGCGTCCCGTGCCCGATCCGAGGTTGTGCTCTACTCGGAGCCGAACCGGCTGGCCGAGGCGCGCCAGCACATGGTCGAGATCTTCCGCGCCGGGGTCCGCTCGGACCTCGTGCCTTCGCTGCGGACCTTCCTCGGCAACTTCTTCAACGACCGCCAGGCCATGCTCGCATGGCTCGACGAGGACGGCCGGTTCCAGCCGATCGTGTCGCAGTGGACCGGCGAAGTGCCGCGGCTGCCGGCGCGCACCTTCGACGAGCTCGGGACGAGCGGCCGCTACGCGGTGCTGCGGATGGCCAGCCGCCAAGCTCTGATCTACCCGGTGTCCCGCGGCGCCCTCGAATCGCAGGCGTATCTGATCGTGGAGTTTCTGGACGAGGACATCGAGAACGACCAAGTGCTGCTCGCCGAGCTGGCCCGGATGCTGGCCGTTCACTGGGAGCGGGTGGAGAACTCGAGCTCGCTCTATGGGGCGTGGGAGGACACCACCCGGAAGACCGTCGAGGACCACCTGCCCGGGACCTCGCCCGCGGTGCGGGTCCTGCGCGAGTCGGTCATCCAGGCGGCGCGCTCGACGTTTCCGGTGCTGCTGTGCGGCCGGCCCGGATCGGGACGGACCGCGGTGGCGACCCTCATCGCCTCGATCCATCCCACGGGCGAGCTGCCGGTGCAGGCGATCCAGGTCAAGAAGGGTGAGGACGACGCCTTCCGGCTCGACCTGTTCGGGCCGCCCTCCGAGCACGGCGCGAGGGCCACCCTGGCCGACCGTGCCAAGGGCTCCCTGATCGTGATCCGGGACATCCATCTGCTGGCCCCCGGCACGCAGCGGGAGCTGGCGGCGGCGATGTCACACGACGTCGAGTCCGGCTACGGGCCAGCCGTGCGATGGGTCGCGACCACGGAGCCCGACTGCATGGCGCTCGTCAACGACGGCGTCCTCGACTCGACGCTCTACAACCTCTTCCAGCGGCACATCATGCGCATCCCGGCCCTCAACCAGCGCCGGGAGGACCTGCCGCTGCTGGTGGTGCGGCTGCTCGACGCGGTCGGGGCCGAGCAGGACAAGGAGATTCGAGGTATCGAGCTGGAGACGCTCACCTCGCTGCTCAACCATCCCTTCGAGGGCGAGATGTCGGAGCTTCTCGGTGAGCTACGGCGCCTGGTGTCGGCGACCCCCGAGGGCGAGATGGTGCGCGGGACCGTGCCGGCGGCCTTTGCGGCCCGCCTGGAGCCCGGCGCGCCGGTGCCGGACGAGCCGAGCATCGCGGCGCTTGTGCTCCAGGACGACCTCAAGGTGGTCGTGCCCGAGGTCGAGCGGATGATCATCGATCGCGTGCTGCGGCGGACGCTCGGCAATCAGAGCAAGGCGGCGCGGATGCTCAACCTGTCGCGGGGCGCACTGATCGCCAAGATCAAGGAGTATGGCCTCGCCGATTACCGCCACCTGCGCCGCAGCCGGTAGGGCCGGCAGGCTCCGGACGACTCGCCGCCGGCCCGACGTTGCCGGTAGCAGGCGCGTGCGCTCTACTTCCCGCGCCGCTTGCCCCGCTTGCCGCCCCCGCTGTCGCCGGGCGCTGTCGACGATAGCCCGACGATCGGCATCACCCGGTCCCAGTTGAAGCCGATCCAGATCGCGAACGGGAGCGCGAACCGGCCGGGGAGGTCGGTCGCGTACTGCAGGAAGCCGAAGACGTTGCGCGCCACCGCCGAGTAGGTCTGCAGGCTCCACGCGCCGAACGCCGAGGCGTAGAGGAACTTGACGTGGAAGAGCAGGTTGAGGGACTGGGTGAGGTACAGCACCGACCAGCCCATCACCAACCGCTCGAGCTGCTGCCTCGACCACGGCCGCGGCAGTGCGAGGTAGAGTGCGAGAAGGACGATGGTGTTGAAGTGGATCTCGGTCAGGGCGACGGTGGGCACGACGGAGTCGGTGCGCATGTCGGCTCGCCGGACCTCGGCACGGTGGTCGACCACGACGAGCCGGGTCACCTTCGGGTACTCGTAGGCGCGGATCAGCAGCTGCGCGAAGCCGGACACCGCGCCGTCGAGCGTCGACCGCAGCAGGACCCACACCACCAGCGCCACGATCGCCGCGATCGGCAGCCGGCGGACGAAGCGCCGGCTGTCGGCAGGGTCGGGGCGCACCGTCACCGGGCGGTCCCCCGCGCGGCCGCGGCCGCCCGCGCCCAGACGATCCACAGGCCGACGCCGGCGAGGATGACCAGCGACTGCCAGATCAGGATGTGGGACTCGTCGAAGTAGTCGGGCAGGAAGACGCCGATGTAGAACAGGGAGACGATCCGCACCAGGTTGATCGCCTGGATCGCGAGCAGGCCGCCGACGATGCCGATCACCTTGGCCCGCCACGACGCCGGGAAGGCGAGGACCCCGGAAATGAAGATCAGGCTGGTGATCAGCCCGTTGCAGCCGTTGTAGATGGTGACCGCGAACCGGGGCGACCGCAGCTCGCAGCCGGCCACCGTGATGTCTTCGCCGAGCAGGCCGAGCACGACGCCGGCCATCCGCGCGACGAACGAGGTGTAGGGGATCACGACCGCGTCGTTCACCGTCTGGAACGCGATTGTCGTGAACGCCGCCAGGAGGATGCTGAGGAACAGCACCAGGAAGCGGGTGTCGGGTCGCTGCCAGAGGCCTCGCAGGGTGGGTGGCACGTGGTATGGCTCCTGGGTGGTCAGCGCTGGCCGATGCTGGCGAGTGCCTCGCGCAGCTCGTCAGCCGAGCTGAAGCGGCGCGCCGGGTCCTTTTCGAGGCAGCGCAGGATGATCGGGCCGAGGCCTGCCGGCAGATCGCGCGCGAGGGTGGCGGGGTCGGGCGGCTGCTTGGTGAGCTGGGCTTCGATGACGTTGCCCTCGTGGAACGGTGGCCGGCCGGTCGTGAGCTGGAACAAGGTCGCGCCGAGGGCGTAGATGTCGGTCGCCGGCGTCGTGTCCTGGCCGCGGATCTGCTCCGGCGCCATGTAGTACGGGGTGCCGCAGACCGCCGGGCCCGCCGAGGCGCCGGTGTCGAGCCGCGCGGCGATCCCGAAGTCGAGGATCTTCACCTCCTGGGTCGGGGTGAGCAGGATGTTGCCGGGCTTGAGGTCGCGGTGGACGACGTGATGGCGGTGGGCGTAGGCGACGGCGTCGGCCAGCCGGACCAGGATCGGGACCAGGTTGGTGCGGATGCGCTCGGGCTGGGTCCGCGCCACCGTGTCGAGCGGCTCGCCGGGCACGTACTCCATGGTGATGAAGTAGCCGTCGAAGCCGGCCTCGAAGTCGTAGATGGTGACGATGCCGGGGTGGTTGAGCGTCGCCGCGGCCTTGGCCTCCTGCTCGAGGCGCGCCGCCTCCTCCGGCGAGGTGGTGCGCAGCACCTTGATGGCGACGTCGCGCTCGAGGCGGGTGTCGCGGGCGCGGTAGACCACACCCATGCCGCCGCGCCCGAGCTCGGTCAGGATCTCGTAGCGCTGCTGCGCGGGGCTGGGACGTTCCGCTTCGTAGTCCACGTCGTCCCGCGCCGGCCGTGTGCTGGAGAGCTCGGCGCTGGCCATGGCGGCCTCGATGACGGCGCGGAGCTGGCGCGCCGGCTGGTGAGAGTAGTCGTAGCCGAGCACCCGCTCGAGCTGCTCCAGCGCCGCGTCGTGCTCGCCGGCCTCGTGCAGCCGCCGGGCGAGCTCCACCGCCGGCGCGAGCCGGCCGGGCTGGAGGGCGACGCCGATCACGGCCCGCTGCAGGCAGGCGATGGCCTGCGCGAGCGAGCCCCGGCTGGCCGCCCAGTTCGCCATGTCGATGATGATCTCGGGGACGTCGGGGACCGGCCCCGGGTAGCTGCGCAGCAGCGCGCAAGCGTCGTCGAGCCGGCCCTCGCCGTGGAGCTCGCGCAGCGCGTCCTGGAGGCTGCCCAGCCGCGCCAGGCAGTGTGCGGCGCGGTCAGGTCGGTCGATTCTGCGGTAGAGCTGGAGCGCCCGGGCGTCCTCGCCGGCGTGCTCGGCGCACTCGGCGGCCTGCTCGATGGCACCCGCAAGCTCGTGCATGTCGCTCGCCTCGCCCCAGCGGGAGAGTCGTTCGAGCATGCGGGCCGCGAGATCCCAGCGCTCGGACTCGCGCGCCAGCTCCGCGGCCGCCGCCGCCTGGCCGTCCGCGGCCAGCCGCTCGACGGCCTCCTCGATGCGCCCGGCGGAGCGCAACACCTCGATCATCTCCCGCTCCATGCCGAGATCCCCGAGGTGCGTGATCAGGCTCTCCGCCTCCTGGCGGATCTGGCGTCGGAGCCGTTCGCTCTCCGGAGTCTGAGCGTCGCCCCGGGCGTGGGTCAGGCTCAGCCGGTCCTGCAGCTCCCGCAGCTGGCGCATCCGCAGCTGGGCCGCCTCCCGCGGCCGACCGGCGGCGCCCTCCGCGTCGGCGGCCTCGTCGAGCCGGCCGGCGCGGCGGAAATTGGCGGCGGCGCGCGCGTTGTCGCCGGCCTCCCGCCAGGCCAGCGCCGCCCGCCGCCACGCGCCCTCGGCCTCGAACAGTCGCGCCAGGGTCTGGTGGTCGTGGGTGTCCTGGGCCGCCCGCCTGGCCGCCGTAAAGGCCGAGTCGTTGGGGCGCAGGCGGCCCTCGTCCAGCGCGAGCCGGGCCGTGCGCAGGGCGCGCTGCGACTCGCCGGCGCGCAGCCAGGCCTCGATCGCCTCGGCGACATGCTCGTGGCGGGCCAGCCACTCCGCAAGGTCGCCGTCGCAGCGGATCGCCGACTCGCGATCACCGAGCGCACGGTAGCGGCGGGCGGCCTCGGCGAGGTCGCGGCCGCCGGACCGCCGCAGCAGGGAGGCTGCCTCTGCCTCGAGCCCGAGCTCGCCGGCGAGGTCGGCGGCGCGCCGCCAGGCGCGCGCCTTCTGGAACAGCTCGAGCGCCCGCTTGCGGTTGCCGTCCTCCAGGTAGAGCTCGGCTGCGCCCAGGAAGTCGCGCCGGCGCTCTGCGGCGCGCGCCATGCGCTGGCGGCGGCTCGCGGAGCCGAGCAGCCCGACCAGGCCCCAGATCGCGAGCGCGGCGGCCAGGCCGTTCCCCGCGTAACGCACCACCGGTTGACCGACGGTGCGCGTCAGGACGCCGTGGTCCCAGCCCTCGGCGCCGGGAACGACCGCCCACATGTTGACCACCGCCGCCACGGCGAGAGCGAGGACGATTCTGACCGCGGCGGTGCGCGGCGTCACCAGGGCGATCACCATGGCGGTCGGTGCGGCGAAGTCGACATTCCGGGCCACTCTGCCATTGTAACGGCGGCCGAGTGCGGCTTCGAATGTTGTTGAAATTTCACAAAGGTTCGCTCATATTCTCAATTGTGGGCGCGGCGCCAAGCGGCCCGCTGTCCCATAGCCTTGGAGGACGAGAGTGGCTGGGAACTACTACGAGACGCTCGGGGTGTCTCGCACCGCCGACGTGGCCGAGATCAAGAAGGCCTACCGCCGGCTCGCCCGCCGCTACCACCCGGATGTCAACCCGGACAGCCCTGAGGCGGAGGCGAAGTTCAAGGAGATCCAGGAGGCGTACGCCGTTCTGTCCGACGACGACAAGCGCCGGCAGTACGACACCTACGGCACTGTCGACAGCATCCCCGATGCCAGCTTCGATCCCTTCCGCCGCAGCCGCGGCAGGACCGAGTGGCAGGACCTCGGAGGCTACCGCATCGACCTCGGCGATCTCGGTGGCATGGGCGACCTCGGCGACCTGTTCGGGGAGTTCTTCGGCGGCGGGACCCGGCGCCGCCGGCAGGCCCGCAAGGGTCGCGACTACGAGGCTGTGGTCGAGGTCGACTTCGCCGACGCGGTGCGCGGCACCACGGTGGCACTCCCGGTCCAGCGCCAACTCCAGTGCGCCGACTGCGACGGCATCGGCAGCGCGAATGGCGGCTCCTGCCCCACCTGCCGCGGCTCGGGCATGGTGGTCTCCACTGAGCGCCTGCGGGTCAAGATCCCGGAAGGCATCGCCGACGGCAACCGGGTGCGGGTGCCCGGCAAGGGCTCTGACGGCACGGGCGGGGGAGCTGCCGGCGACCTCTTTGTTCGCGTGAGCGTCCGGCCGCATCCGTACTTCAAGCGGGACGGTGACAACATCCTGACCACGGTCCCGATCACTTTTCCCGAGGCCTACCGCGGCGCGGAGATCGAGGTCGGGACCATCCACGGCCCAGTGCGCGCCAAGGTGCCGCCGGGGACCGACTCCGGCCGCGTCTTCAGGCTGCGGGGCAAGGGCGTGCGCAACAAGAGGACCCGCGCCTACGGCGACCACCTGTACACGGTCGAGATCGTGGTGCCGAAGGTCGTCTCCCCGGGCGGCGAGGAGGCGGCGCGGCGGGTCGGCGACCTCTACCAGGGCAACCCGCGCGAGCGGGTTCCGAAGGGCCTCTGAGTCGACGCCATCCCGGCATCCCCCTGCCCGTCTCCGTACCCGTTTCCGTGCCCGTGCCCGCTCGTTTGCCCTGTCCTCGAGGGCGCTTCGCGCCGATTCTCCAGACGCGCTCCCCGAGGTTACTGGCGGCCGGCGGCCGCCGTGACCAGCCGTCACCAGCGGGTGGCCGTAGGCCGCAAGCTASTGCGGCCACGGCCACAGCCGCTGCCGTCGGCAGGTTGCCACCTTTGGCGATTTCGGGTCTCGAGCACTCCACCACGCAGGAGACTCGTCCCGAAATCGCCAAAGATGGCACGCCCGCAGGACGCCCTCTTTTCGTACTCGCCTCGCCTCCGGAGGCGGGCGCGGAAGCGACGGTGGAGTCCCTCGCCCTGCTACGCGGTCTCGGGCCACACGCCGAGCTTGCGCGCCTTGGCGACGCGGCGCAGGAAGAGCTGCTTCTTCAAGCCCCGCAGGTGGTTGACGAGGAGCACGCCGTCGAGGTGGTCGACCTCGTGGCAGACGGCCTGGGCGAGCAGCCCGTCGGCGACGATCGTGCGCCACTGGCCGGCCTCGTCCTGAGCGCGGACCCGCAGCCGGCGCGGTCGCGGGATGGTGGTGAACAGCCCGGGGAACGACAGGCACCCCTCCTCGAGGTTTTCGCTGCCCTCGGTCGACACGATCTCGGGATTGGCGAGAACGATCCGGGTGGCCTCGTCCTTGCCGACCGAGAGGTCGATGGTGGCGATTCGGAGGTTGACGCCGATCTGCGGCGCGGCGACGCCGAGGCCCGGCGCCCGCCAGCCGGTTTCGAAGAGGTCCTGGATGAGCTGTGCCAGTTCCGGTCCGAAGTCGGTGACCGGCTGATTGGCCGCCTCGAGCCGGGGGTCGCCGTAGACGAGGATCGGACGCACCGCCATGGTCAGCCTCCCTGCGGGCCTCGGGGGCCTCGGGCGGGGGTGGTCACCGCGCCCGCCCCATGCGCGCCGAGGTCGCCTCCCAGGCGTGCCGGATCCGCTGCCGCAGCTCGGTCGAATCGGCGGTTTCCAGCTGGCGATCGACGACCACCGGCTGGCCGCCCACGACCACGTGGCGCACGTCGCCGGCGGTCGCGCCGTGGACGATGCGGGCAGCCGGGTGGCCGTCCGGCTGCAGCGACCAGCCGCGCAGGTCGACCACGGTCACATCGGCGGCCTTGCCCGGCTCGAGGGTGCCGATCTCGTGGTCGAGGTGGAGGGCGGCGGCGCCCTCGCGGGTGGCCATCGCGAGCACCCGCTCCGCCGGCATCGACGACGCGCCGTGGCGCAGCGAGTGCAGGGTCGCCGCCAGGCCCATCTCGTGGAAGATCGACAGCCGGTTGTTGCAGGGCGCGCCGTCCGCCCCGAGCGCGACCCGGACGCCGGCCCGCTGCAGTCCGGGCACGTCGGCGATCCCCGAGCCGAGCTTGAGGTTGGCGCCCGGGCAGTGGCAGATCGTGGTCCGGCTCGCGGCGAGCAGCACGACCTCCTGGGGCTCGACGTGGACGCCGTGGGCGAGCACCACGTCCGGCCCGGTCAGACCGACGCGGTACAGGTACTCGAGGTTGCTCGAGCCGGTCGCGGCCCGGATCGCGGCCACCTCGTCGAGGTTCTCATTGGCGTGCGACTGCAGCAGCCAGCCGCGCGACCGGGCAAGCTCGGCGCAGCCCGCGAGCAGCTCGCGTGAGCACGACAGCGTGAACCGCGGCGCCACCGCGTAGCGCAGCCGCCCCGCAGCCGCACCGTGCCAGCGGTCGCCGAGCGCGGCCGCGTCCGCGAGCGAGCGGTCGGTGTCCTCGAGTAGCCCGGCGGGCACGCCCTCGCCGGTGTCCATGTGGGTCTTGCCCGACACCAGGCGGATGCCGAGTCGCTCCGCGACCTCAAACGCCCGGTCGTGGTAGCGGCAGGTGCCGAAGTCGAGCGCGGTGGTGGTGCCGCCGCACAGCAGCTCGGCGATGCCGAGTTCGGCGGCCGCCTCCACGCCGTCGCCGTCGAGGGCGGCCTCGTAGGGCCAGACCGCGTCGCGCAGCCACGGCAGCAGCTCGAGGCCGTCCGCCTGGTGGCGGAGCAGGGACTGGACGACGTGGACGTGGCACTGGACGAAGCCGGGCAGGACCACCGCCTCCCCGGCGTCGAGGGTCCGGCGCGCCGTGATCCCTGGCGGCGTCGCGCCGCGCGCCACCTCGACGATCCGGCCGCTGTCGACCAGCAGGTCGCCGCGAAACCACTCATCGTCGTCGACCATGGGCAGGACGATCCCGCCGGTGATGTGGAGGTCGATCTCGCGTGCCACCTTTTCAAGCCTCACATTCAAGGTCGCGAGTGTCAACCCGGAGACGATCCGAGGGCCCAAGCCGGACCGCACGAACATTCGCACTGAGGACGGCAATCCCGTGCCCGTTTCCGCTTCCCCTTCTGCCCCCGCGCCCGAGTCCGAAAGTGCCAAAGTGTCGGCCCTGGCACGCGATGCTTGTGGCGTGGGCTTCAAGCCCGCGGCATGCTGCCCGCGCCTGGAGAGATGGCGGCCAAGATGGCCACCCCACATGGCAGCCAGGATGGCTACCCTACGAGGCAGGCAGGATGCCTGCGCTACAACGACGCGGGGGCCGCAGCCCCCGCCGGTTGGCACTGGTTGTCGGTCGTGCGGCTACTGCGGCAGCACGGTGGTCGGGTCCGAGGTCACGTTGTCCAGGACCGAGCCGTAGCAGTAGATCAACGCGTCCGGAGTGTACGTCCGGACGTCGACGTAGCCGTTCACCGGAGCGTAGTCCTGGAAGATGCCGTTGATCTGCCGGTTGGAGTACGGCGGCAGCATCATGTACTTGGTCTCGAGCTTGACACCGTCCGAGTCGTAGAGCTCGATCTGCACCGCGACCTCGGTAGCGGCGCCGCTGATGCAGCCCACGTTGGAGCGGACGTCGTCGTTCTCGTTCATGAAGATGATCCGCTTCTTGACGCCGGTCGGGATCATCCGGTCAGCTGGGATGCCAGGCAGCTCCTGGCCGAAGGTCCCCGCCACCTTGGCCGACGGCAGGTTGTAGGTCCGGCTCATCGCGAGCAGATCCATCCCGCTCGCCTCGATCGCCAGCGCACCGACCATATCCGGATCGAGCCCGAAGACCTCGTCGAGCACGTTGGCATAGCGCACGCCGGCGCCGGCAGCGAGCGAGAAGGTCTCGCTCGAGACCGGGTCGCTGTTGTCCTCGCCCCGCGGCAGCCACAGCAGCTCGTAGGTGAGGTCGGTCGAGCCGACGTTGTTGAGATCGATGTCAGTCTCGAAGAAGGCGCCCTCGAGCCCGGCAGCGAGCGCGGCGGCCGGGATGAACGTGACGTCATCCGACGGCACCTGGGGCAGGATCGTGGTCGGGTCCGAGGTCGCATTGTCGAGCATCGAGCCGTAGCAGTAGTAGATGGCCTCTTCGCTGTCGGCCCAGACGTCGACGTAGCCGTTGACCGGCGGGTAGTCCCGGAAGACCCGGTTGATCTGGTTGTTGGAGTAGGGCGCCAGGTCCATGGTCTTGGT
>PQAJ01000173.1 GCA_003105185.1 Holophagae bacterium
GCCCCAGCAGTACGCACCGCCTCGCCGTCGCGGCGTCGCTCGAGCTCGGCCAGCGGCAGCACCCCGGTCTGCGCGAGTCCGGCGCGCAGGTAGGCCATCAGGTGCGGCCCGGTGGTCAGGTGGAGGCCCGAGTAGTCGGCGATGGTCTCGTCAAAGGGGGTCATCTCGGGCAGCGGCGAGTGCGCCTCGGGCGGCAGCCGGGCGAGCAGCGGGCCGTGGCGGCCCGCCACCTCGGCGACCTGCCACAGCGCCTGGCGCCGGGTCAGCCCGAGCGAGGCGAGCGCGCCCACCTCGCCCAGCAGCGACAGCTGGTCGGCGCCGAGGCCGCAGCGCGCCGCGAGCTCGGCGGTGTCGGCGAACGGGCCCCGCGTGCGCTCGGCCTCGATCCGCTCGCCGGCCGCCTGGCGCAGSCCGTGCACGTAGGAGAGSCCGATCCGGAAGCCGCCCGATTCCCAGCGGCAGCGCCAGCCGGAGTGGTTGACGTCCGCCGGGTGGACCGCGATGCCGTGGCGCTGGGCGTCCTTGACCAGGGTCGCCGGGTGGTAGAAGCCCATCGGCCAGGCGTTGAGCAGGCTGGCGTAGAAGGCCGCCGGGTGGTGGCGCTTGAGGTAGGCCGAGGCGTAGACGATGAGGGCGAAGCTCGCCGAGTGTGACTCGGGGAAGCCATAGAGCGCGAACGAGGTGATCGAGCGGACGATCTCCTCCTGGGCGGCGCCGCTGATGCCGCGCGCGGTCATGCCGGCGCGCAGCTTGCGCTCGATCGCCGCCATCCGCTCCCGCGAGCGCTTGAAGCCCATCGCCCGCCGCAGCTCCTCGGCCTCGCCGCCGGTAAAGCCGGCCGCCACCATCGCGATCCGCAGCAGCTGCTCCTGGAACAGCGGCACGCCGAGAGTCCGCTTCAGCACCGGCTCGAGGCTCGGGTGCGGGTAGCTGACCTTCTCGCGGCCCTGCCGGCGCTCGAGGTAGGGGCTGGTCATGTTGCCGGTGATCGGACCCGGCCGGATGATCGCCACCTGCACCACCAGGTCGTAGAAGTGCTGCGGCCGGTTACGCGGCAGCGACGCCATCTGGGCCCGGCTCTCGATTTGGAAAACGCCGGCGGTGTCGGCGGCGCGGATCATCTCGTAGGTGGGCTGGTCGTCGGGCGGCAAATGGGCGAGGTCGATGTCGACCCCCTCGTGGTCGCGGATCATCGGGATCGCCTCCTCGAGCGCGGCCAGCATGCCGAGGCCGAGCAGGTCGATCTTGATCAGCCCGAGGTCGGCGCAGTCGTCTTTGTCCCACTGGATGACGGTGCGGCCGGCCATCGCCGCCGGCTCGAGCGGCACCACCTCGTCGAGCCGGCCGCGGGCGATGACCATGCCGCCGGAGTGCTGGCCGAGGTGACGCGGCAGGTTGTGGATCTGCCACCACAGCCGCGCGAAGTGCTGGACCCGCAGTGAGCCCGGGTCGAGCCCGACCGCCGCGAGCTCATGGTCGAGGGTGCGGGCGCCTTCGCGGATCTCGACCGAGGCGTGGCGGCCGAGCTGCTTGGACAGCCGGTCCACCTGCTCGAGCGAGAAGCCGAGCGCCTTGCCGACCTCGCGCGCCGCCGAGCGGTCGCGGTAGGTGATGACGTTGGCGGTCATGCCGGCGCCGTGCGGCCCGTAGCGCTCGTAGACGTGCTGGATCACCTTCTCCCGCTGGTCGCCCGACGGCAGGTCGAGGTCGATGTCGGGCCACTCGCCGCGCTCCTCGGACAGGAAGCGCTCGAACAGGAGCTCCATCTTCACCGGGTCGACCGCGGTGATCGACAGCGCGTAGCAGACCGCGCTGTTGGCGGCCGAGCCGCGGCCCTGGGCGAGGATCTTCTCGCGCTGGCAGAAGCGGACGATGTCCCAGACGATCAGGAAGTAGCCGGCGAGATCCAGCTTCTCGATCAGGTCGAGCTCGCGCTCGAGCTGGGCCTGGGCGCGGGCGGTCAGCGGCCGGAAGCGGGCACGGGCGCCGTTCCAGGTGATCTGGCGCAGGTAGGAGATTGGGGTCTCGCCGGGCGGCAGCGGGAAGTCCGGGAAGCGGTAGCCGAGGTCGGAGAGGGTGAAGGAGAGCCGGTCGGCCAGCTCGGCCGCGGCGGCCACCGCGCGCGGGCGGTCGGCGAACAGCAGCGCCATCTCGCGCGGTGACCGGAGGTGGCGCTCTCGCTGCTCCTCGAGCAGCCCGCCCGCCGTGTCGAGGGTGGCTCCCTCGCGGATGCAGGCCAGCACGTCGGCCAGCTCCTTGTCGCGGCGGTTGGCGTAGCGGACGCCGCCGGTCGCGACGAGCGGCAGCCGCAGCCGCCCGGCGAGGGATGCGAGGGCGCGGTTGCGGTGCTCTTCCTGCCGCAGGTGGTGGCGCTGCAGCTCGACCGAGAGCCGGCCGGGGAAGATCGAGCGCAGTCGCTCGAGCTCGCGCCGGGCCGCGTCGAGGCCGCGATGGATGAGGCGCTGGGCGATCACTCCTTCGCCGCCGCCGGTCAGGCAGTGCAGGCCTTCGGCGTGGGCCTCCACCTGCCGCCAGGATGCGCGCGCCGCACCCTTGGGCCGGCCCCGGGCGCCGGCGGTCAGCAGCCGGCACAGGTTGCGGTAGCCGCGGCGGTCCTCGGCGAGGAGGGTCAGGCGGGGCAGCGGGGTGCCGGGCGGCGGCGGGTCGGGAACCAGGCCGAGCGGGCCCGGCAGCCTGGGTGGGCGTTCAGGGAGCGGCGTGGGAGCGTCGGTCTCGCGCGCAGGTCGCTCGTCGAGCACGACCTCGGCGCCGACCAGGGGCCGGATGCCGACATCCCTGGCCGCCTTCCAGAACCGGGGGGCTCCGGAGACGGTGTTGCGGTCGACGAGCGCGACGGTCTGGAGGCCGAGCTCGGCCGCGCGGGCCACCAGATCCTCGGGCAGCGACGCCCCCTCGAGGAACGAGAACGCCGACGCGCAGTGCAGCTCCACGTACTGCCGATTCACGGAAAGAGTCTAGGTATAAATGAAGCATAAATCAAGCCAACACTTGACAGCGAGTCTCGTGGTGCTCACGGCGAAGTCCGCGCTCGACGACGCCAAAGCGAGCGCGAAGGAGCAGACGACGGAGAGGGCTCGGAATCTCAGTTCACGAAGAGGCCTTTGGCCCCCGCGCAGCGCGGGGGGCCGTCTTTCATGTCTCCAATATTTCCGATGCCGATCCGCTCTCGCAGGGAGCGGATCGGCATCGGAATCAGTCGTACATGCCGTCCGCGAGCCACTCGCCGGTCGCCCGGTCGTGGAAGATGCGGTACAGCCCGCCGCCGGACAGCTCGACGTCCCAGTAGTCGCGCTCGACCGGCTCGGCGGTCCACCAGCCCTCCTCCAGCGACCACGGCCCGGCCGCCACCCGGACCAGGCCCTGGATCCTCGGCACTGCCCCGTCGACCGACGCCACCGACACCAGACGGTGATGGAAGACTGGATCTTGGATCTTCGATCTTGAATCAACTTCTTCGACGATGACCTCGAGCGGCACCGGCGGCCGGAGAACGCGCACGACCAGCAGCCCACGGCCCCGGCGGGGCGGCTGGCGCAGCTTCGGCGGCGGCGGCGGGTCGAAGGGGACGCTGTCGAAGCGTTCCGGGCGGTGGCCGTCGACCGTGCGCGGCGAGCCGACGCGGTCCGGCCCGAGGCGGGCCGTGAGCCGGGCCAGGGTCGCGGCCAGCCGGTCGGGGTGGATCTCGGGCGCGCCGAACAGGGTGAGCTGGCCGCGTCGCGGCCGGTCGGGCTGGAGCAGGCAGGTGAAGGCGACCACCGGGCCGTGTGGCGGCCGCGCCTCGAACTCGAGGCGGACCAGTGCCAGCAGCGCGCCCATGTCGCGGGTCGGTGCCGGCAGCCGGATGGTGCGGTGGTCGGCGCCGTCGGGCTCGAGCGTGAGCTCGAGGCCGAGCTCGGCGCAGGCGAGCTCCTGGCGCTCGAGGCGACGGCGGGCTCGCTCCAGGCTCTGGCCGACGGCGGCCAGCAGCGGCTCGATGGTGACCACCGCCCACTCCAGCTCCAGGCCCTCGGCCAAGGTTGGTGGCGGGTGGTGGGGGACCAGCGGCCGGGGATCGACGCCGCACGCGGCCTGGTGGGCGTGGGCACCGGCCTCGCCGAGCCGGCTCGCCACCCGGTCGGCCGGCAGKCGGGCGAAATCGCCGATCGAGGCCAGGCCCCAGCGGGCGAGCGTYGCCRSSAGGCGCCGGTCGAGCTCGAGGTGGTGCAGCGGCAGCGCGGCCAGGAATCGGCGCTCCTCGCTGGGCGGCACCACCGTCGGTGAGGAGGGGAGGAGGGCCGCGACCCGCGCTGCGAGCTTGGTGCCGGCGACGCCGACCCGCAGCGGGAGGTCGAGCGACTCGGCGGCGACCACCGCAGCCTGCCCGAGGTCACGCTCGCCGGTCGCTCCGGGATAGAGGCTCTCCATGCCGCTGACGTCGGCGAAGACGAGGTCGTCCGCCGTATCCTCGACCTGCGGCGACAGCGTCCAGGCGACCTCGAGCAGCGCCTCGTGGGCCGAGCGCTCGCAGCCGGGGTCGCGGCCGCGGGCGATCAGGGTGGGCAGGACGCCGCGGGCCTGGGCGAGGGTCATGCCGGTCCGCACCCCGAGCTGCCGCGCCGGCCTGGAGGCGGCTGTGATCCGGGCGGCGGAGCCGTTGCCCTCGCACACGGCGACCATCGCGCCGGCCAGCTCGGGCTCGGCCCGCAGCCGCGCCGCGAGCGGGAACAGGGGCACGAGCAGGCAGGCGATGCGGGTCATTCCTCACAGCGAAAACGCGAGCAGGAGGAAGCAGAAGGCCAGGGCGATCAGGCCGACCGCCGAGGCCGCCATCTGGATGAGCTCACCATGCCTGGGCATGTCGGACCTCCATCTCCTCGGTCAGGTCATCGACGATCGGCGCGAAGGCCGCCTCGGCCAGGGTGAAGGCGACCGTGTCGGACTCGTGTGGCCGCTGGCCGCGCCGCCTTACAACCTCGAGCCGTGCCGCCAGCCCCTGCAGCAGGCGGGGGGTCCCGAGGGCGCCCGCCCAGGAGCTGCGGCCGCTGCCGACGGTCACCACGGCCGCCGCGGCGCAACCGCTCAGGTGATAGGGCGAGCCCACCAGCACCACCGCCCGGTGCGCGATCGAGCCGCGGGCCAGCCGGAGCCAGGCGGCGAGGGTCGCCCGGCCGCGCACCGGCGGCAGGCCGAGGTCGACTGCCACCAGGGGAAAGCCGGTGCTCACCAGCAGCTCGGCGGCCGCCAGAGTCTCCGGCAGGCTGGGGGGTCGCAGCCACAGCAGCCGCTCGAGGTCGAGCCCCACCGTGACCGCGGTCTGCGGATCGAGCTGGTCGCCCTGATCAACGAGGGCCGCGGCCTGGCCGGTATCGGTGACCGTTGTGAGGGCGGCGAGGAGGGTGGCGAAGCGGCCGCAGGACCCCCGCCCCACGAGCTCGACCAGGCAACCACGGGGGAGGCCGCCGCCGAGCAGCCGGTCGAACGCCGCCATCGAAGTGGCCATGGGCTCCTCGCGGAGACGGCCGCGCCGCTCGCGCGCCAGGTCCGCAGCGCGGACCACCGAGTGCTGCAGCCCGGCCGGCAGGGCGTCGCGAAGGCCGCGGGCGCGGCTGCGGTCGTGCGCGATCGATGCGGGTGAGGTGATCATATGGCCTGCCTCCGCGAGCTCGAGTGTCCACATACAGCATAGGTGTAAAAGAAGCATAAATCAAGAGTACCCCCTGCGGAAAGTCGAGGCGTCGCGACGGCGAGCGGTCACCGATCACTCGAGGAGGGGTTAGGGGCCAGGAGTTCGGGATCAAGCTGGGCGCCAGGTCCGCACCCCGAAACTCTGTTCACGTCCTGAGCAGCCCGGGAACTGCCGTGCTATAATCCAACTGCGCACGTAAGTGCTGCGAGGGTGAGGTTTACCTCCAACAGGCCCGACGCGCGCCGTCCGCCGGAGGCAGGCCTCGGTAGGAGTTCAGCAGTGTCCGTCAGCGGAAACCTCCGCACCATGCCCTTCCCCGACCTGCTGCAGTGGGTCGCCTCCAGCCGCAAGACCGGCACTCTGGTCTTGGAGGGCGACCTCCACTCAAAAAAGATCTACTTCCGCGACGGGCTGGTCGTGGCGGCGTCCTCCGAGAACCCCAAGGAGTTTCTCGGCTACTACCTGGTGGGCTGGGGGTACGTCGGCGAGGACGAGATCCAGCAGTTGCTCGACATGCAGGACCCTCACAGCACGCTGATGGGGGAGCTGCTGGTCATCGTGGGTCGCTTGAGCCGGGACGACCTGCAGCACGTCCTCCAGGTCAAGACCGAGGAGACGATCTACGAGCTCTTCCTGTGGGAGCAGGGCGATTTCCGCTTCCTCGAGAACATCCTCCCCGCCAAGAAGTTCCAGCCGCTCAACCTCCCGGTCGACATGCTGATCCTGGAGGGGGTGCGGCGCAAGGACGAGTGGCTGCGGTGTCGTGAGAGCATTCCGGACGCACGCTGGATTCCCAAGCTGGTCCGGGCCGTGGACGTCCAGGAGCTCGGACCGACCGAGCTCTCGATCCTGCGCGAGATCAACGGCTCGAACAGCATCGAGGAAATCGCGCTCGCCTGTCGGCTGGCCTACTTCCACGTGCTGTTGTTCGTCTACCAGGGCCTCGCCCACGACCTCTTCGAGCTGATCACGCCGGCCGAGGAGGAGATCACCATCCCCGGCTTCTCCGAGGTGTCATGGCGGACGCTGATCCGGCACGCCGAGCGCGAGGTCGAGGCCGGCGAGCTCATGAAGGGCTACCGCCGGCTGACCAAGCTGCGCGAGAGCTACTCCGACCTGCGCGCGGTGTCGGAGCAGGCGGCGCTGCTCGAGCGGAAGATCAGCAAGGAGCTCGAGGACCGCAAGCTCTACGACACCGCGGTGCCGCGGCTCGCGGTGCCGGCGACCCAGCTCACCAACCAGGCCTTCAGCCCTCAGGAGGGGTTCCTCCTGTCGAGGATCACCGGCAGCTACACGCTCGGCGAGATCCTCAAGGTCGTGCCCGGGTCTGCGCTCGAGAACCGCTTGATGCTGAACGAGTTGATCAATCGCGGGATCGTCCAGCTGAAAGACCAGGGCACCGACACCGACGCCGCGCTCGGCCGCGCCGGGCGCTGACCGCCCGGCCTGTCGTCGCAGCTATCTCCGGCAGCCTCGGAATAGTTTTCTGCGACTGAGACTTATTTGGCGGTGAGCGGGCCGGCCGCACGACTGCGGTTGCAGGTCACGCCCATCAACCACGGAGGAGACGACACCATGGCACGACACGAGCTGCCCGCGCTTCCCTATGCATTCGACGCCCTCGAGCCGCACATCGACGCCCGGACCATGGAGATCCACCATGGCAAGCACCACGCGGCGTACGTGAACAACCTGAACGCAGCCCTGGACAAGCACCCGCAGCTCTTCGAGCTGTCAGTCGAGGACCTGCTGCGCGACCTGTCGCGGATCCCGGAGGACATCCGTACTGCGGTCCGCAACAATGGCGGCGGCCACGCCAACCACGCGTTCTTCTGGCCTCTGCTGTGCCCCAGGGGCGGTGGCGCTCCGGTCGGTGAGCTGGCCGCGGCGATCAACGCCGGGTTCGGATCATTCGACACGTTCAAGGAGAAGTTCACGACTGCGGCGACGACGCGATTCGGCTCGGGCTGGGCATGGCTGTCCGTCGACGGCCAGGGCAGTCTGGTGGTCTCGTCGACCGCGAACCAGGACACGCCGATCTCCGAGGGCCAGCGGCCGGTGCTCGGCCTCGACGTCTGGGAGCATGCCTACTACCTGAACTACCAGAACCGGCGGCCGGACTACATCGCTGCCTTCTGGAACATCGTCGACTGGAAGCGCGCCAACGCCAGCTTCCTGGCGGCGCGCGGCTGATTCACCAAAGGTCTGCTGGCAGGACCGCGAGGCGCCCGCGGGACAGCCCGCGGGCCTTTTCTCGTAGTGACCGGTGGAAGGCCCGGAGCCGGCGTTCTCGTCGCGGACATGAGGACGAGAACGCCGGCAGGGCAACCGCGGAGGTCGCAGAGAACGCGGAGAGTCATCATCGGACCAACTCCGCGTCTTCGCCTGCGGCCTCAGCGATCTCTGCGGTTCACCTCGGGGGATCTTCCGCAGCTCCCCGCTCCCGAGCCCTCGGCTATCGCCTGCCGTACGGATCCGGGCAGAACCCGGAGTCGTTGAATCCGTGCGCATGCTCGCGCCTCTCGAGCGGATCGGGGAGCGGCGGCAGGGGCAGGACGCCGAGAGCCACCAGCTGGGGCCGGTACTCGTAGCGGATCCGGACCTGCGACGAGGGCTCGGGCTCGAGCTCGAGCTCGACGCGGCGCACCGGATTGTCCACGCGCCGGCCGATGCCGGTCGCGGCGTGCTCCTGCGACAGGGCGCCGGCGGCCGACTGCTTCGTCTGGCCGGGCTGCGGACGGGCTCGCTCCTGCTCGCGGTTCGCGCCGTTGGCGGACTCGCCCGACTCGGCCAGGCTGTCGGCGAAGCCGCGGGCGAGCGGTCGCTCGCGAAAGACCACGGCTTCGATCACGCCGAGGTTGTCGGTGCGACCGAGCCACGCGCCGTAGGAATCGGGCTCGGTGGTGAAGACGAAGCGGCGCGCCGACTGCTGGGACGTCTGCCACCCGTCGATGGTGACGGTCTCCCAGGGGTCGAGCACCCACTTGGCGGCTGCCGCCGCGGAAGTGGTCTTGGCGTCGATCGAGTTGAGCCCGTCGACGGCCAGCGCGACCGCGATCCGGATGCCGCTGTGGTTGGAGAGCCGGACCGAGTATTCGGAAGCGTGCAACGCCTCAACGTAGGTGGTGCCGCGAGCCTGGTACTCGCGCGACGGCAGGCCGCCCACCAGGATTTCCACCGCGAGGTCGCCGCTGCCGAGCGCCCAGGCGGCGCTCGGCAGGCCAATCGCGAGGACGGCCGCGATCGCGCACAGGGGGCGGGTCAGCCATGAGGGAGGTGTGGTGGTGTGACGCATCTGTCGGTCCCCCGTTTCCGGCGCCCGTTGCTCGCTCGGGCGTCGCCCAGTGAGAGGCCGAGCTGGTGGACGAGTTCCACCGGTCACCTCGCGCCTGCCCGAAATGCCGAGGTAGCGGGCCGGGTTGTCTGTTCCTGCATGCTCGGAAAGATCCTCGGCGCGCTGGGTTTGGTCGCTTCGCCGAATGGCGACGGAGCAGCCACGGCGTCGCCCGCGGTGCAGGCGGTTGCCGACCGTCTCGACGGTCTCGATCCGCAGCGCGCGCGGCTGGTGGCGGCCCTCGCCCTGGTCCTGGCGAGGGCGGCGCGCGCCGACCTGGAGTCGAGCGGGCGCGAGCTCGCGGTCATCGCCACGATCCTCCAGGCGCATGCCGGGCTGACCGCCGATCAGGCCGACCTCGTGACCGAGATGATTTCCCAGCGCCACCGGCTGTTCGGAGTGAGCGACGCCTACGTCGCCACCCGTGAGTTCAAGCGTCTCGCCAGCGCCCGCGAGCTCGACTGCATCCTGCGCTGCCTGTTCGCGGTCTGCGCCGCCGACGACTCGATCGCCCTCGTCGAGGAGGAGGAGGTGCGGCAGGTGGCGAGCGAGCTCGGGTTCACGCACGAGCAGTTCGTCGCCGCGCGCAGCGCGTTTCGCGACCAGCGAGAGGTCCTGCGTGGCCTCGCAAGGAGCCGGTCGCAGGGCGGGGGACGATCCCGCGGCTGACGGACTGCCTTCCGGTCACACCGATCGATCTGCAGGCACATGAGGGCGCCGAGCCTCGGACGAACTGCGTGCCTTCAGAGGTTCCAGGGGTTGGTGAGCCTCGAATTCTCGCCATTCTTCGATGGAAGTGGTCGCTCAGTATCAGAAGCCGCCAAATATGTGTCGAGATCGATCGTCAGGTGGTCCGAATGCCAAGAAGAAACAGGTGCGACTCGAGGCCCTACGGAGTGGCATTGACCACCATCTCGCCGAGAAGCAGCCGGTCGGTGCGGAGCAGCGGCCGGACGTGGCCGGCCAGGAAGGACTCGATCAGCTTCCGCTCGGCGGACGTCGCGTCGGACCAGTAGTCGTCCAGCGAGCGCAGACCGGCGAAGAAGTCCATCTCCGAGGTGTTGACCAGAACGTGGGTGGCGCCGAGGGCACGGACGCGCTGCGCGAGCTCGTCAGGATCCCGGCAGCCGCGGGCGAGCTCGACCAGGAGCGGCGTCCGGTAGGGGTCCTCGACCAGCACAGCGCGATCGAGGTAGAGGCTCCTCGGCTCGGCGACGAGCAGGATCACTGCGTCGACCGGCACCGCCGCCTCGGCGGCTGGTATCGCCGGGCCGTAGCTCACCCAGCGGTCGACGAACTCGCGTTGCGTGAGCTGACCGGTGACCACCGACAGCTGGTCGATGTTGAAAGCCGACGCGCTGACGGTCGCGTTCCAGGCGAGGACTCCGGTCAGCAGCACGGCGAACAGCCGGCCGACGGCGCGGCTCGCCGACCCGGTCAGGGCTGCGGCGGCAGATCCCGCGAGTGCCGCGGCGGGCACCATCGCGGGGATCAGGAAGCGGGCGAAGTGGACGAGAGCGCCCCACGCCAGGGCTGCGGAGCCGGCGGCGACCCACAGCGCGACGGTGCGGCGCCGGGGCAGGCCGCGCAGCGCGACCGCGACCGGCACCAGGATGAGCCAATGGGCGCCGATCAGGCCGCCCTCGCGCAGCGGGGCGAAAATGCGGACCACCGGCGCCGTCAGTGCGCGCGGAAGGGCAGAGCGGAAGGCGCCGGGCGACTGTGCGGTGCCGGAGAGCTCGGCCGCAAGGTCGCGCTCGCACGGAGGACCGCCGAAGACTGTCTGCAGGTAGGGGTAGACCGGATTGCCCGTCCACGTCAGGTTGCGGCCGAGCCAGGGCGCGAGCGCGATGGCCGCAGCGGCGGCGAAGGCCGCACACGCCGCCGCTCGCCGACGGGGGACGAGCACGAGCAGGGCGAGTGCGACCGGGAGGGTGACCGTCGCCAGCGCGAGGTACTTGGTGGCCGCGGCGGTGCCGGCGAGGAGACCGGCCACCGCCGCCGCTCGCCAGCCCAGCATCGAACCGTCCCGCCGCGACAGCGCCACCAGGGCGGCGCCGGCGAAGGCGGCGACGGCCAGGTCGGCGATGGCACACCCTGCGATCTCCAGCACCGCGGGGGTGAGGCCGAAGCAGGCGGCGGCCCAGGTCGCGGCGCGCCGGCCACCGAGGTGACTGCCGAGCTCGGCCGCGGCGAGCGCCGCCACGGCGCCGAACCACCAGTGGATGGCGTTGGCGCCCCACGGCCCAACCGTGGTGAGGGCGAAGGCGTCGAGCAGCCCGTGCGCGGACGGGTAATAGGAGAAGAAGTGACGGGGAAACTCGACGAAGCCGCCGGCCGAAAGCCAGCGGGCCGGGAAGGCGAGGTGGTAGTTGAGGGCATCGAACATGACCGGCGGCGCGCTGGTCAGCGCCAGCAGCACGGCACCGGCCGCTGCGAGCACGAGGGCCGGCGCCGAGCCCAGCACGAACGGAGGGAGCGACGGGCGCCTGCGGATGAACCACAGCAGGCGTGCGCCCTCGATCGCGGCAACCGCCAGGGTCACCTGGAGCAACCACGGCCGCAGCAGCCCGACGGTTGCAGCGAGGGCGCCGGCAAGGGCGAGGATGGCGGCGCCAGTTGCCAGCACCTCGACGAGGGTCGGCTGGTCGGCGCGCCCTAGCAGGAACCGCAGCGACCAGGTGCCGATGCTCAGGCAGGCGCCGGTCCAGACAGCGAGCCACAGAGCGGGCAGCAGCAGCCGCACTCCGACCTCAACCCCGATCAGGTCGCGGGACAGCCACAGCACGACCGCGGCGAGCAGCGCGGCGAGCAGGGCGACGGGCTGGGAAACGCGCGGCGCGGTGTCGGGATGGGCCACGGAGGGAGTATAGCCGGAGGCCTGTTGCGGGGCGCGACCGATGGTGCAGCCGGAACGGCGGCTCAGCCGCGCGCAGCGAGCGCGGCGTCGTGGAATGCGGCGATGGTCTCGTCGATCGCCCGGTCGTCGTGGGCGAGGGAGAGGAACATCACCTCGTAGGCCGACGGCGCCAGATAGACGCCGCGGTCGAGTAGCGCGGCGTGCAGGCGCGCATAGCGGATGGCGACGCTGGCATCGATGTCCTCGTAGCGGCGCGGCGGCTGGCCCGGCTGGAGGGACAGCCACAGGATCGAGCCTGCTCGGACTACCGACCAGCTGGTGGCGGCGTCATCGAGCGCGGACTGAAGGCCGCACTGAAGACGCGCCCCGAGCCGGTCGAGTTCGCGGTAGGCAGCGCCGCCGTCAGCGAGCAGCCGCTGCAGGGTGGTGATGCCGGCCGTCATCGCCACCGGGTTGCCGGACAGGGTCCCGGCCTGGTAGACGGGTCCGAGCGGGGCCAGGTGCTCCATCGTGGAGCGGGGACCGCCGTAGGCCCCCACCGGCAGGCCGCCGCCGATGACCTTGCCGTAGGTTGTGAGATCCGGAGTGATCCCGTATGCACCGGCGGCGCCGGCCGGGCCGACGCGGAAGCCGCTGATCACCTCGTCGAAGATCAGCAGCGCGCCGCACCCGGTGCACTCATCGCGCAGGAGGTGGAGGAACTCCGGCCGCTGCTCGAGCAGGCCCGCATTGGCCGGAATCGGCTCGATCAGCACCGCCGCAATCTCTTGGCCGCGGTCGCGCATCACGGCGTGGAATGCATCGACGTCGTCGAGCGGAAGGACGATGGTGTGGGCGGTGAAGCTCGCCGGCACGCCGGCCGAGGACGGAATGCTGAAGGTGGCGAGGCCGGAGCCGGCGCTGACCAGCAGGTGGTCGGCGTGACCGTGGTAGCAGCCCGAGAACTTGACCACGACGTCGCGGCCGGTGACGCCCCGTGCGAGCCGCACCGCAGACATCACGGCCTCGGTTCCCGAGGACACGAAGCGCACCATCTCGATGTGGGGGACGGCCGCCACCACCAGCTCGGCGAGCTCGACCTCCTCCGCGCAGGGGGCGCCGTAGGAGGTGCCTTTGGCAGCCGCGCGGCACACCGCGGCCACCACCTCAGGGGCGGCGTGGCCGAGGATCAGGGGCCCCCACGAGCCGACGTAGTCGAGGTACTCCCGGCCGTCGGCGTCGGTGATCCGGCAGCCCGCGGCCGACGCGACGAAAAGCGGCTCGCTGCTGACGCTGCGGAAGGCCCGCACCGGGGAGCTGACGCCCGCCGGCATCAGCCGGCACGCACGCCGGTAGAGCTCGCGGGATCGCTCGCCGGCGCTCACAGCCAGCCCTGGGCGAGCGCCTGGCGGGCGTGGTAGGTGATGATGATGTCCGCGCCGGCGCGGCGAAACGCGTGCCAGTTCTCGAGCACCACCGCGCGTTCGTCGATCCAGCCGCGCGCCGCGGCCGCCTTGACCATCGAGTACTCGCCCGAGACGTTGTACACGGCGAGCGGCTGCGGGAAGGCCGCGCGCAGGTCGGCGACGACGTCCAGGTAGGCGAGGGCGGGCTTGACCATCAGGATGTCGGCACCCTCCTCGACGTCGAGCTCCGCCTCGAGGACCGCCTCGCGCCGGTTGCGGGCGTCCATCTGGTGGGAGCGGCGGTCGCCGAAGCCCGGCGCGGAGTGCGCCGCCTCGCGGAAAGGTCCGTAGTACGACGACGCGTACTTGGCCGTGTACGACATGATGGCGACCGACTCGAGGGCCGCCGCGTCGAGGGCCTCGCGGATCGCGCCGACCCGACCGTCCATCATGTCGGAGGGGGCGACCACGTCGGCGCCCGCGCGCGCGTGGGCCAGCGCCATCTGCGCGAGCAGCGGCAACGAGGCGTCGTTGTCGATACGGCCGTCGAGCACTGCGCCGCAGTGGCCGTGGTCGGTGTAGGCGCACAGGCAGACGTCGGTCATCACGACCACCTGGTCGCCGAGCTCGTGCTTGAGGGTGCGCACGGCCTCGACCACGACCGCGTCGTCCGCCCAGGCGGCGCGGCCGTCGGGCGCCTTGGCGCGCTCCTCGGGCATTCCGAACAGCAGCAGCGCACGGATGCCGAGGTCGAGGTCGGCGCGGGCAGTCGCCAGGAGCCGGTCCACCGACTGGTGCTCGATGCCGGGCATGGCCTGGATCGGCTCGGCGATCCCCGAGCCGGGCACCACGAAGTGCGGCTGGACGAGCATCGCGCGGTCGAGGCGGGACTCGGCCACGAGGTCGCGCAGCGCCTGATGGGTGCGCAGACGGCGAGGACGGTAGATCAGGTCCGGCATAGCTCCTCCGCGAGGGACTCCATGGTCGGGGAAACGGGAACCCGGCAGTCGATGCCGAGCGCGGCCGCCGCGTCACGGGTGGTCGAACCGAGCGCCCAGTGTGGCAGCGGGAGCGGCCGTCCGCCGACCGCCTCGAGGTACAGACCGGCGCTGCGCGGCGAGGTCAGGACCACCGCTGCGAGCTCAGGCCCGGGCGGTGGCAGCTCGCCGACCGGCGTCGGCTGCATCGCGTAGACGACCACCGGGTAGACCTGGTGGCCGGCGGCGGCCAGTGCCTCGGGCAACTCCGGCCGCCGGTCGGCGCCGCAGGCCAGCACCACCGGGTCGTGCGGCGCGAGGCGGGCGATGAGCTCGCGGGCGAGGCCGAGCCCGGAGCCGTGCCCGACCAACGCCGTTCTGAGCCCGGCGCGGGCCGCGGCCGCTGCGGTGGAGGCACCGACCGCGGCCGCTGGCCAGTCGAGGAGGGCGTCCGCGGACCGGCCGCGGGCCTGACGGACTAGGCGCTCTGGCGCCCGGGGCGAGGCGATGACGAGCCACGGCTGGCCGGGCGGGTCGACGAGCAGGCGGCGGATCGCGCGCCATCCTGCGGGATCGTCCGCCTCCTGCAACCGCAGCACCGGGTAGGGCCGCACCGCGAGGCCGGCCGGTCGCAGCCGCGCCTCGAGCTCGGCGCAGTCGGCGGGGGCGCGGGTCACCAGCACGGCGCGGGTCACGGAGTGAACACCTCCGGCAGCGCGAGCCGCAGCGCCTCGAAGCAGGCGCGCGCCGCGGCCTCAGGGCGGGGCGCAAGCGCCCCCACGCGCGCGACCTCCGCGCGGCCGCCGCCTTCGATCACGCCGAGGGCCGCCTGCAGCCGGACCGCCTCGCCCTCCTCAGTGGCGAGACAGCCGAGTGGCAGGTGGCAGCCACCCCCGATGAGCGCCAGCAGGCGGCGTTCGGCGGCGACACAGCGTGCGGCCGCCGGGTCATCGAGCGCCAGCAGCGGACCCACGGCCTCGTCGTCCAGCCGGGTCTCGATCGCGAGCGCTCCCTGGCCCGGCGCCGGCAGCATGACCTCTGGGGGAAGATCGGCGCGATCGAGCCCCTCGAGCGAGAGGGCGAGCCGGTCGATGCCGGCGGCCGCGAGCACGATCGCGTCGTATCGCCCGTCGCGCAGCCGTGCGACGCGGGTGGGGACGTTGCCGCGCAGGGCGCGCACCTCGAGGTCCGGGCGCAGGGCGAGGAGTTGGGCGGTGCGGCGCAGGGACGAGGTGCCGACGACCGCGCCCTCGGGAAGACCGATCGGGTCGGTTGGGGCCGGCTGGAGACTTCCTCGCGAGGCGAGCAGCAGCTCGGTGGTGCGTCCCCGTTCCGGGATGGCGGCGATCTGCAGGCCGGGCGGCTCCTCGGTGGGGAGGTCCTTGAGCGAGTGCACGACCAGGTCGACGCGGCGGTCGAGCAGCGCCTCCTGGAGCTCTTTGGTGAAGAAGCCCTTTCCCTCCAGGTCGTGGAGGGCGCGGTCCGCGATCCGGTCGCCGGCGGTCATGATGATCTCGATCCGGCACTCGACCCCGAGCTCGCAGCGGGCACGGGCGGCGACGCGCTCAGCCTGCCACAGCGCCAGCTCGGAGCCACGGGTCCCGAGGCGCAGAGCGCTCGTGGCGCTCACCGGGGGTCGGCGCCCCCGCCGCCGCTGTCGCCCTCGTCCTCGAGGCCGAGGATGAAGTTGCGGATCACCGCGCTCGAGTGGTTCCAGGCCGCTCGGCGTAGCCCGCGCAGCGGCACCTGCACCATCCGCTCGCTGAGCTCGCCGGCGAGGCGCTCGACCGCCGCCCGGTCCGCCGGCTCGAGGTGCGAGAGGTCGCGCTCGAGCGAACGCTTGACGGTGCGAGCCGCGAGCTCTCGGAACGAGGTCTGGAGGCCGCGGGCCACCGGCGACAGCTCGCGATCGATGATCCGCCGGCGCAGGACCTCGAGCTGGTGCTCGAGCAGCGCCTCGCAGCGGCCGATCTCGGCCGATCGCAGCTGCCGGTTGCGCTCGGCCTCGGCCCGCATCTGCTCGATCGTGTGCAGAACGACACCCTTGAGGCGCCGCACTGCCGGATCGACGTTGGGCGGCAAGGCGAGGTCGATCACGAGCAGGGGTTCGGCAGGGGGCAGCGCGTCGCGGATGGCAGCCACCGTGGCGCTGCGGAGCACCGGCTCCGCGGACGACGTGGCGGCCACCACCAGGCCGGCGGCCGGCGGCTCGGCGGCGATGGCTGCGAGATCGAGGGGCCGTGCGGCCGGGTCGTCGTGCGCCGCCTCCTCGGCGTGGCTGGGGGTGCGGTTGGCGATCATTGCCGGACGGGACGGGTCGCAGGAGCGGACCAGCCGCAGCGTCTCGCGGGCCATCTCCCCGGCGCCGAGGATGAGCACCGGCGAGAGCGACAACGCCAGGTGATCGTGGATGGTGCGCTCGACCAGCGTCACCAGCGACACCGGCCGCCGCGCGAGCTCGGTCTCGGAGCGGACCCGCTTGGCGACGTGGAAGGCCTCGTGGAAGGTCTGGTCGAGGATGCCCCCGAGCAGTCCGCTGTCGTGGGCCCGCTGGTGGGCTTCTTTCGCCTGGCCGTTGATCTGGGCCTCGCCGACCATCATCGAGTCGAGAGCGGAGATGACCCGGAACAGGTGCCGCACCGCTGCCCGCCCGAACTCGACATAGAGCTTGTCGCCCTCGGGCAGCTGGCAGGCGCCGCCGGTGAGGTCGGCGAGGCTGTGCCGCAGGTGGAACAGCAGCTCCTTGGTGTGGATCCGGCTCTCGCCGCGGAAGTAGAACTCGACTCGGTTGCAGGTGCCGAGATAGACCAGCTCGGAGAAGCCGGACAGGCGGGCCAGGTCGCGCAGGCTGTCGGGGTGGAAGTCAGCCGGCAGCATGGCGGCGGCGAGCTCCTCGAGGCTCGCCGTCCGGTAGCTCACGCCGACGACTCCGATGTAGTCCACAACACTCCCCGGCACAGCATCATACGCGACGAGCGCGGGGGGCGATCGGGGCCGCCCGATCGGGCCGTCGTCCCGCGGCCTCGGTCGTCGCAGCTCGGACTTCGGAGCTGCGAGGTGGTCGCTCGGCCCGCGTCGCGCTTGAACTGCTACAATCTGCCGAGCCGCTCACGGGGCACCGGTCCGCCGCCTCCGGCACCGCGGCGGGCCGCCGTTCGTTGCGCCCGTCGGTGGGAGGGGGGAGAACGAACCGATGAACCCGATCACAGGGATCTACACGACGACTGTCGGCAAGAAGATCTTGATGGCGGTGACCGGCATCATCCTGGTGCTGTATGTGCTCGCGCACATGCTGGGCAACCTCCAGATCTACATCGGCGCCGAGCGGATCGACGCCTATGCGAGGCTCCTGCACTCGATGCCGCCGCTGCTGTGGTTCGCACGCGCTGTGCTGCTGTTCTGCGTGCTCGTCCACATCGTGGCTGCGGTGCAGCTCTGGCTACGCAACCGGGCGAGCCGGCCGGTGAAGTACCGGATGTTCCGGCCGCCGGAGGTCGATCTCGCCGCCCGCACGATGGTCTGGAGCGGCCCGATCCTGCTCCTGTTCATCATCTACCACCTCCTGCACCTGACCACCGGCGACGCCCACCCAAACTACGAGGAGCTCGCCCCCTTCCACAACGTGGTCGTCGGCTTCGCCGTGTGGTGGGCGGCCGGGATCTACATCGTCGCCAACCTGCTGCTCGCGTTCCACCTCTACCACGGCGTCTGGAGCCTGTTCCAGACGCTGGGCTGGGACCACCCGAAGTGGGGGCCCTGTCGCCGTTACCTCGCCGCCGCCATCGCCGTCGTGGTCGGCACCGCGAACATCTCGATCCCGCTGGCAGTGCTCGCCGGCGTGCTGCACCAGTAGGGAGGTGGGGCGATGAAGCTCGACGCACGCATCCCGTCCGGCCCGCTCG
Source organism: Holophagae bacterium (assembly GCA_003105185.1). GTDB lineage: Bacteria > Acidobacteriota > Thermoanaerobaculia > Thermoanaerobaculales > Sulfomarinibacteraceae > FEB-10. The sequence goes on from PQAJ01000173.1 coordinate 18,145, forward strand.
GAGCCAAGTGGACGTCGCTTCGGAGTGACCTCAAGCTGGTGAACCCGGCCAACAAGCGGAAGTACACCGTGATCGTGGTCGGCACCGGCCTCGCCGGCGGCGCTGCTGCCGCCGCGCTGGGCGAGCTCGGTTACCGAGTGAAGGCGTTCTGCTACCAGGACAGCGCCCGCCGCGCGCACTCGATCGCGGCCCAGGGCGGCATCAACGCCGCCAAGAACTACCAGAACGACGGCGACACCGTGGACCGGCTGTTTCACGACACGGTCAAGGGCGGCGACTTCCGGTCACGCGAGGCCAACGTCTATCGGCTCGCCGAGGTGTCGATGGCGATCATCGACCAGGCGGTGGCGCAGGGCGTGCCGTTCGCGCGCGAGTACGGAGGCTACCTCGCCAATCGCTCATTCGGCGGCGCCCAGGTCTCCCGCACCTTCTATGCGCGCGGTCAGACCGGACAGCAGCTGCTGCTCGGCGCCTACTCGTCGCTCGCCGCGCAGGTCGCGGCGGGGTCCGTGCAGCTGTTCCCGCGCACCGAGATGCTCGATCTCGTCGTGATCGGCGGCCGCGCCCGCGGCATCGTCGTCCGCGACCTGGTGACGGGCGCGATCTCGAGCCACGTCGGGGACGCCGTGCTGGTGTGCACCGGCGGCTACTCGAACGTGTTCTTCCTGTCGACCAACGCCAAGGGCTGCAACGCGACCGCGATCTGGCGCGCTCACAAGCGCGGCGCCGGGTTCGCGAACCCGTGCTACACGCAGATCCACCCGACCTGCATCCCGCAGTCGGGCGACTACCAGTCGAAGCTGACCCTGATGAGCGAGTCGCTGCGCAACGACGGCCGGGTGTGGGTGCCGGCGACGGCCGGCGACACGAGAGCACCGAACGAGATTCCTGAGGGCGAGCGCGACTACGTCCTCGAGCGCCTCTACCCGAGCTTCGGCAACCTCGCGCCGCGCGACATCTCGTCGCGCGCCGCGAAGCGGGTGTGCGACGAGGGGCGGGGCGTCGGACCGGCGCGGCGCGGCGTTTACCTCGACTTCGCCGAATCGATCGCCCGGCTCGGCGTGGAGGTCATCCGGGAGCGCTACGGCAACTTGTTCGAGATGTACGAGAAGATCACCGGCGAGAACCCGTACCAGGTGCCGATGCGCATCTACCCCGCGCCGCACTACACCATGGGCGGCCTGTGGGTGGACTACAACCTGATGAGCAACATTCCCGGCCTGTTCGTGCTCGGCGAGGCGAACTTCTCCGACCACGGGGCCAACCGGCTCGGGGCGTCGGCGCTCATGCAAGGCCTCGCGGACGGCTACTTCGTCATTCCGTACACGGTCAGTGAGTACCTCGCGAGCACCAAGCTCGAGAAGGCGAGCACGGACGCGGCGGAGTTCCGGGACTCGATGCGCCAGATCGAGGAGCTGACCGCGCGCCTGCTCGGCATCAACGGGACGCGGACGGTGGACTCGCTGCACCGCGAGCTTGGCATGATCATGCTCGAGAAGTGTGGCATGTCGCGAACACGCGAAGGCCTCAGCGAGGCGATCGGCGCCATCCACGACCTCGAGCAGGAGTTCTGGAAGACGGTGCGGATCCCGGGCGGAAGCCAGGTCAACCAGGAGCTCGAGAAGGCGGGCCGGGTCGCCGAYTACTTYGAGCTCGCGGAGCTGATGTGCCTGGACGCGCGCGAGCGGGAGGAGTCGTGCGGCGGCCACTTCCGCGAGGAGTACCAGACCGCGGAGGGTGAGGCGCTGCGYAACGACGAGGATTTCTGCCACGTCGCAGTGTGGGAGTGGACCGGCGATCCGAGCCGGCCGGCGCGCCACGTCGAGGGGCTCGAGTTCGAGACCGTCAAGCTGGCAACGAGGAGCTACAAATGAGGTTGACGCTGCACATCTGGCGACAGAGCGGTCCTGCGGACAAGGGGCGCTTCGCGACCTACGAGCTGGGCTCGGTCAACACCCACATGTCGTTTCTCGAGATGCTCGACGTCCTCAACTCCGAGCTGATCGAGCGCGGCGAGGAGCCGGTGGTCTTCGAGCACGACTGCCGCGAGGGGATCTGCGGCTGCTGCGGGTTCGTGATCGACGGCGTGCCGCACGGCGGCCAGCGCGGCAGCACGGTCTGCCAGCTGCACATGCGGCACTTCTCCGACGGCGACGAGCTGTTCCTCGAGCCGTTCCGGGCCAAGGGCTTCCCGGTGATCAAGGACCTGATGGTCGACCGCGGCGCCTTCGACAGGATCATGCAGGCGGGCGGTTTCATTTCGGTGCGCACCGGCAGCGCGCCCGACGCAAACGCGATTCCGATCGCCCATGACCAGGTCGAGCACGCGATGGACTTCGCCGAGTGCATCGGCTGCGGCGCCTGCGTGGCGAGCTGTCCGAACGGCGCGGCGATGCTCTTCGTCAGCGCCAAGATCGCCCATCTCGGCCTGCTGCCGCAGGGCCAGCCCGAGCGCGACGCGCGCGCGCTGGCCATGGTCGAGGCGATGGAGCGGGAGGCCTTCGGCGCGTGCACGAACTTCCGGGCGTGCGAGGCGACGTGCCCGAAGGAGATCTCGATCTCGGGGATCGCGCGCATGAACAAGGACTGGCGGCGGGCGCTGCTGCGGGGCGGTACGGCGGTCAGCGGGAAGCGGAAGTAGCCCCGGTCGCAGTCGTGCCCGTCGCGTTGGACCGGGTTGTCAACCAGGGACTGAGGGTCGCCGGGGGTTGCGGCAGTGTCACTCGCCGAGGACGCTGCTGACCACGATCCCGATCACCAGGATGATGAGCGCCACCCCGAGAGCGACCATGAACCACTCGCCGGCGGTGTAGCGAGCCTTGCGCCTGCGCCTCGACGTCGTCGTCTTCTTCATGGCTCGATTCTAAGCCGGGAGGGCGGCGGTTGCCGTGGATCGGTCCGGGATCCCGGAGGCGGCGTTCGGCCGGCCGAATGCCGCAGCGTGTCAAAATGGCAACAAGGCACAGGCGACGTGGCGTGATGGGTTTCCGTCGAGCCGGGGCAGGGCGGGGCCACCCGGGAGCCCTGACTCCCGGAGCGGCCGCGATAGGTAGGCCAATACGGTATGTTATTGGCAGGAAAGAGCAGTGTGGGAGCAGGAAGGGTCCTGCCCGTGCAAGGTGGGGCCGCTTCCGGTCCTTGAAGTCCGGAGGACTTCCTCGTACACTGACGAGCAGGGGACACAGGACGTCGGAAGCATAGCACTCCGAGTGGATGCAATCTATATGCCAACCGAAGATGCGGAAACCGGACCGGCGGTGTCCCCGTATGCGACGGAGACACGTTGGGATGTCCAGCCGCAGGACGACGGAGGACGACGATGACTCACGGTGTGGAACGGGCGCAGAGCCGCCGCAACCTGCTCGAGAGGATCGCGGCGCGGATCCCCGGCATCAAGGGCTACCTGGACCGCGAGCTGCGGCGCGAGGTCGACAAGATGCAGCGCGACTGGCTGGCCGAGCAGGTGGACCGGTCGCGCGGCAGGCTCAATGGGAAGGTCCGTGAGTGGTCGCGGGGGGGAGGCCTGGCCGGCCTCGACCTCGCGGCGACCAGCGAGAAGGCTCTCGACCGCTTCGCCAACCGCATCCGGCACGCCGACTACGGGTACACGGGCTTCTTCGATGCGGTGAAAATCCGCGAGCCGGAGCTCGACCAGCTCTACGAGTTTGACCTCGCTCTCATGGACACCGTGGAGGGTCTGGCGGCGCAGGTCGAGGCACTGCCGGCAACCGGACCCGAGCCGGCGCTGCACGAGCTGCTCGAGGCGGTCACCGAGGCGGATCGCCGCTTCGACGATCGCGCGAGGATCTTCGAGGATGTGACCCAGAAGGGAGGCCGATGATGGCGCAGACGCTCGAAGTCATCCAGCACCACGATCCCACCGGTGAGGAGATCGTCTACCGGTTCCCGCAGTCGGGAAGCGCCGAGATCAAGATCGGCGCCCAGCTCGTTGTGCAGGAGGCGCAGGAGGCGGTGTTTTTTCGGGACGGGCGCGCGCTCGATGTGTTCGGCCCTGGCCGCCACACCCTGACCACGCAGAACGTCCCGGTGCTGACCAAGGTGCTGGCGCTGCCCTTCGGCGGCACGTCGCCGTTCCGGGTTGCCGTGGTCTACGTCAACAAGCGGACTTTCCTCGACCAGAAGTGGGGAACTCGCGAACCGGTGGCGTTCCGCGACGCCGAGCTGGGCATGGTCAGGCTGCGCGCCTTCGGCGCCTACGCCTACCGGATCGCCGATAGCCAGCTGTTTGTCAACACGGTTGTCGGCTCGCAGGGCGTGTACGAAACCGACCGCCTCAAGGACTTCTACCGCGACGTCATCGTCTCCCGGCTCAACGACCTGATGGGCGAGACGCTGAAGACGATCTTCGACCTGCCGCGCTCCTACGACGAGTTGGCGACCGCCGCCAAGGCGCGCCTTGCCGAGGACTTCGCCAAGTACGGCGTCGACCTGACCGACTTCTACATCAACTCGATCACGCCGCCGGACGAGGTGCAGGCCAAGATCGACGAGCGCGCGGGCATGGGCGCAGTCGGTGATATGAACCGCTACATGCAGTTCAAGGCGGCGCAGGCGATCCAGGACGCGGCCAAGGCGCAAGGCGGCGAGGGCGGGGCCGCAAGCGCCGGCATGGGCCTCGGCCTGGGCGCCGGCTTCGGAGCGATGATGCCGGGCATGATCGCGCAGTCGATGCAGGCCGCGCAGCAGGGCGCCGGCGGTGCCGGTGGAGCCGCGGCAGCCGCCGCCGGGTTCTGCACCAGCTGCGGCAAGCCGGTGCCCGGAGGCGCGAAGTTCTGCCCGAGCTGCGGCGCGCAGCAGGCCGCCCCCGGCTGCCCGGGCTGCGGCAAGCCGGTTCCCGAGGGCGCCAAGTTCTGCCCCGGCTGCGGGACCAAGCTGGGAGGCTAACGGGTGCAGGTCGGCTGCACCCAGTGCGGCGCCCAGGTGACGGTCCAGGCGACCGACCGCCTGCTGGTGTGCCCGTTCTGTGACACCGCCCTGGTGGTGGACGGGTCGGCGACCCTGTTCCACGAGGTGATGGTCCCGACAGTCACCGCAGCGGAGACCGCGGCCCACCTGCGGCGCTTCCTCGGCGGCCGCGACACCGTGGCCGACCTCGATCGTGACGCGGTCCTCGGCGAACCGGCGCTCGAGTACTTCCCGTTCTGGGCGTTCACGGCCGCAGGCCCCGAGGGTGACCGCGTGGTGTTGCAGCCGGCGGCGCCCTCCAGCCTGCAGGGTCTGCAGGGTCTCGGCCTGCCGGCCGGCACCACTCGGCCGATGAGCCGGGAGGTCACCGGCGACGCCGCCGTGATCGAGCCCGAGGTGCCGGTGGAGACCGCCCGCGAGTGGCTGGCCACCCGCTTCGGGCACGAGGTCGCGATCCGGCGGACCGTGCTCTACCACCTGCCGCTGTACCGCACGCCGTACTCCTGGCGGGGGAAGAGCTATCGCGCTGCGGTGGACGGGGTTTCGGGGAGGGTCTTCCCGGCCGACTTCCCGGCCAAGGCCGAGGCGCCCTACCTGATGGTCGCGGCTCTGGCGCTGATCGTGTTCGGCGTCGAGGGTATCCTGATCAGCAATCCGGGACTCAAGCTGCTGGCCTACCTGGTGTCGGCGCTGCCGATCGTTGGCATCGCCTGGCTGACCATGAAGAAGGTCTGAGATGGACGCGAGCAACGCGCCGCAGACCGGCAAGCCGTCCGCCGGCGCCGAGCCCCGGCGGGCGAGCCCGGGGCAGGGCTCCTCGAAGGCGGTGGCGACCGGCGCTCGCGGGACCGCAGAGCTCGCCGGATCCCAACCGAAGCTCCTGGCCGGGCTGTCGTGCGCCTCCTGCGCGGGCACGATCGACGTACAGGAAGGCCTGACCAACGTCGTCTGCCGCTACTGCGGCACGCCGGTGGCGGTGGTGGGCGAGCGCGGGGTGATGCGCCTGATGGTGCTCGACCGCGTCGACCGGAGCGGGGCCGGCCTCGCCGTGCGGCGCTGGTTTGCCAAGGGCATCCGCAAGGCGCCGGCGCTGCGGCGCGAGGCCCAACTCGACGAAGCATTCCTTGCGTTCTTCCCGTTCGTGCGGGCGCGCTTCGACGTCGTCGGCTGGGTGCTCGGGTTCAAGGAGCACCGGCGCAAGCGCGGCAACCGCTGGGTCACCGAGCGCGAGCCGGTCGAGGTGCAGGTCGAGCGTTCAGCCGACCAAACGATGGCGTCCGGCGACATGGCCGAGTTCGGGGTGCGACGGATCAACCTCGCCGGCGACGAAGTGGCGCCTCTTGACGACGAACGGTTGCGTGCGCGCGGCATGGTGTTCCGGCCACAGCGCACGCCGGCCGAGGTCGGCGAGGAGCTGACCAGGGCCGCGCTGCAACAGATCGAGAGCAGCGGGGGGGTCGACCACGTCACCTTCTCGTGGTTGGTGGTGATCCGCAAGCGGATCGCAATCGTCTACTACCCGCTCTGGGTGATCCGTTACAGCTTCCGCGGCCAGACCTACCAGGCGCTGGTCGACGCCGAGGACGGGAGCCTCGCCTACGGCAAAGCGCCGGGGAACCACTTGTTCCGAGCACTGTCGCTGGTCGGGGCGTGCGCTGGCGCGTGCTTCGTGGGCACGTCGCTGCTCCAGCACCTCGACGTGTTGCTGCGATCCGACGACAGCTTCATGGCGCTCGGCGCCGTCGGCATCGTGCTCGCCGGCTTCGTCGCCTGGGGCTACCGGCAGTTTCGGCGGGGTGGCGTGGTCGAGGAGGGAACGGGCCTTGCGGACGAGTCCGCCGAGCCCTCTCTCGCGAAGTCGATCCAGGGCTTCATGAAGGAGTTCTCGCCGTGAACCTGCGCCTGATCGCCCTCGACTGCCCGGCCTGCGGCTCGGCGATGCGTGGCGACGCCAGTGACCTGATGTTCTTCTGCAGCCACTGCGGCTCGGCGGCGCTGCTGGGAAGCGACGACCTGGAGACCGTCCCGTCGACGGCGCTGCTGCCGGCACCCGGCCGGCAGGCCCAAGTCTGGAAGCCGGCCTGGGTGATCGAGGCGGAGGTCACCGTGGGCGCCCGCCAGAGCTCCAGCGGCGGTCGCAGCCACAGCTGGCGCGGCGACAGAACCTTCGTGGTGCCGGCGTTCGCCCTGCCGCTGCCCGACCTGGTGCTGCTCGGCCAGTCGCTCTCGAAGGCGGCCGGCACGGTGGGCGAGGTGCCGCGCGAGCCGATCCGCGGCGGGACGCTGGCCTTCGAGGACGCCGTCACGCTGGTCCGCCACCTCGTGGTCGGCGACGAGGTGCGCAAGCCCGGGACCCTGGAAACTGTGCACGTCGTGATCTCCGAGAAGTCCCACCGCCTCGCCGCGACGCCGTTCGAGGACGCTGGCGACGGGCGGCTGCGCTGCGCGATCACCGGCGTCGTGGTGCGGCCGGTTCCAGATTGATCGTCGGGTCGGTTAACGCGGGCGGATGGAGCCGTCCGGATCGATGATCGGTGCCGCATCACCGAAGTCCGTGGCGGAGAGGTCCCGCACCACCGCGATCGCCCGGCGGTCGGGGTCGAGGAGCGGTCCACCCGGATGCACCTGGCGGCCGGCGATCAGCTGTCCGCCGGCGAAGCGGCCGTCGTGGTGGAGATCGACCAGCAGCAGCGCACTCAGGCCCTTCGGCCCCTCGTAGCTGAAGCCGCCGTAGGTGGCGAAGTTCCCCAGCGAGTACGCGATGAGGCGATTGTGATAGACCTCCAGCCCGCGCAGCACGTGCGGGCCGTGGCCGAACACGAGGTCGGCGCCGGCGTCGATCGCGGCGCGGGCGAAGGCGCGGAGGTTGCCCCGGTCCCAGCCCTGGTAGGTCTCGGTCCCGTCCGGTGTGTGCTGCGCATCCACACCCTCGGCGCCGCCGTGCGCCGAGACCACGACCAGATCGGCGCGCTCGGCGAGCTCGGCCACCCGCCGCCGCACGTCGTCGAGCCGCCGCAGGTCGTGCTGGCCGACCGAGGTGGAGAAGGCGATGAAGCCGATGCGCCGGCCGCCGCGCACGAGCACCGGCGCCGAGCCGACGGGACCGCTCCAGGCGATGCCGGCAGCATCGAGGGTGGCGCGGGTCGATGTCCGGCCCTCGGCCTCGAAGTCATTGGCATGATTGTTGGCCAGGCTGACGGCGTCGACTCCGGCCTCGACGAGGCGCCCGGCGTACTCGACCGGTGTCCGGTACAACCAGCAGCCCTCGGCCTCGTCCGGGCACTTGTCGCTGTCGCCGTCGTCGAGGAGGACGCCTTCGAGGTTGAGCACCGCGAGGTCCGCGCTCCGCATCGCCTCGGAGTAGGCGTCGAAGAGGTGAGCTCCGCCGTCGCGCGGCAGCTTGGAGGTGGTCAGCTCCGAGCCGAGCATGGTGTCGCCGCCGAGCGCGATGCGGACCGTCCCGCCGGCCGTCGGCGTCGCGACCGCGACCGGAGAGAGCGCCCGCGAGCGCGCGATCAGGTCCAGGTTGCCGCGGACCTCGGGCAGCCGCTCACGAATGATCGCGGCGTCCACGTACTCGGGGTCGAGCTCGAGCACCCGTTCCCACAGCTCGATCACCTCCTGCCACTGCCCGAGCACCCAGTAGCTCCAGCCGAGCTCGTAGAGGGCCGCGAGGTGGTCCGGCTTGAGGGCGAGCGCGGCCCGGTAGCGCTCGATCGCCTGCTCGGTGTCGCCCTCCTTTTGGAGCATGAAGCCCTCGAGGAACAGCGCCTGCGCTGCCGAGGCTGGAGCCTGCCCGCTGCTCTCGACCTGGCCGACGGCGACTGCCGCCGAGCCGACTGACAGGACGGATAGGAGGAGGAAGGAGAGGGATGGTTGAATCGGCAGCAGGCGGCGCGCCATGGCGGATCGGAGTCTAGCGCACCCGGGAGGCTCGCGGGTCACACGTTCGGGCGGAGTGCATTGTTCGCCACCTTGCTGTCGAGCGTGCGGTCCAACGCGCCGTAGACCTCGCCCATGCCGCCCGCGCCGAGCGGGGCGACGATCCGATAGCGTCCGAGGTGGTCGCCCTGAGCTAGTGCCAGTGTGAAATCCTGACTGTCGAGTCGCGGTATCTCAGGGTCGGGTTGCGGCTGCAGTCACCGCGCCGTCGCGGAAAAGAGCAGATGCCTCAGAGGGCGCGGCGGAGCATCACCAGGGTGCGGTCGTCGGCGAACGGCACGCCGCGGACGAAGGCCTCGAGATCGCGCTCGAGGGCCTCGGCGATCGTTGGCAGGGTCTCGGCCGAGTGCCGGCGGCAGAGCTCCTCGAGGCGGGGGAGGTCGAACTCCTGCTCGTCGGGGTCGATCGCCTCGACGATGCCGTCGGTGTAGAGCACGAGCAGGTCGCCCGGCGCCAGTGCGAGCTCCTCGCTCGTGTACTCAGCGGCGGGCAGCAGGCCGAGCGGGATGCCGGTCGCAGCGAGGTGCTCGGTGGTGCCGTCGGCACGCAGCAGCAGCGCCGGATTGTGGCCGGCATTGGCAAAGCGAATCGTCGCTGCGGCCGGATCGAGAACCCCCAGCAGAGCGGTGGCAAAGCGCTCGGTCGGGGTGCGCCGGTAGAGGCGGCGGGACACCCGCGCGAACACCTCCTCCGGCGCCAGGCCGTCCTCGATCGGAGCGCTCGACAGCGCCACGATGTAGGCCGTCAGCAGCGAAGCCGCGATGCCCTTGCCCGAGACATCGGCGATGAAGAGCACGCACTCGCGGCCGTCGAGACGCTCGATGACCTCGAAGTAGTCGCCGGACACGCCCCGGGACGGCACGTTGCCGCCGTAGAGCTCCCAGCCGGGCACCTCCGGCAGCTGGTCCGGGATCAGCGACAACTGGATCTGGCGGGCGAGGGCGACCTCCTCCTGTAGCCGCCGGCGCTCGGCGGCCTCCTCGGCGAGCGCGACATTGCGGATGCGGAGCGCGGCGACCGAGGCCAGCGAGGTCAGCAGCTCGAGGTCATCCTCGGAGAAGACGCGGCGCCTAGCCGAGGAGCTGAGCACGATCATACCGAGCGTTCCCGCAGCATGGGTCAGCGGCGCGGCAGCCAGGCTGCAGACTCCCGAGTCGAGAAGGCTCACGGCCTCGGCGAACCGGGCGTCGGCCTCGAGGTCGTGCACGAGGGCCGCCATGCCCTTGTCGAGCACCTCGCGGCAGAGGCTGGTGGAGAGCGTGAACTGATCGTCGGTCAGGCCCACCGGGCGCTCGGCAGCGCGAAAGACCGCGCCGCCGGCAGCCGTCAGGTAGATCGCGCCCTTCTCGGGGCTGAGGTGGACGAACACTCGATCGAGGATCAGGTCGAGCAGCTCGTCGAGCGCGATCGACCCGGCCAGTGCCTGATGGACCTCGTTGAGGATCCGCAGACGCTCGGCCTGCCTTCGAATCGTCGCCCCGGTCGGGTCCTCGACCGCGCTCGGCAGCGCAGTCGACATCGACAGGAGCTCGCTCGCGGGTCTCAAGAGTGAGGCCTCGGCGGGGTGATCAAACCCGCCGGCAGGCGGCCGCGAAGCACCCTCTTCTTGGACCCTGATGACCGATGCCGACATCGTGATCATGTCGCCCGGGTGCACGGCAGTGGCGAAGTCGACGCGGGCGCCATTGACGAAGGTACCGTTGCGCGAGCCGAGGTCCTCGATCAGCCAGCTTTCGCCGGCGCGGTGCAGCCGCGCGTGGTGACGGGACAAGAAGCGATCGTTGATCGCGACGTCCGAGCTCATTGAGCGGCCGATCACCATCTGGTCGCGGTCGACGGCGACCTCGAACGAGGGCCCCTGGGATGGCGTCACTTGCAGCTTGAGCATGCTCGAACGGATTATCCCACAGGGGCGCCGATGCCGCTTGCAGGATCCGTCGAGCGCGGCCATGATGAAGGTGCAGCCGGCGTCGAAGAGAAATGGGGGAGCCATGCGGGCGGATTGCGGACCGGACGGGGAACTGGCCAATGCGGTGGTGGCGACGATCGAGGGTTTGTTCGATGAGGCCGGCGCGGCGACGCTGTGGCAGGCGGTGGCGCCCAACCTCGACAGCGCCACGCCGTTCCTCCTGGTCGACCTGACCGGCGTCAACCGGATCACGAGTGCCGGGGTCGGGTCGCTGGTCCGACTGCTCCACCGCGTACGGGGCCTCGGGGGCGGGATCGCTGTCTTCGGAGCCGGGACGAGGGTCCGGGAGGTGATCGAGGCGGTGCGCCTCGACCAGATCCTCAACCTCGGGTCATCGATCGGAGACGCGAGGGAGCGGTTGCGCCCCCTTCGGTGACGGCTGGGCCGTCGGCGCGACCGGTCGATCATCTCCGCGTTGGCGGTCGCGAGCGATCGCTGTTACACTTAGGCCAAAGCTCGTTCGCGAGAACGCACTGCTCGAGCCGCACATGACCGGTGCGACGGGTGTCGGTGGGTGGTGCGGCGCAGCAAGAGCGAACGGGCGGCTGGATGTGGCGGCAGGATGGTTGGATCAGCCACGACCTCACGCGAGTTTGACAAGAGCCTCGGCTCGCTGGCCGAGGTCTTCTTGTTTCTCGACGAGGTGCTGCCTCATGGTTCGCTGGGCGATCGCGGGCGCTTCGTGCTCCATCTCGCCGTGGAGGAGCTGTTCACCAACATGATCAAGTACAACGCCGGTGCCAGCCGGCGGGTCGAGGTGCGCATCGCAGTGGACAACGACCACGTGCGCGTTGATCTCGTCGACCCCGACACCGATCCGTTTGATCCCAGCCTTTGGCCATCCGTAGACGTCGGTGCACCGATCACGGAGCGGCGACCCGGTGGGCTGGGGCTGCACCTCGTTCGCACGATGGCGGATGGACTTGAGTACCACTACCGTGACCGGGAGATGACGGTCTCGGTGACCCAGTACTTGGAGTGACGAGATGTTGGAGATCACCACGACCGAAGATGGCACGATCCGCCTGCGGGGGAGGTTCGACGCTGCTCAGGTGGAAAACGCCACCGCTGCGTTCAACGGGGTTGGCGACAGCTGCACCGTCGACTGCTCGGAGCTCAGCTACATCTCGAGCGCCGGCCTCGGCCTGCTGTTCGCAACCCAGCGCCGGCTGATCGACTCCGGCCGCGGTCTCCGCCTGATCAATCTCAATCCCCATATTCGCGAGGTGTTCAGGATCGCGGGTTTCGACCGGGTGTTCGAGATCGCCTGATCAGGAGGGCAACGTGGTGGAGGCTCCGCCGAGCAACGCCAGCACCCCTTGCGAGGGGATGGCGAGCCGTGGCTGGGGGGCGTTCACCAACCTTTGCTCGGTTCGAGTGTACTTATGACGAGAGATCGAGACGCCATGCTCGTCGAAGCCTGCCTGTCCGGGGATCCCGCCGCCTTCGGAGCGCTCGTCGACTCCTACGAGGGCAAGCTCTACAACGTGGCGCTGCAGATCACGGGATCCCGCGACGACGCGATGGACGTGACCCAGTCCGCATTCGTCAAGGCCTACGAGAAGCTGCACACCTTCAATCCGTCGTATCGCTTCTTCAGCTGGATCTACCGGATCGCGATCAACGAGGCGTTCAACCTGGCCCGGCGGAAGGGCGCGTGGTCGGAGCTGGACCCCGAGATGGTGCTGGTGACGGGCGACCCCGAGCAGCTTGCCAGCGAGCATGAGCTCCGCCGCCGACTCCACCGCGCGCTCGGCGAGCTGTCGCCCGAGCACCGCGTGGTGGTTGTGCTGAAGCACCTCCACGGCCTGTCCTATCGCGAGATTGCGGAGACTCTCGGAATCGACGAGGCGCGCGTGAAATCCAGGCTGTTCGGCGCCCGCCAGCGGCTGCGGCAGGTGCTCGAGAAACGGGGTGTTAGCGCATGACCGACCAGGACCTCGAGCGACTTGCCTGGGAGCGTCTCGACGGCTCGATCTCGGCCGAGGACGACGCTCGACTCGACGCCCTGCTGGCGGCGGACAGCTCGGCTTCGAGGCGGTTCGAGGCAATTCAGGAACTGGCCCGAGGTCTGTCCATGGTCGTACCGGCGTCGCCGCCCGCAGAGCTCAGGCCGCGCATCGATCGGGCCGTGGCGGTCGCCTCACCGCGATGGCGGCGACCAATAGCGCGGGTTGGTGTGTGGGGGCCACGCCTGGCCTACCTCGCGGCAGGTCTGGTCGCCGGAGCTGTCGCTGTGCGGCTCCTGCTTCCGGTCCCGGTGCTTGATCGGGACCTGGCCTCGGGCGCCATGATCACAGGCTCCGCTCGGCCATCGGCGGCTCTCGAGCTCAATCTCGGCGGAGGGGGCACGCTGGCGATGTGGCGAGACGGGGGTTTTCTGAACCTCGATCTCAGCGTGGAGGCGTCGCACCAGGTCGAGGTGATCCTGGAGGCGCGCCGGGGCAGCTTGAGCATCGAGCGGGTGGCGCTTGGCGGTGGGGCGGGKGCGGAGGCGGCTGCTGACGGCGCTGCCGTGCGGATTCGCACCACTGGACCTGGGCGCAGCACGATTGCGCTCTCCCGCGATGGCGAGRAGTCAGGGATTGTGGTCCGGGTGGCGTCGGACGGCGTTGTCCTGGCTGAACGGGAGGTGCGACCCGACGAGCTTGGGGCCCACCGATGAGCCATCGCCAACATTCGCCGTTGTCGCGTGTACTTAATGTGGAGATGAGCTGGACGTCGAGGGTTTGCAGCGCTCGGGAGAGCAAGGAGGACTGACCCATGGCGAACAAGAGAGGCATCGTGGTGGCACTTGTGGCGGTGGCCGTGCTCGGCATCGCCGCGATTGCTTTCTACTCCGGTACCCGATCGCCGGCGCCGCCGGATCAGGCGGTCGGGGCGGTCGGCACGGCGGATCGCTACCGGGCCGAGCAGATCGCCAAGGAGGACGTCATCCTCGAGGGGGCGGAGCTGCAGGAGTTCATGCAGAGCGAGCACTTCGAGCAGCTGGTCAAGGATCCCCAGACGCGCCAGATCCTGGCCAACGAAGCGGTGCGCCAGGCAATGGCCAGCGACGCCGTGCGCGCGGCCCTGGCAAGCGACGCCTTCCGGGCGGCTCTCGGCAGCGACGCGTTCCGGCAGGCGATGGCGAATGCAGCGTTCCGCGAGGCGCTGGCGAGCGATGCGTTGCGCGCGGCGTTGGCGAACAACGCTTTCCGCGAGGCGATGGGCAACGAGGCCTTCCGGCAGGCGTTGGCGAGCGACGCCGTTCGAATGGCGCTGGCCAACCGGGCGTTCCGGGAGGCCCTGGCGAGCGACGCGCTGCGCGCGGCGTTGGCCAGTGATGCCTTCCGCGCGGCGTTGGCCAGCGATGCTTTCCGGGCTGCGGTGTCGAGCGACGCCTTCCGTGCGGCCATGGCCAGCGACGCGTTTCGGGCCGCGTTGGCCGATGACGCGTTCCGAAGGGCGTTGGCGAGCGACGCCGTGCGCGCCGCGCTCGCCGACGACGCGTTCCGGGCGGCGCTGGCCGATGACGCGTTCCGGATGGCCCTGGCGAGCGACGCACTCCGGGCTGCTCTGGCCCAGGACGCGGTTCGCGCCGCGCTGGCGGACGATGCGTTCCGCGCCGCCCTCGTCAGCGACGCGTTCCGCAGTGCGGTGGGCAACGAGGCATTCCGGAAGGCGGCCGCCAGTGACGCGTTCCGCGCCGCCCTGGCGGACGACGCCTTCCGCGCGGCGCTGGCGAGTGACGCCTTCCGGGAAGCGATGACCAACGAGGCGCTGCGCGCGGCAATGCAGGACGATGCGCTGCGGCAGGCGCTCGCCAATGATGCGTTCCGCAAGGCACTGGCGGACGACGCTTTCCGGGCCGCGCTGGCGAGCGACGCGATGCGCCAGGCGCTGGCGAGCGATGCGTTCCGGCAGGCACTGGCAAGTGATGCCTTCCGGGTCGCGCTTGCCAACGATGCGTTCCGGCAGGCACTCGCCAACGACGCCTTCCGCCTGGCGCTGGCCAACAGTGCGGTTCGCCAGGCCATGGCCAGCGAAGCCTTCCGGGCGGCGGTGGCCAGCGACGCCTTCCGCGAGGCGCTTTCGAACGACGCCTTCCGGATGGCGCTGGCCAACGACGCGTTCCGAGAGGCGCTGGCCAACGATGCCTTCCGGGCAGCCCTGGCGGAGGATGCGTTCCGGGCGGCGGTCGCGAATGACGCGTTCCGGGCGGCGCTAGCGAGCGACGCGTTCCGGGCGGCTCTGGCCGACGATGCGCTCCGCCAGGCGTTGGCGAGCGACGCCTTCCGGTCGGCCGTGGCCAACGACGCCTTCCGGGTGGCGCTGGCTGACGAGGCGTTCCGGGCGGCCTTGGCGGATGACGGGTTCCGGGCGGCACTGGCCAACGATGCGTTCCGGGCGGCACTCGCGAACGACGCCTTCCGGCTGGCGCTTGCCAAGGATGCCTTCCGGGCCGCGCTGGCCAACGACGGCTTCCGAGCAGCTCTCGCAAACGATGCGTTCCGGGCCGCGCTGGCCAACGACGCCTTCCGCGCAGCGCTGGCCGATGACGCGCTACGCAGGGCGCTGGCCAGCGACGCGTTCCGGAGGGCGATGGAGACACGGTAGGCCCCCGGTGCGTCGGGTCAGGTTCCTGACGAGGGCGCCGCAGAGCTGCGGTGCCCTCACGTCATCGGCAAGGGTTGGCGGCGGGCAAACAGGCCAGTCAGCGACGAGCGCGGTGGTGCTCGCCGCCGTCGTCGCCGCGGCCATGGTCTCTCCGGCGTTCGCTCAGCTTGCTGAGCTCGAGACCGACGATCTTCGGCTGCTCTACATCGAGGCCACTCAGGGCTACCTCGCGCCGCACGTCGCTCGGTGTTTTGAGAACTCGATGGCCTTTCAGCGCGAGCTGTGGGACTACGAGCCAAGCGAGCCGGTGACGGTCATTCTGAGCGACCTCTCCGATCGCGGCAACGCCAGCGCAGGCACCGTGCCGCGCAACATGCTGGCGCTCGAGATGGCACCGCTGTCCTTCGTGTACGAGATCGTGTCGGCCAACGAGCGCATGAACTGGCTCCTCAACCATGAGCTGGTTCACATCGTCGCGGCGGACCAGGCGGCGCGGCGCGATCGATCGTACCGACAACTGTTCCAGGGCAAGGTCGCGCCGACCGAGGAGCAGCCGGAGACGATCCTTTACAACTATCTGACGTCCCCGCGTGACGCCTCTCCGAGGTGGTACCACGAAGGGATCGCGGTCTTCATCGAAACCTGGATGGCGGGCGGTATGGGGCGGGCGCAGGGGGCGTGGGATGAAACCGTGTTCCGGTCGATGGTCCGCGACTCAAGCCATTTCTACGACCCTCTGGGGCTGGTGTCCGAGGGAACGAAGATCGACTTCCAGGTCGAGGTGAACTCCTACCTCTACGGCACCCGGTTCATGTCGTACCTCGCGCTGCAGTACGGCCCGGAGTCCCTCCTCCGATGGGTCGCCCGGAAGGACGGCAGCCGCGCCTACTACGCGTCGCAGTTCGAGCAGGTGTACGGCAGGGCCATCTCCGAACTGTGGCACGAGTGGGTGGAGTGGGAGCGCGAGTTCCAGCAGCACAATCTCGAGGCCATCCGGCAGTACCCGACGACGCCGTACCGCGACCTGTCGGAACAGGCCCTCGGGTCGGTGTCGCGCGCGTTCTATGACCCGGAGCGTCGGAAGCTGTACGCGGCCTTCAACTATCCGGGCGTGGTCGCCCACATCGGTTCGATCTCGACCGATGACGGCGCCGTGGAGAAGATCATCGACATCAAGGGCCCGGTGATCTACAGCGTTACCTCCCTGACCTACGACCCGGACAGCTCCACGATCTACTACACGACCGACAACCTCTCGTACCGAGACCTGCGGGCAGTCGACCCGGTGACCGGCAGATCGTGGACCCTGATCAAGGACGCGCGCGTCGGCGACCTCGCGTTCAACCGCGCCGACGGCTCGATCTGGGGCATCCGGCACTTCAACGGGATCGCGACGTTGGTCCGCATCCCACGACCGTACGCCGAGTGGCACCAGGTCCGATCGTGGCCCTACGGGGAGACGACGTACGACCTCGACGTCTCTCCGGACGGCCGGCTACTGTCGGCCTCGATCGGGGAGATCAATGGTCGCCAGAGCCTTCGCGTCTTCCGCACCGACAACCTGCTCTCGGGAGGCGCCGAGGCCATCGCCGAGGTCGACTTCGGAACCAGCATGCCGCTGAACTTCGTCTTCGGTCCGGACGGACGCTTCCTCTACGGCAGCTCGTACTCCACGGGCGTCTCCAATTTGTTCCGCTATGACTGGCAGCAGGACTCTCTCGAGGCGTTGAGCAACACCGAGACCGGACTGTTCCGCCCGGTTCCTCTCGATGACGGCTCGCTGATCGCCTTCCGCTACACCGGGGCCGGTCTCGTGGCCACTGCGCTGGAGGTCGAGCCGGTCGAAAACGTGGCAGCCATCACCTTCCTCGGCAACGAAATCGTCAAGCAGCACCCGGTCGTCAAGGAGTGGGTCGCGGGATCTCCCGCCGACGTGCCGCTCGACGAGATGATCACCGGCCAGGGGGAGTACCACGGGTTCAAGAGCGTGAATCTGGAGTCCATCTACCCGGTGGTTCAGGGCTACAAGGACTCGGCCGCGGTCGGCCTGCGGCTCAACCTCTCGGACCCGATTCTGTTCAACCGGTTGAACCTCACCGCGTCGTACTCACCCGATGGTTCGCTGCCGTCCGACGAACGGACTCACCTCGAGCTGAACTACGACCGCTACGACTGGCGAGTGGCCCTCAACTACAACCACGCCGACTTCTACGACCTGTTTGGGCCGACCAAGCGGAGCCTCAAGGGGTACTCGGCCGAGGTCGGTTGGGACCACATCCTGATCTGGGACGAACCTCGGCGGATGGACCTCCGAATCGACGCGGCGTTCTACGGTGATCTCGACCAGGTGCCGGGCAACCAGAACGTGGCTTCGCCCTACACCGAGCTGCTCTGGGCTCAGGCCAGCGTCGAGTACGACGACCTGCGCTCGTCGCTCGGCCACGTCGATGACGAGAAGGGCATCGCCTGGCGGCTCGCAGCCGCCAACGATTACGTCAACGGGGAGTCCATTCCGAGCCTGCACGGGGAGCTCGATCTGGGCTTCGCGCTGCCGCTGCGCCACTCGTCGATCTGGCTGCGCAGTTCGGCCGGCTTCGCGGTCGGAGACAAGGAGAACCCATTCGCCAACTTCTACTTCGGCGGCTTTGGCAACAACTGGGTCGATCACCTCGCCGAGCAGCGCTACCGGGAGTTCGCCCGCTTTCCGGGTCTCGAGATCGACGAGATCGGCGGCGGTACCTACGCCAAGACGATGCTCGAGTGGAACCTGCCGCCGCTCCGCTTCGAGAGCGTCGGCTGGCCGGGGTTCTACCTGACCTGGGCTCGGACCGCCCTTTTCGCGAGCGGGCTCGCGACCGATCTCGACAACGGGGGCTCGCGCCGGGAGGTGGCCAACGTCGGGGCGCAGATCGATCTCCGCTTCATGGTCCTGTCGCGAATGCCGATGACCGTCTCCCTGGGATACGCGACTGCCTTCGAACAGGGGTTCGCGCCCAGGGACGAAGTGATGTTCTCGCTGAAGATCCTGTAATCTGAAGCTGATGGTGGTTCTGCACGCCGGCGCTCGGCTGCTGCTCGGGCTGCTGCCGGTGCTGATCTTCCTGGTCGCCCTGATTCTCCTCGACAGCTACAAGCTGGTGCGGCCGCGCCGGGTGTTGGTGCTGCTGGCGATCGGCGGCTTCTTAGCTGTGGTGAGCCTGACCATCAACCGAGTGCTCGGCGGAGCGCTCGGTCTCGATCGGGTCGAGATCGCCCGCTACCTCGCCCCGACGGTGGAGGAGGCCCTCAAGGGGATCCCCGTACTCTTGCTGCTGGTTCGCCGGCGGATTGCTTTCCTGGTCGATGCTGCGATCGCCGGCTTCGCGGTCGGGGCCGGTTTCGCGGCCGCGGAGAATCTCCAGTACTTCGTCATGCTGGGCCCATCCAGCCTCTTGCTGTGGGCGGTGCGCGGCTTCGGCACGGCCCTCATGCACGGCAGCGTCACCGCCATCCTGTCGATCATCACCAAGCTGCTGGCTGACTATCGGGGGGGCTCCCGATGGTGGACCGCGCTGCCCGGGCTGGCGCTCGCGATCACCGTGCACTCCCTGTTCAACCACTTCTTCCTGTCCCCGAACGCCTCCACCGTGCTGCTGCTGGTGGTGATCCCACTGTTCTTCATCGGCGTGTTCCACCTGTCGGAGCTGCGTACCCGCGACTGGCTCGGCGCCGGCTTCGACTCCGACCAGGAGCTGCTCGAGCTCGTCCATTTGGGGACGATGGCGTCGAGCCGGATTGGTGCCTATCTCGGCGAGCTCAAAGATCGTTTCTCCCCGACCGTGGTGGCCGACATGCTGTGCCTGCTACGGCTGCGTCTCGAGCTTTCGATCCAGGCCAAGGGTATCCTGCTGATGCGCGGGGCGGGCTTCCCGGTGGCCACTGATCCCGAGGTGGCGGCGAAGTTCGAGGAGCTGCGCTACCTCGAGCACTCGATCGGGCCGACCGGACTTCTCGCGATGGCGCCATTCTTCCACTTCTCGGATCGCGACCTGTGGCAGTTTCACATGCTGGCGGACGGCAGGGGCAGGTGATCTTCTGGAAGCGTGACGAGTTGCACAGCGGGTGCCGGCAGCGGGGTGTTGGCCACGCACCTTCGGCGGAAGAGCGAGGTCGCCTCGCCCCTCGTTTGGTGGCTGGATCGAGGCGCGTGATCGCGGCCTGATGGACCCAAGCCGGCGCCGAGGGCCGGGTTCCGACGTCGCTTGCAATTTCCTTGCGGGTTTGGACTAGAATACGGCGCTTGCCGTGATCGGGGCGTCGTCGGTCAGGGCAGCCACGTCATCCGGAGCATCGCATGGCAGAGACAATCGAGTCGTTCGTGGCGAAACTGCAGGCTGAGGGCGTCCAGGCCGGCGAGGAGGCGGCGCGCCGGATTCGCGGCGAGGCCGAGCGTGAGGCCGAGGCAACCGCCGAGCGGGCCCGCCAGCAGGCGGCGATGATCGTGGCTGAGGCCGAGCGCCAGGCCGCGGAGACCGTTGCCCGCGGCAAGACCCAGCTCGACCTGGCGGCGCGCGACACCGTCCTGCGGCTTCGAGACGCGCTCAACCGCGCGCTCGCGGCGGTCATCGCCCGGGGCGGCGAGGCCGGGCTGAAGGACGCCGCCTTCGTCAAGGAGGTGCTGCGCGAGCTGGTCATGCTCTACGCGCGGCGCGACGTCGCGGGCGGGACTGATATCACGGTCAACGTCACTCCCGAGCTGCATGGCGCAATCGCCGACTGGGCGATGCGGGAGCTGCGGACGGGAGCGGGTGGCGCTCCGGGGATCTCGGTGGAGCTGACGAAGTCGCTCGCTCAGGCCGGCTTCGAGTACACCGTCGAAGGGGCGACGATCGAGGTAACGCTGTCCTCGGTCGCGTCGATGCTGTCGGAGCTGGTCGCGCCCGAGTTGCGCGCGACCATCGATAGGGCGCTGGCGGAGAAGGTGGAGTAGGGCCGCCACGATGCCCGTCCGCAACTACTACCTGGCGTCGGCCCTGCCCTCGATGGGCGAGTTGGGAGCCGCGCCGCCCTGGACCACGGCCGCGCTGCTGGAGCTCGTCCACGATGCCGGCGGCCCCAGAGAGGTGGTGGCGGCGCTGCTGCTCGGCGATGACCTTCTGCAGCGCGACTCCCTGCTGGCCGGAGAGATCGACGAGACCCAGACCGCGGTGCTGACCCGCGAGCAGGCGGCCGACGAAGCGCCGCTGCCCTCGTACCTGGTTCCCGGCGCGGGCGAGGATAGCGACGAGGACGAAAAGGCGGAAACCGTCCGCCACGCCGGCGACGCGGTGTGGCTCGCCTGGTTCCGGCACGCGGCCGAGGTGGGGCGGCGTCACCGTAGCCGGTTCCTCCAGGCGTGGGTGGGCCACGAGGTGGCCCTGCGCAACGCGCTGGCGACGGCGCGGGCCAAAGCTCTCGGCCTGGACCCGGCAGACTACCTGGTGGCCGCCGACCTGGCAGCCGCGGACTTGGACTTCTCGGAACTGATCGCCGACTGGGCGGCCGCCCCCGACCCGCTGGCGGGGCAACGCGTCCTCGACCAGGCGCGCTGGAACTGGCTGAAGGAGCACGAGGCGTGGTTCAGCTTCGGCGCCGATGAGGCCGCGGTGTACGCCGCCAAGCTGATGTTGATTGACCGCTGGCACCGCGTTGGTGCGGCCGGCGCCGACCGCCGCGCCGGGTGAGGAAAGCGAGGACCCCGCTGTGACCGGAAGGATCGTGTCCGTGTTCGGGAACATGGTCATCGCCGAGATCGATGGCCGCGTCGTCCAGAACTCTGTGGGCTACTGCTGCCGCAGCGACGGCGCGCGGCTGCTCTCCGAGGTGATCCGGGTGCGCGGTCGGATGGCCGACCTACAGGTCTTCGAGGAGACGCGTGGCCTCAGGGTCGGTGACCTCGTCGAGATCGAGGACGCAATGCTGTCGGTGGTTCTCGGCCCCGGGCTGCTGGGCGAGGTCTACGACGGCCTCCAGAACCCGCTCTGGGAGCTGGCCGCCGAGGCCGGCTTCTTCCTGAAGCCGGGCACCTACATCCACGCGCTGTCGACGGAGAAGAAGTGGAACTTCACTCCGACCGCGAAGCCGGGCGCCACCGTGGACGCAGGCGTCGCGCTCGGCTGGGTGCCGGAGGGCATCTTCCAGCACCAGATCATGGTGCCGTTCAGCCGGCAGGGCCGATTCACGGTGGAGCGCGTGGCACCGGCCGGCGCCTACACGATCGAGCACGAGATCGCCGTGCTGAAGGGCGAGGACGGGCGCACCCATCCGGTGACCATGCAGCAGTCCTGGCCAGTGAAGGTGCCGCTCAACGTTTCGCGGCAGCGGCTGATGCCGACCGAACCGCTGGTGACGAGGGTGCGGATCATCGACTCGATGTTCCCGATCGTGCGCGGCGGTACCTACTGCATCCCCGGCCCCTTCGGTGCCGGCAAGACCGTGCTCCAGCAGATCACCTCTCGGCACGCCGAGATCGACATCGTCGTGGTGGCCGCGTGCGGTGAGCGCGCCGGCGAGGTGGTCGAGACGCTGCGAGAGTTTCCGGAGCTGACCGACCCGCGGACCGGCAAGTCCCTGATGGAGCGGACGATCATCATCTGCAACACCTCGGCGATGCCGGTGGCGGCGCGCGAGGCTTCGGTCTACACCGCGGCCACCCTCGCCGAGTACTACCGCCAGATGGGGCTCAACGTGCTGCTGCTCGCCGACTCGACGTCGCGCTGGGCGCAGGCGATGCGTGAGGTCTCGGGCCGACTCGAGGAGATCCCGGGCGAGGAGGCCTTCCCGGCCTACCTGGAGAGCCGGATCGCCAGCTTCTACGAGCGAGCCGGGGCGGTCGAGCTGAAGGACGGTCGCGTCGCGTCGCTCACGATCGGCGGCACGGTCAGCCCGGCCGGGGGCAACTTCGAGGAACCGGTCACCCAGGGCACGCTCAAGGTGGTGGGGGCGTTTCACGGCCTGTCACGGGCGCGCAGCGACGCCCGCCGCTACCCGTCGATCGACCCGCTCGACTCCTGGAGCAAGTACACCGGCATCATCGACCCGAAGAAGGTGGCCAAGGTGCGCAGCGTGCTGCGCCGCGGCAGCGAGGTGCGGCAGATGATGGCGGTGGTCGGCGAGGAGGGCACCAGCACGGAGGACTTCCTGGTCGCGCTCAAGGCCGACTTCTTCGACAACTGCTACCTGCAGCAGAACGCCTTCGACGAGGTCGACGCAGCTACGCCGGCCGATCGCCAGCGCTTCGTGTTCGACAAGATCCTCGCCGTGCTTGAGCTCGAGCTCGACGTCGCGAACAAGGACGACGCTCGCAAGACGATGGTCGCGGTGACCGATCTCTTCCGAAACTGGAACTACGCGGCCACCGACAGCGACGACTACCGGAGAATCCTCGTCGACATCGAGGCCTTCATTGCCAGCGCCGGGCGCAGCACCGCCGGTGGCCGGCACGGAGAGCCGGTTGGCGAGGCGGTGGCGGCGGGCGCGCTGGAAGGGGCGGCAGGATGAGAAAGTACTTCGACCAGATCACGCGCATCGCCGGCAACGTGGTGACGGTGACGGCGACCGGGGTCGGCTACGACGAGCTGGCCACCATCACCGGCCCCCACCGATCGTCGCTGGCCCAGGTGATCCGTCTCGAGGGCGACCAGGTCAGCCTGCAGGTGTTCGCCGGGACGCAGGGCGTGTCGACCGAGGACCGTGTCCACTTCCTCGGCCGCCCGATGCAGGTTCCGTTCAGCGACGACCTGTTCGGGCGCGTCTTTGACGGCTCGGGGCGACCGCGCGATGGCCGGCCCGAGGTCCAGGCCGAGGCGGTGGACATCGGCTCGCCGCCGGTCAATCCCGTGAAGCGGCTGCTGCCGAGCAAGATGGTGCGGACCGGTGTGCCGATGATCGACGTCTTCAACTCGCTGGTCGAGTCGCAGAAGCTCCCGATCTTCTCGGTGGCCGGCGAGCCGTACAACGACCTTCTGGCGCGGGTCGGCCTCCAGGCCGACGCCGACGTCATCATCCTCGGCGGGATGGGACTGCGGCACGACGACTACCTGCGGTTCCGGTCCACCTTTGAGCAGGGCGGCGTGCTCGGGCGGTCGATCATGTTCATTCACACGGCGGCCGACCCGGTCGTCGAGTGCCTGCTGGTGCCCGACCTGTGCCTCGCCGTCGGCGAGCACTTCGCGCTTCAGGGTAAGCGCGTCCTCGTGCTGCTGACCGACATGACCGCGTTCTCCGACGCCTTGAAGGAAATCGCGATCATCATGGAGCAGATCCCGTCGAACCGCGGCTACCCGGGCGACCTGTACACGCAGCTCGCCCGCCGCTACGAGAAGGCGGTGGACTTCGACGGCGCGGGCTCGATGACGGTCCTGGCCTGCGTCGTGATGCCCGGCGACGACGTGACCCACCCGGTTCCCGACAACACCGGGTACATCACCGAGGGTCAGTTCTACCTTCGCAGCGGCTGGATCGAGCCCTTCGGCTCGCTGAGCCGGCTCAAGCAGCAGGTCAACGGCAAGACCCGCGACGACCACCGGTCGATCATGGACGCCTGCATCCAGCTCTACGCCCTGTGCCGCGAGAGCCGGGAGAAGCGGGACATGGGATTCGAGATGTCGGAGTGGGACAGCCGGCTGCTCACCTACGGCGGCCTGTTCGAAGAGCAGATCATGAACCTCGAGGTCAACATCCCCCTGGAGGAGGCGTTGGATCGCTGCTGGGGCATTTTGGCCGAGTGCTTCGAGCCCGCCGAGACCGGCATCCGGCGGGCGATCATCGAGAAGCACTGGCCCAAGGCCCTGTAGCGAGGCGAAGCCACGGCCATGGCAAAGAAGATCCGGCTGACCCGCCCCGAGCTCAAGCGCCAACGTGACATGTTGGGCCGCTATGAGCGCTATCTGCCGATGCTGAAGCTGAAGCAGCAGCAGCTGCAGGTCACGGTCCGCGAGGTCGCTCACAGGATCCGCACCGCCGAGCAGGCGCTGGCCGCCGCTCGCGCCCGCTTCGCAAGCTACCAGGCGGTGATGGCCCAGCGTGCCGGCGTCGATGTCCACCGTCTGGCGGCACCCGAGGCGGTGACGACCGAGACGCACAACGTCGCCGGGATCAACGTCCCGGTCTTCAAGTCCGTGGCGTTTGCGGTCGTCGACTACAGCCTGTTCGCAACGCCGCCGTGGGTCGATCGAGCGCTCGCGGACCTTCGCGACCTCAACCGCGCGCGAGCCGAGGTCGATGTCCTGCAGCAGCAGCATGACATCCTGCAGCGTGAGCTGACCAAGATCATCCAGCGGGTCAATCTCTTCGAGAAGATCAAGATCCCCGAGGCCCTCGAGGCCATCCGCGTCATCCGCATCCACCTCGGCGACGAGATGACGGCGGCGGTCGGGCGGGCGAAGATCGCCAAGGCCAAGCTGTCATCGTCGGCAAACGGCAAGGCGCCACTCCGGGAAGCCGAGGGCGACAGGGCGAGGTCCGCATGATCGTGCCGATGGCCAAGGTCCATGCCGCGTGCCGGCGATCTGATGCTGACCGCCTGATGACGGCGCTGCGCGACCTCGGGGTCGTTCACCTCGCGCCGGTGGAGCGCGCGACTGCGGTTCCGGATGAGGCGACCACGGCGACGATCGAGCAGCTCGGACGTGCGGTGCAGGCGCTGCAAGGGGTCGAACCGTCCGGCGAACCAGCGCCCATGACGCCGGTCGAGGCGGGGGCCGAGGTGCTCCGCGTGCAGCGCGAGTCGGCCGAGCGTCACAGCCGCCTGAACACGCTGCACCGCCAGGCCGAGCAGCTCGGGGTGTGGGGCAACGTGCGGCTCGAGCAGCTCGAGGAGCTGCGCCGGGCCGGGATCGAGCCGCGCTTCTTCGCGGTGCCGAACAGGCGGGTCGGCGAGATCGGCGGCGAATTGGCCCACGTTATCGGCCCGCTGACGCAGGGCCGATCGCTGGTGGCGGTGATCGATCGTACCGGCGAGTCATCCTTGCCCGTCGGGACCGAGCCGTTGCCTGTACCACCGCGGGACCGTCCGTCGATCGTGGCTGAGGCGGCGGTGATCGACGCCAGCCTGCGCGCGGACAGCGAGCTGCTGGGCCGGCTCGCCCACCTGGTGCCGGCGCTGGAGGCGGAGCTCGTCGAGCAGCGGCGGCAGGCGGCGTACACGGCGGCCATGCGCGGGGGCTACGCCGGCGACAGCCTGTACGCCGTGCAGGGCTGGGTGCCGGCGGACCGCGTTGACGTGCTGTGCAGGGGGCTGGAGAAAGCTGGCATCGCCGCGGCCGTCCACGCGCAGGAGCCGGCGGCGGAGGACGAGCCGCCCACGCTGTTCCGCCCGGTCAGGTGGGCGAGGCCGATCGAGGCCCTGTTCAAGATCCTCGGCACGGTGCCCGGCTATCGCGAGTTTGACGTCTCGGCGGCCTTCATGATCGCCCTGCCGATCTTCTCGGCGATGCTGATCTCTGACGCGGGCTATGGCCTGATCTACCTCCTGCTGCCGATCTACTTCTACCGCAAGATGTCGCCGCAGTTGGCCCAGCTGCTGATCGCGATCGGGGCGATGAGCGTCATCTGGGGCGTGATCACCTGCAGCTTCTTCGGCTTCGACTTCCACCACCTGCTGGCCGCGATTCCGGTGGTCGGAGCGCTGTTTGCCAAGGGCCCGCTGATCGTGGTCGGCATGGAGAAGCCGTATCCGGGGGCCGTTGACCCGATGAGCCTGCTGATGCGGATCAGCTTCATTCTGGGGGCGATCCACCTCAGTGCCGCCCACCTCTGGCGAGCCAAGACGAACTTCCCGAACCTGAGCTTCCTCAGCAACCTCGGTTGGGCGATCTGGCTGTGGGGGATGTTCGGGGTGGTCAACATGTTCGTGCTGGGATCGGCCTTCAAAGGCACGCTGTATCCGTCCCTGCTGGCGGTCGGCGGCGTGATGGCGGTCCTCTTCGCCGCGCCCGACCGCAACCCGCTCAAGATGATCGGGCTGGGCATCGCGAACTTCCCGCTGTCGGCGATCGCCACCTTCGGGGACACGGTTAGCTACGTCCGCTTGATGGCGATCGGGCTGGCCGGCAGCGCGCTGGCGGTGGCCTTCAACCAGATGACCGAGCCCCTGCCGTGGCCGGTCAAGATCCCCGTGCTCGTCGTGGCGCACGGTCTCAACGTTGCAGTGTCGATCGTGGCCCTGTTCGCGCATGGCGTCCGGCTCAACATGCTGGAGTTCTCGAACAACCTCGGCATGCAGTGGAGCGGCTACGCCTACGAACCGTTTACCAATCTTCGTGATCAGGAGAGTTGACAATGGACACGAACTTGTTCCTCGGGCAGTTGGGTGCGGTGTTGTCGCTGTTCGTCGCCGCGGTGGGCAGCTGCCTCGGAGTCTCGGCCGCGGGCACATCGGCTGCGGGCGCGTGGGCCAAGGACGCCCGCGCCGGCAAGCCGCTGCGCTTCATCTACATCGTCATGGTCAGCGCGCCCATCACCCAGACGGTGTACGGGTTCCTGGTCATGCTGCAGATCATCGACAAGCTCGGGGCAGGCGTTGCGAGCGGGATCACGCTGCTCGGCATCGGGCTGGCGACCGGAATCGGCGAGATGATCTCGGCGTGGGTCCAAGGCATCATCGGCGCGGGCGGCTGCCGCATGATCAGCGAGGCCGACGGCAAGGGCTTCGCCCTGGTCGTCATCGCGATCGGCATCGCCGAGACGGTCGGGATCTTCGTGCTGGTCTTCATGTCGATCCTGCTCGGACGGATCGGCTGAGGACCGGAGCCGCGGCGCGGTGAGCCGGTCGGTGTTCGCGGCCAGCGAGCGCGAAGCCGGCCGCTCGGGGGGGCGGGTGACGTGAGCCGCCGCGTCCCGACGCGGGCTTGCCGTTTGGGGCAGGGAGTCCTGTGATCGCTGCGGCGCGGCCGGGGGCTGGTCGCGGCGCACGCGAGCAGCGCCGGCAGGCGCTGTTCATCGTGCTCGCCGGCTTCTTTCTCGGCAACGCGCTGCTCGCCGAGATGATCGGCGGCAAGCTGTTCCAGATCCCGGCGCCGTGGCGGGACCTGGTCGCAGACGGCTCGGTTTGGCACGCCTTCACGCTCTCGTGCGGCGTCGTGCTGTGGCCGTTGGTGTTCATCAGCACCGACATCATCAACGAGTACTTCGGCCGGGCTGGGGTGCGGCGCCTCAGCATCCTCGGCGCCGGGATCATTGCCTACGCCTTCGTCGCGCTCTGGATCTGCGGCCTGGTGCGGGCCGCCAGCTTCTCCCCGGTCGACGACGCCTCCTTTCAGAGGGTCTTTCTCCAGTCGCGCTGGATCATTGTCGGATCGATCACGGCCTTTCTGGTCGCGCAGCTGATCGATGTGACCGTGTTCTGGATCATCCGCCGCCACACCGGGCACCGCAGGCTCTGGCTGCGCGCCACCGGCTCGACGCTGGTGAGCCAGCTGATCGACACCTTCGTGGTCGGCTTCATCGGGCTGTACCTGCCGTGGCGTCTCGGCTTCAGCCGGGCCGCCGAGCCTTTTACCTTCGTCCGCTTCCTCAACACCTCGTCGAGCGGCTACCTGTTYAAGGTGGCGGTCGCGGTCGGGGTGACGCCGCTGCTCTACCTGATCCACGCGGCCATCGACCGTTACCTCGGCGCAGACGACGCCGAGCAGCTGATCGAGGCCACCGCCCGKTCCGAGGGCGCCGGCGACGCGACGGTAGGCTCCTATCGTGAGTGAATTGCCTGCCTCTGGCGGGTCCTGCGACCGCCGGTTCGACGTGCCGCTGGTTGTCGAGCTGCGATGGACCTGATCAAGCTCGTCTTCGAGGTGGCGCTCAACCTCGACCAGTACCTGGCCGAGGTGATCAAGCACTACGGCGCGCTCACCTACGCGATCCTGTTCGTGATCGTGTTCATCGAGACCGGCCTCGTTGTGGTGCCCTTCCTGCCAGGTGACTCGCTGCTGTTTGCGGCCGGGGCCTTCGCTGCGCTCGGACACTTCAATCCGTGGCTGCTCTTCGCCCTGTTGACCCTGGCCACTGTGCTCGGTGACACCGTCAACTTCTCGATCGGCCGCCGGGTCGGCAAGCGCGCCGCGAGATCGCGCTGGATCAGACCGCAGCACCTGGAGAAGACCCACGCCTTCTTCGCGAGACACGGCCGCAAGACGATCTTCCTCGCCCGCTTCGTGCCGATCGTGCGCACCACGGCGCCGTTCGTTGCCGGCCTGAGCGCCACCCCGTACGGGTTCTTCCTGCTCCACAACCTGTTCGGAGCCATTGCCTGGGTCGGCATCTTCGTGTCTCTCGGCTACTTCTTCGGAAGCCTGCCGGTGGTGCGGGAGCACTTCGGACTGGCGGTGGCTGCGGTGCTCATCGCGTCGGTCGTGCCGGGGCTCTTCGAGTGGTGGAAGGCGAGCCGGCGAAAGCGCAGGGAAGCGTCAGAGCGCGGCCCTGCCAGCGCGCCGGATGGCAGCGACGAGCCCTGAGGACGTGCGCGTCCGTCAGCAGCAGCGTTGCGGCGCGTCTTCTGAAGCCTTGGCCGGTCCGAACGCGCGCGGCGGGATCGGCTTGCCCCGCAGCGTCGCGACGCTGCGGCGGCCGGAGTCGATCAGGATCACGACCACCAGCACCATCATGGTGCCGGTCAGCCCGCTCTGCAGATAGCCCTGAAACGCCTGCCCGGGCTGCGCGGCCAGCGGCAGGAAGTTGTCGCGGATGCTGAGGAAGCCGGCGGTGAGGGTGGTGACCGCGACGAACAGCATCGGCAGCGCGGTGACCGGGGCGTAGCGGGCCCGCCCCATGTTGACGAGGAAAGTCGTGGCGACGGCGAGCGCAACTGTGGCGAGGAGTTGGTTCGCCGTCCCGAACATCGGCCAGATGGTGCGGATCGACCCGGTGTAGATGAAGTAGCCCCACGACATGACGATGACCGTGGTGGTCAGTACGCTGCCCGGCAGCCAGGCCGAGTCGCCGAGTGGCCGGTGAAAGTTGCCGAGGAACTCCTGGAGCAGGAAGCGCGCGACCCGGGTGCCGGCATCGATCGTGGTGAGGATGAACAACGCCTCGAACATGATGGCGAAGTGGTACCAGTAGCTCATCAGCTTCGCCATGCCCGGGATGGCAGTGAAGATCTGGGCCATCCCGACCGCGAGCGAGACCGCGCCGCCGGGGCGGCCGGTGATGTTCTCGCCGACCTCCTCGGAGAGGAGCGCGAGATTGACCGGCTCCATGCCGAGGCGGGCGAATGCCGCTGGGGAGAGATTGATCGCGTAGTAGTCGGCGGGGTGGAGGGAGCACGCCGCGATCAGGGCGACCACGCCGACCAGGCACTCCATGAGCATCGCGCCATAGCCGATGAAGCGGGCGTCGGTCTCCTTCTCCAGCATCTTGGGCGTGGTGCCCGACGAGACCAACGAGTGGAAGCCGGAGATGGCGCCGCAGGCGATGGTGATGAACACGAACGGGAACAGCTTGCCCGGCACGATCGGCCCGCCGCCGCCGATGAACTGCGAGAACGCTGGGAACTTGAGGTCGGGGTGGACGACCAGCACGCCGAGGACGAGCAGCGCAATCGTGCCCAGCTTCATGTACGACGAAAGGTAGTCGCGCGGGGCGAGCAGCAGCCAGACCGGGAGCACTGAGGCCGCGAAGCCGTACAGGCACAGCAGCACCGTCAGCTGGTGGTGATCGAACAGGAACCAGCCGGCGATCGGCGACGATGCGATGACGCGCCCGAAAATCACGGAGGCAATGAGCGCGATGACACCGGCGAGGCTCGGGCCACGGATCGACCCGGGCCGGACCTTGAACATGTACAAGCCCATGACGATCGCGATCGGGATGGTCATCGCGATCGTGAACGTGCCCCACGAGCTCTCGGCGAGCGCGTTGACAACGACCAGCCCAAGGCCGGCCAGGGCCACGACCACGATGAACAGCACGGCGATCCCGGCGGTGAAGCCTGCGACCGGGCCGATCTCGGTGCGTGCGATCTCGGGCAGTGAGCGACCGTTATGGCGCACTGAGGCGACCAGGATCATGAAGTCGTGCACGCAGCCGCCGAGGACCGCGCCGGCGAGCAGCCAGAGCAGGCCGGGGGCGTAGCCGAACTGCGCGGCGAGCACCGGTCCGACCAGCGGTCCGGCGCCGGCGATCGCGGCGAAGTGGTGCCCGAACAGCACCCACTTGTTCATCGGCACGTAGTTGTGGCCGTCTTGGAAGAGCCGCGACGGCATCTCCCGGCTGGCGTCCAGGGTCAGGACCCTGGCCGCGATGAAGGCGCTGTAGTAGCGGTAGCCGATCGCGAGCACGCACAGCGCGCCCACCATGATCGGGAACGAGTTCATTGGCCCCTCCGTCGCCCGGGGTCAGGCGATGCACCGCCGATCACCCCGGCAACCCATCAGGGGTGACCCTTGGAGGCATGATACTTCGGTCGCGAGCTGCCGATCATGGCAGGTCCGGCCGTCGGGCTGGGGTTTCTCGTTCCCGGTTCGAGCCGGCGGGATTCCCCGAGTGAGCAACTGGTCCGGCGAACTGGAGCACCAGGTCGCGCCAGCGACCGGTGGCGCGAAGCTTGGACAGGTTGCCGAAGTGCCCGCCCAGCGAGCGGTCGATGAAGATGGCGTCCTTGGGGAAGCGGACATCGGTGGCCTCGGTCCAGCTGCGCAGGCTGATGTCCAGGACCCGCTGGTAGAGCTCCGGGTCCTCGCCGAAGGTGTAGGGAGGGGTGGCACGGAGGACCGGGGACAGAACCTCGAAGTACTCGTCGACAACCTCCGACGGCAGCGGCAGCCCACCCGCCTTGTACACGCCCAGCCGTCGAAAGATGTCCGGAAGGGCCGAACGGTTGCCCTCGACCGCCGCGACCAGCAGCTCGGCATAGCCGGCGGCGAGGTCGGCGGGGACCTCCTTGACGCAACCGAAGTCGTAGACGATCACCCGTCCGTCGTCCAGGAAGGCGAAGTTGGCGAGGTTGGGGTCGGCGTGGAGGAAGCGATGCACGAACAGGCCGCGCAGCTGGAACTCGAACAGCACGCGCGCCCAGGCGTCCCGCAGTGACTGGTCGTACGCCGGGGAGCAGGCGACCTCGGGCGGAAGGCCCTCGACGAGCTCCATGGTCAGCACGTCGCGGGTGCTGGCCTCGGTGACGACCCGCGGGATGACCAGCTCGGGGACGTCCCGGTGAAGCTCCGCCATCCGGCGCATATTCGCCGCTTCGTGGGTGTAGTCGAGCTCCTCGAGCAGGCGATCCCGGACCTCGCGCCAGATCGGCTCGACGTCGAGATCGAACACCAGGCTGACGAGCAGGTGAACGACCCGGCGCAGATTGGCGAGGTCGGCCTTGACGATCTCGTCGATCAGGGGGTACTTGATCTTGACCGCGACCGGCCGTCCGTCGCGCAGCACGCCGAGGTGGACCTGGCCGATCGAGGCCGCGGCGAAGGCCTCGAAGTCGAGCCGCTCGAACAGCTCGTCGAAGTTCTCGAGCGAGCCCCGGATCTCGTCCTCCATGACCTCGGCGGGCACACGTGGCGCCTCCCTCTGGAGCGATCGCAGCACCTCGGCCACCTCCGGCGGGAGCAGCCCTTCGTGAAGGCTCAGCATCTGGCCGACCTTCATCGCTGCGCCCTTGAGCTCGCCGAGCGTCTCGGCGATTCGACCGGCATTGCGCACCAGGTTCTCGGTCCTGCGGATCTGGCGGGCGGGCCCGGATCGCACCAGCTCGAGCACCTGATTGCCGACCACCGACGCCGCGACCCGTCCGGCGAGGCCGCCGAGCGTGACGAAGCGTCCGACCGACGAGGTGTTGAGCTTAGCTCCGGCCATTCTGCTCCTGTGGCAGCCGGTCAGGCTCGCCGTTGCTCTGGCGCAGTCTCTCGGCGAGGCGCGAGTGGCGCTCGCGGACGGTGGCGTTGCGGACCGCCCGGCCGAGGGCGCGGCGGGAGCCGACGATCACGACCAGGCGGCGGCCGCGAGTGACGGCGGTGTAGAGCAGGTTGCGCTGCAGCATGATGTGGTGTTGGTGGTGGAGGACGATCACCACCGCCGGGTACTCCGATCCCTGCGACTTGTGGATGGTGCAGGCGTAGGCCGGGACCAGGTCGTCCAGCCCGTCAGCATCGATCACCACCGGCCGCTCGTCGAAGCTGACGGTGAGCTCGAGCGCGTCCTCGTCGACGGCACTCACTCGGCCGATGTCGCCGTTGAAGATGTCGAGCTCGTAGTTGTTGCGGATCTGCATCAGCTTGTCGCCGGCGCGGAACGAGCGGCCGCCGACTTTCAGCTCTGGACCTGGCGGCGTGAGCAGCTCCCGCAAGCGCTGGTTGAGGCTCGCGACGCCGAGCTCGCCGCGGTGCATGGGCGAAAGAACCTGGACGTCGCGGACCGGGTCGAGGCCGAACCGCTCCGGTATGCGCCGGGCCGCGAAGTCGATTGCGAGGCTCGCCGCCTCGTCCGGCTCGTCGCGGTCGACGAAGTAGAAGTCACCGCCGGAGTCGCGGCTGCCGAAGAACGGCATCTCGCCGCAGTTGATGCGGTGGGCGTTGACCACGATCAGGCTCTGCTCGGCCTGGCGGAAGATCTCGGTCAGCCGAATGACCCGGACGCGCCCGCTCGCGATGAGGTCGGCGAGAACGTTGCCCGGCCCGACTGACGGCAGCTGGTCGGCGTCGCCGACGAGCACGATGCGGCAGCCGGTGGGCACCGCGTCCAGCAGCCGCTGCGCGAGCTCGACGTCGAGCATTGACACCTCGTCGACGACGAGCAGATCGGCGTCGAGCGGGGTGCCGCGATTGCGGCCGAAGGTCGCGGCCCGGGGGTTGAACTCGAGCAGGCGGTGGATGGTGCGGGCGTCCGCCGCGGTCGCCTCCTGCAGCCGTTTGGCCGCGCGTCCGGTTGGGGCCGCCAGCAGGACCGTACGGCCCCGGGCGCCGAGGATGTCGATGATGCCGCGGATCAGGGTCGTCTTGCCGGTGCCGGGGCCGCCGGTGATCACAGCGACCGGCTCGACGAGGGCCGCGGCGAGCGCCTCGAGCTGGCGGTCCGCGAGCTGGATCTCGCGGCGGGCCTGAAAAGTGCCCATGGCCTGCCGGATGTCGAAGCCCGGCTGCGGTGGCCCGGCGTCGAGCAGGCGCACCAGCGCTGCGGCCACCCCGGCCTCGGCGAGCTCCAGCCGCCGCAGGTAGACGGCCTGGCCGGCGCCGGCTACGCCGTGGAGGGTGAGCGATCCGCGCTCGGCGAGGGCGGCCACGGCGGCCTCGAGCCCTTCCGCCGGCGCCTCGAGCAGCTCCTGGGCGCGGGCCAGGGTCTCTTCGCGCGGCAGGAAGACGTGACCGTCCGAGGTCGCCTGCTGGAGGACGTGCAGCAGCCCTGCCTCGAGCCGCTGGGGCGCGTCGGCGGGGAGCCCGAGACGGCGGGCGACGGCGTCGGCGGTGCGAAAGCCGACGCCGAAGATGTCCTCGGCGAGCCGGTACGGGTTGGACCGCACCAGCTCGAGTGCGCTCGCCCCGTAGCGCGCGTGCGCCTTGGCGGCGACGCCTGGCGGCACGCCGTGCCCGGCGAGGAAGACCATCAGCTGCTGGATCCCGCGATGGGCAGCCCATGAGTCGGCGACGCGGCGCAGCGTCTTGGGGCCGATTCCCGGGATCTCGAGCAACCGCTGCGGATCGCGCTCGATGACGTCGAGGGCCTCGATCCCGAAGGCGTCGACGATCCGGGCGGCCATCTTCGGCCCGATGCCGCGCACCCGGCCGCTGGCGAGGAACCTGCGGATCCCGTCCCGAGTTGACGGCAGCACCGCCACCCAACCCGCGACCTCGAGCTGCTGGCCGAAGGTGGTGTGGACCACCCAGCGGCCGCTGAGACGGAGCCGGTCGCCGGGGACGACGCCGAGCAGGGCGCCCACCGCGGTGAAGTGAAGGCCGTGGTCATCGCGGCAGCGGACCACGCTCCAGCCGCTGTCCTGGTTGGCAAACTGCGTGCGCACCACGACCGCCTCGATCGAGGTCTCGCTGCGGCCGTTGTCGGTCAGTGGCACGGCGTCCGGGTCGGTGGTCGGCACCCCGGTATCTTACCGGTTAGACCGGCTTTGCCGGGAATCGGCTGCACGCGTACTCGGCCAGGGCGGTGATGGTGAGCGACGGGTTGGCGCCGAGGTTGGCGCCGATCACGGTGGCGTCCATGACGTACAGTCCGGGGTGGCCGAAGGCCTGGAAGTCGAGGTCGATGACGCCCTCCTCGGGCGAGCCGGCGATCGCGCACCCCCCGAGGATGTGGGCGGTCGTTGACTGGTTGAGCAGCACCTCGTTGAGGCTCGACTGTGGCACCGCGTCGAGCTCCACGCCGAGCTCGCGGGCGACCTCGTTGGCGATCGGGATGTAGGACGGGATCCGCTGCTGGCCGTGCGGCGGCACCGACGCCAGGCAGTGGCTGAACGGCCACAGCAGGCGGCGCCTCCTCACGAGCCGGGTGTGGTTGTCGTTGCTCTGCATGACCAGCAGGACCAGGGAGTGCTCGGCCTTTCCCCAGGGTTTGAGGAAGGACAGGCTCTGCAGAGGGTGGCGGGCGAGATTGCCGAGCCAGCGCAGCTGGCGGGGCATCGCCGAATCGCCGTCGGTCAGCGCGGTGCCGAGCAGCAGCATCACGTCCGAGCCCTTGGGGAAGTGGACCATTTCCATCCGGGTGCGCTGGTCGACATGGGTCTCAGCCTGGATCGCGACGCCCTTCCACAGATCCTTCTTGCTGCGCGAGGTGATGCCGAGCAGCGCCTCGGAGTTGGTCCGCACGATGTTGCCGACCTGGTCCGAGAGGTGGGGCAGGGAGCCTTTGCGCTTGCAGTCGAGCAGCAAGGGTATCGTGCCGAGGACGCCGGCGGACACCACGACCGTGCGCGCGCGCAGGGCCCCTCGCTCGCGTCCCACGAAACCGATCGATCGGCGCCAGGGCAGCAGGTAGCCGCCGCCCGGAAGCGGCTGGATGAGCTCGACCTCGGTCTCAGGCAGCACCCGTGCGCCGCGGCGTTCCGCGAGGTAGAGGTAGTTGAGGTCGAGCGTGTTCTTGGCGCCCACGCGGCAGCCGACCATGCAGGCGCCGCACCAGGTGCAGCCGGTGCGCCGTGGCCCTGCGCCGCCGAAGTACGGGTCGTCGACCTCGACCTCCGGCTCGCCGAAGAAGACGCCGACGCTGGTCGGGCGGAAGGTCTCCCCGAAGCCCTTGCGCTCGGCGACCCGCTGGAGCGCCTCGTCGCCCTCACCGGTCTTCGGGCTCGGCACCGAACCGAGCATGCGCCGCGCTGTGGCATAGTGGGCCGGCATCACCCGCCGCCAGTCCTCGAGCTCACGCCAGCGCGGGTCGTCCCACAGCGAGTCATGGGGGGCGAGGTGGCTGTTGGCGTACATCAGGCTGCCCCCGCCCACGCCCACGCCGTGCATCACCAGTACCTCCCGGAAGAGCCGCAAGCCCCAGGTGCCGTGGCAGCCGAGGCGGGGAAACCAGAAGGCCTTCGGGATGTGCCAGTTGGAGGTCGGGAGGTCGGCCGGGCGCCAGCGCCGGCCCTTCTCGAGAACGGTGACGCGGTAGCCCTTCTCGGAAAGGCGCAGGGCCGCCACCGAGCCGCCGAAGCCGGAGCCGATGATCGCGATGTCGGTGTCGAAATCGGACGTGACGGGTTCTGGCGTCATGGTGCACTCCGGCGGCGAGTCTACGCGTTCTTGCCGCAGTTCGGCAATCGGCGGCATCGGCTATACTGCCGCGCGTGATACGGCGTCGCGACAGAATGGTGATGGTGGTGGCGGCGGTGGTCGTGCTGCTGGCGGGGAGCTCGGCTGCGGCCGCAGACCTCGCCCTGACCGATCCCGCGGGCACTGCCGTCGACTGGTCGGAGTGGATCGCGGCCAACGGGCCGGCGGCGGTGCTGGTCTGGGCGTCGTGGGCGCCCGGCGCCGGCGCCGCGATCGACGGCCTTGCCGGCCTCGGCGAAGCCGCCCGCAGCCAGGGCCTCAAGCTGGTGGTGGTCGATGTCCACGAGGAGCTCGAGACGGCGCGGCGCGGCCTCGACCGCACCGGCGTGCCATGGCTCCACGATCGCCACGGGTCGATTCTCAAGGAGTACCGGTTGATCCGGATGCCGATCCTGGTGGTGATCGACCAGAGCGGCCGCGCCCTCGCAACCATCGAACCGACCGCCGACTCGCTGCGGCGGCTGCCTCGATGACGGCAGGGCTCGGCCGGGTCCGGGCGCGGGGGAGCCGCTGCGGCTGGTGTGGAGGCCTGCTCGCGGCCACCGCCGCGCTCGGGCTTGCTGCCATGTTGGTGGGGTGCGGCGGGTCGGGCGCGGGCCCCGTCGCGCTGACGACCGTGACGCCGAGCGCGTCACCGGTCGCGGTCGAGACGCCGGTCCCGGCCCTGCCGCCGGTTCGCACCCAGGTGAAGCCCGGCGACACGGTCGAGAGCGTTGCCCGCCGCCTGTCGGGCGACGACTGGATCGCCTGGCGGGACGCGTTGGTCCGGCAGCTCGACCCGCAGCGGCTCGCCCCGGGAACCTCGTTCGAGGGCGTTCGCGCCGCGGACGGCAGCCTGCAGAGCCTGCGGGTGGCGCTCGACCAGCGCACCGAGCTCCATCTCGAGCGGACCGGCGATGTCATCGAGGTCGAGCGAATCGAGCGTCCGGTGGATAGCATCGTCGAGCGGATCGAGGGCGAGGTGCAGTCGTCGCTTTTCGCCGCGGTCGAGAAGGCGGGGGGCGAGCCCGAGCTGGCGGTGGCCCTTGCGAATGTCTTCCAATGGGACGTCGACTTCCTGCGCGACGTTCGCAAAGGTGACCGCTTCGTGGCCGTGGTCGACCGCCGCACCATCGACGGCTCGTTCTACGAGTACGGCACCCTCTACGCCGCGCGCTTCGTCAATGACGGCAAGGCGGTGGATGCGATCGCCTACCCGGATGGCGATGGGCGCATCGGCTTTTTCGACCTCCAGGGACGGCCGCTGCGCAAGCAGTTCCTCCGCTCGCCGCTCGAGTTCAGCCGGATCACGTCGCGCTTCTCGCACAGCCGCTTCCACCCGGTGCTGCAGCGGCGCATGCCGCACTACGGCGTCGACTATGGGGCGCCGGTCGGCACGCCGGTCCTGGTGACCGCCGACGGCCGGGTGACCTTCGTCGGGCAGCGGGAAGGGGCGGGGCGCATGGTCACGGTGAGCCACGCCAACGGCTACGAGACCAACTATCTTCACCTCAGCCGGTACGGGCAGGGCATCAGGGCCGGAGTGCGGGTCAGCCAGGGGCAGGTGATCGGTCATGTGGGGTCGTCGGGGCTTTCGACCGGCCCGCACCTCGACTACCGGGTGCGGCTCAACGGGCAGTGGATCAACCCGTTGAGCATCAGCTCGCCGCCAGCCCAGCCGCTGCCCGCGGAGCGGCTGCAGCGCTTCCTGTCGCACGCCCTCGCGGTCATGCTGCTGCTCGACGGCAGCGAGCCGCCAACCGGAGCGCAGTGTTGAGCTCGATCAGTCGGGGATGCGCAGCTTCTGGCCGGGCTTGATCAGGTCCGGGTTGCTCAGGATGTCCCGGTTCGCCTCGAAGATCTTCATGTACTTGTTGCCGTTGCCGTAGTACTTGAGCGCGATCTTGCTGAGCGACTCGCCGGCCACGACCTCGTGGATCCGCTCGACCGGCGGGGGAGGCGGCGGGGGCGGGGCAGGCGCCGGTGCCGGCTTGGGCGCATCGACCCGCATCGCGTTGAGGGTGTTGTCGGTCTTCACCAGCTTGTCGAAGTTCTCCATCACCTGAACCGAGACCTCGCGGCTCGGCACGTCGCCGGTCAGCGTCACCACCTTGCCCTCGATCTTCGCGCCGAGATTGCGCACGCCGAGGCCCATGCCGCCGACCGTGGCGACGGCCTCCTTGACCTTCTCCTCGAACGACTTCCCGAACAGGCCCATGGGTATCCTCCCGATTGCTCCGGATTGATCTGTTCCGTGGCCGCATCCTACTGCATCCTCGGGCTGGCTGCCACGTCCGGGGCCGTCGCCGACCATCGGTTTGCCTATACTTCGGTTGCACATCCTCCCTCGCGGGGCCGGGATTCCGCCGCCGGCGAGGGGCAGGGCCTGAGGGGGACACGATGGGCATCGCCGACCTGTTCCTGGGTCACGACCTCACGGACCGAGCCAGGGTCGGCCTCGATCCTGACCACCTGACCACCCACGCCGCCTGCCTCGGCATGACCGGCTCGGGCAAGACCGGGCTCGGCATCGTCGCGCTCGAGGAACTCGCCAGGCGCCGCATCCCGCTGCTGGTCGTCGACCTCAAGGGCGACATGGTGAACCTGCTGCTCAACTTCCCGTCGCTCGGGGCGAGCGAGTTCGAGCCGTGGCTGGCCCGGGACGCAGTTGCCGGCCGCAGCCGATCGGAGGCGGCCGAGGAGCAGGCGCGGCGTTGGCGGGAGGGCCTGGCTGGCGCCGGCCTGGGGGCGGAAGACATGCGGGCGGTGCGCCAGGGCGTCAGCTGGCGGCTGCTGACGCCGGGCGCGGCCGGCGTCGCGCCGCTCGACATCCTACCGTCGCTGTCGGCGCCCGCCGGGTGGAGCCCGGACAGCGACCCTGACGGCGCGACCGAGCGGGTTGGCGCTGTCGCGGGGGCACTGCTGTCCCTGGTCGGGCGGGGCGGCGACCCGCTCACCGATCGCGATCAGGTGTTGGTGGCGTCGATTCTGCTCGAGCACTGGCGCCGCGGCGACGGGCTGGACCTCGCGGGCCTGCTCGGCAGCGTCGCCGACCCGCCGATGGCGGCGCTCGGCGCCCTGCCGGTCGAGCGCTTCTACCCCCGCGACGAGCGCATGAAGCTCGTGCTCGAGCTCAATGCCCTGCTCGCCTCGCCGGCGTTCGGCGCGTGGACGACCGGGCGTCCGCTGGCGATGGACGAGCTGCTGGGCAGCGACAGCGAGCCGCGCGCGAGCATCGTCAGCGTGGCCCACCTCGACGAGCGGCAGCGGCTGTTCATCCTCGCCCTGATCGCGTCGGAGCTGGTGGCGTGGATGCGGCGGCAGCCGGGAACGAGCGGGCTGCGAGCCCTGCTCTACATCGACGAGCTGCAGGGGATCCTGCCGCCGCACCCGGCCACCCCGCCGACCAAGCCGCCGCTGCTGACCTTGCTCAAGCAGGGCCGGGCATTCGGGGTCGGGGTCTGGCTGGCGAGCCAGAATCCGGTCGACGTCGACTACAAGGCGCTCGGCAACGCCGGCGTCACTCTGATCGGACGGCTGGTGACCGAGCGCGACCGCGAGCGGGTGCTCGACGGGCTCGCGCTGCGGACGCTGGACGACGGCCGCGACGTCGACCCGCTCGTCGCGTCGCTCGGAAAGCGCGAGTTCCTGCTCCACGACGTGGCGGCCGACCCGCGGGTGAGGACCTTTGCCTCGCGGTGGGCGATGAGCTACCTGCGGGGGCCGGTCACCCTGGCCGAAATGCGGCCGCTGGTGATGGGCGGCGAGGCCGCTCTGCGGGCGGCGCCGCCGTCGGCGCAACCCACTGCGGCGGCTGCGGCGTCGCCGCCGGTGCCCGGCAGCGCGATCGAGCAGCGCTTCGACTCCGCCTCGACCGGCCCGGCGCAACCGGCCCTGGTGGTGGCCGACTCGGTCCGGGCGGCGAGGTCCGCGCCTGGCCTCGACCTCGCGCTCGAGGAGGTCTGGAAGGTCCCCCTGGACGAGCACGGCGGCCTCGATTGGAGCGCCGCGGTGGCGTTCGACGCCACGCCGGAGCTCGCGGTGCGGCCTCCGGCCGGCATGGAGTTCCCGGCGGCGGTGCCGGCCCGGCTGGACCAGGAGCTCGGCCGGGCGCGCGCGGACTTTCTGAGCTGGCGCGCGCGGACGCCGGTCGTGGTGGTGGTGAACCGCGGCCTCAAGACGAGCGCCGCCCCTGGCGAGAGCCGCGAGGCGTTTGAGCAACGGTGCCTGGAGATCGCCGACCGGGCCGACGACGCGGCCCAGGAGCGATCACGCGCCAGGTACGAGGCGAGGAAGGAGGCGCTTGCGCGGCGGCTCGCCAGGGAGCGGGCCGAGCTCGAAGGCGATCGCAGCGAGGCGCGGACGCGCAGGGCCGAGGAGGTCCTGGGCGTGGTCGAGGGGCTGTTCTCGGTGCTGGTCGGGTCGCGCAGCGTCGGCTCCGCGGGCCGGAAGGCGGCGTCGCGGGCACGCACGGCCGCCGGGAAGCGGCGGATGAGCCAGCGCGCCGAGTCCGACGTCGAGGAGTCGGTGGGCGAGATCGAACGGCTCGAGGCCGAGCTCCAGAGCCTGGCCGAGGAGATGCAGGCGGAGGTCGATCGGATCGCGGCAGAGTCCAGGCGCGCGGCGTTGGCGATCGAGGAGGTCCCGATCCAGCTCAAGCGGACCGAGATCGCGATCAGGGATCTCGTGCTGCTCTGGTCGTGATGCGGCGCGGCCGACCGCCCGTCGCCACCAGCTACAATGCACAGACATGAAGACGGCAATT
The DNA here is from genome assembly GCA_003105185.1 of Holophagae bacterium. Taxonomy (GTDB): domain Bacteria; phylum Acidobacteriota; class Thermoanaerobaculia; order Thermoanaerobaculales; family Sulfomarinibacteraceae; genus FEB-10. Next base: position 59,045 of record PQAJ01000173.1, read on the forward strand.
GTCGCGGCGTGCGTGGCGGCCGGTGTGAGTGTCGGTCTGGCCGGGGCTGCGGAGCCGRAACCTCSGCCAACGCGCGCCGAGGTGGAGGCTGAGATGGGGTTGCGGTCGGAGGGCGACCTGGTGCGCGGGCAGCTCGACACCGTCGGCTTCCCAGTGACCGCCGAGCAGGCGCAGGACATCGTCGGGACGGCGGTGCGTSTCGAGGGGCTGGCCGGCGACGGCGCAGCCGAGCCGCTGGTCGGCGGCGTCTGCCCGCACGACGACCACCTGTACGCGGCGGGGGTYTACGTCCACCTGACGCAGCGGATCGCGGCCCCTCGGGTGCTGCTGGTCGGGGTCTTCCAYAAGGCGCGCGAGTGGCAGCTCGCCGACCGGGTGGTGTTCGACAGCTTCCAGGCCTGGCACGGACCGTGGGGGCCGGTCGCCGTCGACCCGCTGCGGGATGAGCTGATGAAGGGGATGGATGCGAGCTCGTACGTCGTGGACAACGCCATGCATTGCCGCGAGCACTCGCTCGAGGCGCTCGTGCCCTTCCTGCAGGCGGCGCGGCGCGACGTGACGATCGTCCCGGTCCTAGTGCCCTACATGGAGTGGGACCGGATCGACGCCCTGACATCCGAGATGGCCGCGGCGCTCTCCGCCGCGCTCGCGCGGCACGGCTGGCAGCTCGGCCGCGACCTCGCGATCATCGTCTCCTCGGACGCCGTGCACTACGGCGACGACTTCGGCCACACGCCCTTCGGGACCGACGCCGAGGGCTACCAGCGCGCCGTGGCGCGCGACCTCGAGCTGGCGCGCACCCACCTCGAGGGCCCACTCGCGGCCGACCGGCTCGCAGGCCTGCTCGGCGAGCTGGTGGAGAAGGACGACGTCCGGCAGTACCGGATCCCGTGGTGCGGGCGCTTCTCGATCCCGTTCGGCCTCGAGCTGCTGCGCAAGACGGCGGCGCTCTCGGGCAGCGGCGTGCCGCACGGCACCCTGCTGCGCTACGGCACCAGCCTGTCCGAGCCGCAGCTCCCGGTGGCGCAGGCGACCCGAGACGCCGGCCTCGGCACGACCGCGCCCTCGAACCTCCACCACTGGGTGGGTTACGCGGCGGTCGGCTACTCGCTCGCGGCCGGCTCCCGCTGAAGGTACTTCGCGAACCAGGCGAGGTCCCACTCCATCTTGGCGCGCCGGTGCTCGTAGGTGGAGAGCCCGTGGCCCTCACCCGGGTAGATGACGAGCTCGGCGGGCACGCCGAGGTAGTGCTTGAGCGCCCGGTAGAGGGTCCGGGAGTGGGCCGCCGGCACCCGCGGGTCGTCGCCGCCGACGTGGATCAGGGTCGGGGTCCGGACCTCGCCGAGCCGGTACAGCGGCGAGCCCTCGCGGTAGGTGTCGGCGCCGGCCCAGGGCAACTGGCCGTCCATGTAGTTGATGACGTGGCCGGGGGTGTCTTCGATGCCCCACTGGAGGACCTGATCGATCACCCCGGCGCCGCTCGAGGCGGCCTTGAAGCGCCGGGTCGTGGTGATCAGGCAGTTGGTGAGGAAGCCGCCGTTGGACCAGCCCATGACGGCCAGCCGCTCCGGATCGGCGATGCCGCGTTCGATCATGGCATCGACGCCGGACAGGATGTCCTGGACGTCGATGTCGTTCTCGCGGCCGACCAGCTCGACCAGGAAGCGATCGCCGTAGCCGGTCGAGCCGCGGTAGTTGGGGCTGAGCAGGGCGTAGCCCTGGGCCGGCATCAGAGTGCGGCCGTAGATCCAGTACTGGAGCTGGTACCTGGTGGCGTCGGTCGGGCCGCCGTGGAGCTCGACCACCAGCGGCAGCGGCCCATCGGCCCGGGTGTGGCCCGGCGGGAGCTCGAGGATGCCCTCGACCGAGGTGCCGTCGGTCGAGGCCCACTGCACGAGCTCGATCGAGGGCAGCTTCCAGGTGTCGACCTGGGGGTTGACCCTGGTCAGGCGCTCGAGCGCGCCGCCGTCGGCGACTCGGTAGAGATCGGGGGGATCGGTGAGGGTGCTGGTGATGACGACCGGCGTGCCGCCGGTGGCGTCGAAGTCGAAGCCGTCGACGGTGACGTCGCCGGGGGTGACGACGCTGGTGCCGGTCGCGCCGCCTGCCGACACGTCGCGGACCGCGTAGACCCGGCCGCGCGCCCGGTGATCGCCGATGAAGCACAGATCGTGGGAACCGGGTCGCCAGGCGAGGGAACCGCCGGTGACCTCGACCCCGTCGGGGCGCGGCAGCTCGAGCAGCCGGTAGCCGGCGTCGCTGCGCACCGCGGCGTAGAGCAGGGTGGGGTAGCCGTCGAAGGAGACCGAGAAGGCGAGCAGCTCGCCGTCATCGGACCAGGCGACCTCGTTGATCCACCCAAACGGGGAGGGGTGCGCCGCCCGCCAGCCGTCGGCGGTGACGACCGTGATCTGCCTGGTCGTCGGATCCCAGACGTCGACCCGCGACCACCCCTCGTCGTGGATCTGCTCCTCGTCGGGAGTGGTGATCATGGCGATGCGGCCGTCGGCCGCGACGTCGGTGGCAGTGACCACCCGAGTGGCGTCGACCAGCTTGGTCGAGCGCCAGCTCTCGAGGTCGAGCGTCCACAGCTCGGTGAAGGTCGTCACGCCGTGCCCGTACTCGAGCTCGTCGAACTCCTCGCGCAGCGCCTTCCACTCGTCGTCGGTCTGCTCGAAGCCGACCGCGTAGATGAGGCTGCGGCCGTCTCTGGCGAGACGGAAGTGAGCGATGCCGTCGACGATCCGGGTGACCGCCTGCGGCTCGCCGCCGGCCGCCGCGATCCGCCAGACCTGGGTCGACCCGTCCCACGGTGGCGACTGCGACCCATCGCGCAAGTAGTCGGCGGCGTAGTAGATGAAGCGGCCGTCAGGGCTCCACGCCGGCGAGCCCTCCGCGGCGTCGTCGAAGGTCAGCCGGTGGAGCGTGCGGTCGGCGAGGTCGACCGTCCACAGGTCGGCGTTGCGCTCTTCCGCAGGCGGCTCCCAGCGGTTCTCGATGAAGGCCGCGGTGCGCCCGTCCGGCGACACCGCCACCTCGAGGATGTTGGCGATCGTGAAGTAGTCGTCCACCGTGATGCCGTGGTCGCGAGCCGGCGGGTCGACCGGCTCGGCGGCGGTCGCGCCGAGCAGCAGTGCCGCCGCAGCGAGCAAGATGAGAGCTTGTCGCATGATGTCACCCCGTGCAGGGATTGAAGTCGGCGGGAGCCGGCCTCTGCAGCGCCCGAGTCTACCACCGGGGACGGCTCAGGCCGGGTTCGAGGGCGGCTCGACGGCGGCCGCGAGCGCCGAGTAGTCGGCCTCGCCGAAGCCGGCTTCGACCGCGCGCGCGACGATCTCGACCAGGCCTTCGAGAAACGGCGCGAACAGCCCGATCCGGTTCGCCTCGTCGACCACCAAACGAAGGTCCTTGAGGAGGAGGCGGGCCGGGAAGTTGGCGGGCGTGAACTCGCGGTCGACCATGCGGTTGAACTTCTTGTCGAAGGTCGGCGCGTAGAGCGAGCTCGAGCGCACGATGTCGGCCCACAGGGAGAGGTCGACGCCCGCTCGCCGAACCATGCCGAGGCCGACTGCATAGGCCGTGGTGATGGTCGCGATCAGCTGGTTGAGAGCGAGCTTGAGGGCGGCGGCGTGCCCAGGTGGGCCAATCAGCCGCGGCTCGGGGCCGAACGCGCGCAGGACCGGGAGCCAGCGCTCGAAGAGCGCGGGCGGGGCACCGACCATGACCAGCAGCCGGCCGGCGGCCGCCTCCGCGATCGAGCCCAGGACCGGGGCCTCCAGGTAGCTGCCGCCGCGGCGGACCACCCCGGCGGCGACCTCGAGGCTCTCCGCGGGCGCGATCGTGCCCATCTGGATCACGGTGAGCCCATGGAGAAGGGCAGCGGCCTCGCCCGCCAGCAGGGTGTCCCGGATCGCCGGCGCGTCGGCGAGCATCAGCACGACCGCGTCGGCATCGCGGATCGCCGCGGCCGGGCTCGACGCCACGGCGGCGCCGTTGTCGGCGAGCGGCCGAGCCTTGTCGGGCGTGCGGTTCCAGACCGTGACCGGGAAACCGGCGGCGAGCAGCCGCCCGGCCATCGGGCGGCCCATCAGTCCGGTCCCGAGAACGGCGATCCGGGCCGGCGTGCGATCGTCCATGACTCCTCCCCAATCCGGCTCCGGCAGTATACGGGCCCGGCGGTTGCCTCCGAAGGCCCGCGGGCACGCTACAATCGCCGTGAAGATGACCTTCGTCCTGTTCCTGGCCAGCTTGCTCCTCGCAGGCGCCGCCGGCTACGCGCTGCTGGCCCGCCTCGGCTTGGACGACTTCGACGCCTGGGCCGCCGGCCGCACCCTCGGCCTCGTGGCCGTGGCCTACCCCGCGTGGTGGGCCGGTGTGCTCGGGTTGCCCGGCTGGCGGTTGGTCGGCATCGTGCTGCTGCTCGTGCTCGGCCTCGCCGGGGCGGTGGAGCTGTGGCGCCGGCGGGCAGGGTGGCGCGCGGTGGTCTCCGCCGAGGCGATCCTGGCCGTGGGGGCGCTCGCGATCCTGATCGGCCGTCTCGACCACCCGCAGATCGTCGGCCAGGAGAAGCCGATGGACATCGGCATCCTGGCGACCCTGCTGCGGTCGGACGGATTCCCGCCGGCGGACATGTGGCTGGCCGGCGAGCGGCTGCCCTACTACTACTGGGGCGCGCTGCTGTGGACGACGCCGCTGACGGTCGGCGGGCTGCGCCTTGAGATCGCGTACAACCTGATCGTCGCGCTGGTGGCCGGAGCCATCGCCGTGTCGCTGTGGGCGCTCGGCCGGCGGCTCGGCGGCAGCCACTGGGCGGGCCTGACCGCGGCCTTTTTCGGGGTGCTCGCCGGGACGCCAGACGGCTGGCGGCAGCTGCTGGGCGGGGTCGGCATCAGGCACCTCGACATTTGGCGCTCGTCGCGGCAGCTCGAGGACGCCATCACCGAGTTTCCGCTGTTCACGGAGTGGCTCGGCGACCTCCACCCGCACTATCTTTCGATGCCGATCGCGGTGGCCGCGCTGCTCGTGGCATGGCACCTCGGCCGGCGGCAGCCGACGCTTGCCGGCACGGCTGTCGTGACGCTGCTGTTCGGTGTGGCGTGGGCGGCGAACCCGTGGTGCATGCCGCCGACCCTGGCCGGTGTGGCGCTGCTGGTGCTGTGCGCGGACGGCCGCTGGCACTGGCCGGTCGGGGAGGGGCGCTGGCGGTGGCTCGCGGTGGCGACGATCGCGGCCGGCGGCTGGCTGGCGGTCGCGCCCTTCCACCTCGAGTTCCATCCACCGTTCGAGGGCCTGCGGACGGTGTTCGCATGGACCTCGCCGGCGAATCTGCTGCTGTATGGCGGCTGCCTGCTGGTGCCGGCGTTTGCCGCCGTGGCGGTGATGATGCGCGATCGGCTGGCGCCCGGCGGTGGCCGCGGCGCAGCGCTGCTGCTGGTCGCCGCGGCGCTGCTGGTGGTCGCGAGCGCGGTCAGCGGCCGTCCATCCGCCGTGCTGCTGACCGGCGCGCTGGTCGTGGCGGTGTGGGCCGTTCTCGCCCCCGGCGAGCAGCCGGAGCGCGCGGGCCTTGCCCTGGCCGCGCTCGGGCTGTTCCTGTTCCTGGTGCCGGAGCTGGTGTACGTGGTCGACTCATACGGCGAGCGGCTGCACCGGATGAACACGGTCTTCAAGGCCTGGATCCAGGCCTGGGTGCTGCTGGCGGCGGCGCTGCCGGTGCTGCTGCGGATCGCGTTCGCGAGCCGCACTGTGCGCCGGGCGGTGACTGCGGCCCTGGTGGTGGCCGCGCTGCCGCACCCGCTGTGGATGGCCGTAAGCCAGGTGTCGGACCGGCGGCTCGGGCTCGACGGGATGGCGTGGATGACCGAGGGTGACCGCGCGGTCGTGCGCTTCCTGCGCGGGCAGCCTCGGGACGCGACCGTCATCGAGGCGGTCGGCGGCGCCTACACCGAGTACGCCCGGCTGTCCGCCAACTCCGGCGTGCCTGCGCTCATCGGCTGGGAAAACCACGAGCTGGTGTGGCGCGGCCACGGCGTGACCGAGGAGACGAGCCGGCGGGCGGCGCTGGTGCGCGAGCTCTACTCGTGCGGGGACCCGGCGAGGGTGCGCGAGATCGCAGTCGGGGAGGGGATCCCGCTGGTCGCGATCGGTGCGCTCGAGCGGGCCGACTTCAGCGAGGAGACGCTGGCTGCGGTTCGTGCCGCCGGCGAGATCGCGCTTGATGAGGCCGGCGGGCAGGTCGTCCGCATCGGCAGCACGGCGCCGGTGGCGACGGAGGTCGACGATGGCTGAGCCGACGGTGGGCGCTCCGGAGCTGACGGTGGTCGTCCCGGCCTTCAACGAGCAGGAGAGCATTCTGCCGATGTACGAGCGTCTGGTCGCCGCGCTCGAGCCGCACCTGGCCGGGCTGGAGGTGCTGTTCGTCGACGACGGCTCGCGCGACGACACCTGGCAGCGGATCAGCGAGCTCGCCGTGCGCGATCCACGGGTCCGGGGCATCCGGTTCGCCCGGAACTTCGGCCACCAGGCAGCGCTGACCGCCGGCGTCGACGCCGCGGCCGGGCGGGCGGTGGTGATCATCGACGCCGATCTCCAGGACCCGCCGGAGGTGATTCCGGAGATGATCGCGCGCTGGCGTGAGGGCTACGAGGTGGTGTACGGCCAACGCGAGCAGCGCGAGGGCGAGACCGCCTTCAAGAAGGCGACTGCCTCCGCCTTCTACCGGCTGCTGCGGCGCATCACCAACGTCGAGATCCCGGTCGACACCGGCGACTTCCGGCTGATGGGGCCGCGCGCGGTGGCCGCCTTCCGCTCGCTGCCCGAGCGCAACCGCTTCATCCGCGGCCTGGTGTCGTGGATCGGCTTCCCGCAGATCGCCGTCCGCTATCGCCGCCACGCCCGCCAAGCCGGCGAGACCAAGTACCCGTTGCGGCGCATGGTGCGGTTCGCGCTCGACGGCATCACCTCGTTCTCGTTCCTGCCGCTGCGGCTCGCCACCTGGCTCGGTTTCGCGGTGTCGCTGCTGTCCTTCCTGTACATCGTCGTCGTCATCGTCCTCAAGCTGCTCGCCATCAACTGGCCCGGCTACACCTCGATGATGGCTTCGATCCTGTTCCTGGGCGGGGTGCAGCTGGTGATGATCGGCGTGCTTGGCGAGTACGTCGCGCGGATCTTCGACGAGGTCAAGCGGCGGCCGCTCTACCTGGTCGGTGAGAGCACTGACGGAAAGGTGGGGGTCACCCCACCGGAGCGCCGCTCGTCGTGACGCTCGGCGCGACGATCGGGAGGCTGCATCCCATTCCGCGCCCGCTTCCGCATCAGCGGCCTTGGCCGGTCGCCTGACGCCGGCGGACCCGCTCCATGACGAGCTCCTCGACCTCGGCCCACGAGCTGGCGCGCGGCGGACCGACCTCGAGGTTGGTCGAGTTGGTGAACACGATGGTGTCGTTGCCGCCGGCGCGCAGCCGCTCGACGTTGAGGGGCGAGTCCTCGATGTAGAGGTCGGCGCCGACAGCCGCCTTCTCCTTCATGAAGCACAGGTCCCAGTAGGGGATGTCGTAGCGGTCGAGCCACTCGATGGTCTGCCGGATCGCAGGTTCGTGGAAGTACTTGATGAACAGGCGGTGGGTGATGATCCGGATGCGGACGTCGCGGTTGGATAGCCGGCGCAGGACCACGGAGGCGCCGTGGATCGGCCGCAGCTGCGCGAAGAGGTCGCGCTGCGTGATCGCGAAGCGGTGGAGGGCCGCGTACCCGCCGGCGGGCTCGAGGTTCCACTCGTGGAGCCCGTAGGAGACGTCCGGCGTCAGCGAGTCGAGCGGCACCTCGAGCCACTCCGCGGCGATCTCGCGCAGGCCCCCAAAGAAGTCGGCGCAGACGCCGTCGAGGTCGACTCCGAGCACGAACCTGTCGGATGCGATGGCGGGCCTCCTGGTGCGCACGTCGGTCGAGCGACGCTGTGCTCGGCGCGGGCTGATGCCTGCGGGCAAGCAGACGGCACTGCCACAGACTGTACCGTGATTGGGCCGCAACCGGCAAGCGCCGAGCCGGCGACCGCGGCTACCAGACCTCAGTCGGGGTAGACCCTGACCTCGTGCACGCTGGCCAGCGGCACTTCGCTGGTGTGCAGGAGGGTGCCGTCATCGGCGACGTCGAGGCCGAGCTGGAGGCGGAGGGAGCCGCCGGTGACGGCGAGCAGCCGGCCCTCGCGCGTCGCGCCATCGGTGAACACGATCACCCTGGAACCGATCGCGGCCTGCAGCGCGGAGATGTCCTGCGGGCCGAGCCGCCGGTAGCGCTCGAGGCCGCCCTGGCGCCGCACCGCCTTGTCGATCGGTCGCGTCGACAGATCGAAGCGTAACGCGAGATCGCGGGCGCGCTCGAGCAATCCGGCGGCGCGCTCCCAGTCGGCATTGCCCGCGGCCTGGTCGGAGCGCTCGACGAGCGCGGTGACGAGCTCCTGGGCGGTCTCGCGGACCACGCCGGCTTCGACGTCGACCGCGGCCGCCTCGTTCAGCAGGTCGGTCGCCCGGTCGAGGTCGCCGGCCTGCAAAGCCAGTCTCGCCTGGCCAATGAGGTCGGCCAGCCGCGCGCGGGATCCGGCGGCACGCGAGGAACGAGCTCCGGCCGGCGTCCGGGCGGCCGTTGTCGTCTGCGCCCCGGGCGCGGCGCTCCCGCCGGCGACCGGCGATCCGACCGGCAGGGAGCGGTCGGGCGCGCGGCCGGCCTGGCTGCGGATAACGACCACGACCGCCGCGACGACGGCGAGCACGAGCACGGCCAGGCCGAGCACGACGGCCTTGGGCGAGCGTTGCGGCGGCGGGCTGACCTCGGGAAGAGATGGCTCGGCGGGCGCGGGCTGGCGAGCTTCGACAGGCGGCGCTGGAGTGGGCGCCGGCGCGGGCGGAGGAGGCGTTGCCCCGTCCGGGTCCATCTCTCTGAGCAGCCGCTCGACGTGGCTGACCTCACGGGCGACCGACATGAAGCCCAGGCTCTCGAAGAGGCGAGCGACCGGGAAGAGCTGGCGAGCGAGCTCGCGGCAGCGGGGCGGAGGGAGCCCGTCCCCGTCTCCCCCGGACAGCTCGGCGATGATCGCCTGCAGCCGCGCCGCCATGTCGCGCGCCTCCTCGTTGCGGGGGCCCAGGCTGCCGCACTTGCGCTGGATCTCAAGCAGGCGGGCGACGAGCGGACGCAGCCGCGCCGGGATGCTGCGGTCGAGCTCGGGGGGATGTTCCTCGGTCATGCGCCTCCGGCCCGAGATTCTACAGGAGAGTCGGCTGGAGACACGTCGCAGGGGAGAGGGAAAGCGCGGGGCAGGCTGGTGCGCGCAATCGGGAACGGGAGCGGGAACGGAGACGGAGAGGAATCCCACCCGGGAAGGGTGGTGGCATCGGGAGCAGCCCGGACCCGCCGTGAAAACGAACGCCCCGGCCGCGGGCCGGGGCGTGGGGTGTCCGGGATGGAAGGCCGTGAGCCCTACATCCGCTCGATGATGGCGTCGCCGAAGCCGGAGCAGGACAGCTCCTTGACGTCCTTCCGGCCCTCGCGCTCCATGAGGCGGGCGAGGTCATAGGTGACGCGGGCATCCTTGATCGCCTGGCGGATGCCCTTGAGGATCAGATCGGCGGCCGCGTTCCAGCCCATGTGGTTGAGCATCATCACGGCCGACAGAATGATCGAGCCCGGGTTGACCTTGTCGAGGCCGGTGTACTTGGGCGCAGTCCCGTGGGTGGCCTCGAACAGCGCCACCTCGTCGGACATGTTGGCGCCGGGACCGAGGCCAAGACCGCCGACCAGGGCGATCGCGGCGTCCGACATGTAGTCGCCGTTGAGGTTGGGCAGCGCGAGCACGCTGTACTCGTCGGGCCGGGTCTGGATCTGCTGGAAGATCGAGTCGGCGATGCGGTCCTTCATCAGGATCTTGCCGGCCGGCATCTTGCCGCCGAGGTCGTCCCAGAGCTCCTTCTCGGTGACCGTGATGTCGCCGAACTCCTCCTTGGCGAGCTCGTAGCCCCACTTGGCGAACGAGCCCTCGGTGAACTTCATGATGTTGCCTTTGTGCACCAGGGTCACCGACGGCAGCTTCTGGGCCACCGCCCAGTCGAGCGCCTTGCGCACCAGGCGTTTGGTGCCGAACTCGGAGATCGGTTTGACCCCGATGCCGGAATCGAGACGGATCTGGCGGCCGGTCTTGGCCTTGATGAGCTCGATGATGGCCAGGGCGACCTCGCTGCCGCGCTCGAAGTCGTGGCCGGCGTACACGTCCTCCGTGTTCTCGCGGAAGATCATGAAGTCGACCTTGTCGGCGTACTTGTTGGGGGCGGGAACGCCCTCGAAGTACATGATCGGGCGGACGCAGGCGAAGAGATCGAGGTGCTGGCGGAAGCGGACGTTGATCGAGCGGAAACGGGCGGTCACGCCGTCGTCCTTGCCGCACTTGTCGCAGCCCCCGGCGTGGTACTGCTGGTGGGCGCAGTGCAGGCAGACGTGCGTCTCCTCGCCGATCGGGGTGGTGAACGGTCCCTTGATGGCGATCCTCAGGAGGCGGATCGCCTCGACCGTCTCGTCCGGGAACTCGCTGCCGTAGTGCTGAAGCCCCTCGAGCCCCGCGTAGAGCGGGCACCATGCGATCGCCCGCGCGCCGCCGAAGGCGCGCGTGACCGCAGCGTCGACGACCTTGCGCATCACAGGTGTGATGTCGAGGCCGATGCCGTCGCCGCGCAGCACCCCGATCACAGGGTGGTCGCCGATGACGAGCGCGCCGTCGCAGTACGTGATGAGGTCTCCGTCCGGGATCTTGACTTCCTTGAACTGGCTCACGAGCCACCTCCTGGGTGTTGCGCCACGATAGCGCAGGTATGATACGCGAGAGCCATGAGACTGTCACGGTCCTCGCAGGGAGGCGCCGGAGCGCCGTCGTGACGGGGCGTCACGGCGTCCTGGGTGTCGGCGCAGCGGTCGCGGTCGCCGCGGTGGCGCTGGCCGCGTGCCATCCGACCCCACGCCGTGCGTCCGGCCTTCAGGAGATCCAGGACAGCGGCGAGCTGCGGGTGCTCGTGCGGCCGGGCTTCCCCCTCGAGGGCTCGGCGCCCGGCGGCGAGCTCGGGGAGGCGGACCTGCTCCGGCAGCTGGCCTCCCGCCTCGCGGTCGAGGTCCATTGGGTTGCGGCCCCGCGCCACGACCAGCTGCTGCGCTGGCTGGAGGAGGGTCGCGGCGACCTCGCGGTGGGTCGTTTCTCGCCGGCCCGGCTCGCCGGAAGCGAGGCGTCGGCGACCCTCGCGATCAACTGGGTGGTCGACCAGCTGGTGACGAGGGCCGGGCCGGTGACGCCGACGCTCGACGAGCTGGCAGGCAGCGAGGTGCACGTCGCCCGTTCGATGCTGCGTGACGATCTGGCGGCGCGGCTCACCGCCAGGGGCCTGGTGATCCGGCAGGTGCCCGAAGAGGTGCCAATCGAGGAGATCCTGCGCCGGGTCAGCCTCGGGCGTTACCGTCTGACCGTCGCCGACTCCGGTTTGGTGGAAGGGGTGGAGGGCCTCGAGGTTGTGGCCGCCCTGTCCCCGCGGCGGCCCCTGGTGTGGGCCGCACGGGCGGCGAACGGGCCCCTGCTGCGAGCGGTGGACGACTTCCTGTTCGCCGAGCAGGTCCTCGGCAACTCGGCGCCGACGGCCGCGTGCCGTGACCTCGACCAGGTCCTCGAGGCGCGCGTGCTGCGCCTCATCACCCGCAACGCGCCGACCACCTGCGTCGTCGAGCGGGGCGGCCTCGCCGGCTTCGAGTACCGTCTCGCCAGCGCCTTTGCCAGCGTGCTCGGGGTCCGCCTCGAGGTGGTCATCCCCCCGCCCAAGATCGACCCGCTGTCGTGGCTCGAGCAGGGGTTCGGCGACCTGCTCGCCCTGCATGAGCCGATTGCGGTCGAGGACGAGGGTTCGTTTCTGGTGGCTGGGCCGACTCACACCGTCGAGCTGGTCTCGGTGCTGTCGGCGCGGACGCCGATGCCGGCGGCCGTCGACGACCTGGCCGGCATCCCCGTGGCGGCATCGCGGCCGGTCGCGTCGTTGCTGCGCCAGCTCGCCCTGGAGCCCGCCATCGACGTTGTCACGCCGACGCCAGGCTTCGACGGGCCGGCCGCCATCCGGACGGTGTCGCGCGGCCGGATCGGGGTCGCGGTGGTGGACGGGGACATCGCGAGGCTCGAGCTCGCCGGTCGTAGCGACCTGCGCCGGGGCCCGGTGGTGCTGCCGTCGGTGCCGCTGGTTTGGATCGCGAACCCATCGGCGCCGAAGCTGGCGCGCCGGGCGTCGGAGTTTCTGACCGAGGTGACGCGGTCGGGGCGGCTGCAGGCGCTGGCTGCGGCCGACCTGGGGGCGGTGCTGCCCCTGCCGGTCGAGGCGCCGGCAATGGCGGCGGTCGAGCGGCGCGAGACACCCGCCGGAGCGATCACACCCTACGACGAGCTGCTTCGGCAGGAGGGTGTACGCCGCGGCGTCGACTGGCGGCTGCTCGCCGCGATCATGTACGAGGAGTCGCGCTTCGATCCGCAGGCGATCGGCCCCGGGGGCTCGGCCGGCCTCTTCCAGTTCATGCCGGCGACGTGGCAGGGCCTCGGCGTGGAGGACCCCCACGATCCGGAGGAGGCGGTCGCGGCCGCGAGCTGGTATGTCAGGTGGCTGATGGAGCAGTTCTCGGACCTCGCGCTGCCGGACCGGTTGGCGATGGCGATCGCGTCGTACAACGCCGGGGCCGCGCACGTGTTCGACGCTCAGCGGCTCGCCGCCGGCATGGGCTTCGATCCTGAGCGCTGGCTCGGCAGCGTCGAGACCGCCCTGCTGCTGCTCGACGATCCCGAGGTCGCGAGCTCGTACCCGGGTGGAGTGTGCAGCTGCCGGCGGGCTGTCGGCTACACCCGCCGCGTCCTGCGCAGGTACCAGGAGTACACCGAGCAGTACCCGCCGTAGGACTCCTCCACGAGCGAAGGAATCAAAGCTCCGGGACGGCGGCCTGTGCAGCCTCTTGAGATCGAGGCTCAGCGGGGTATACTGACCAGGCATGCATAGGGATTCCGGGTCCGTCGGCATCCAGGAGGTCATCATGGCGTCTCGTCAGTTTGCGTGCAGGCTCCTTCGGCTGGCCATCGTGTCTTGCCTTTTCACGACCGCGGCGAGGCTGGCCGACGCGCGCACGGGCGCTCCTCCTCTGAGCCACAGCGCGCAGCTCGCTCCCCTCGAGCAGGTCGCGGTGCTCGAGCTCGACGCCATCGACCGCGAGGCGCTGCTGGCCGAGGACGATGCGGCCAAGGCCGATAGCCTTGCCAAGCCGCTGCGTTTCGCGTCGCCGGTGGACATGGCGCTCACGCCGGCCGACTCCGGCAGCTGGGAGCGGGTGGCCGATGGTGGCCGAGTGTGGCGGCTGCGGATCCATGCCCCGAACGCCACCGACCTCAACTTCGGCTTCACCCACTACCGGCTCGCTGCGGGAGCGACGCTGCACATCTGGAGCGAGGACTACGACTACGTCGAGGGCCCCTACACTGCGGCCGACGCCTCCCACGCCGGCGACCTGTGGACGCCGGTCGTGCCGGGCGAGCGGGCGGTGCTCGAGCTTTACGAGCCGGCCGGCGCCGAGCAGGCCTCGGAGCTGGTCATCGGCCGGATCGGTCGCGGCTACCGCGACCTGTTCAGGCTCGACGAGGTGGCCGATGCCAAGGCCGCGTGGTGCAACGTGGACGCCGTCTGCCCTGAGGGTGACGGCTGGCGCGACGAGATCCGGAGCGTCGCGCGCATCTCGATCAGCGGCACGTACCTGTGCAGCGGCACCCTGATCACGGACGTTCCGGGCTCGTTCACGCCCTATTTCCTGACCGCGTACCACTGCGAGGTGCGGAGTTACAACGCGTCGACGGTGGTCGCGTACTGGAACTTCGAGTCGCCGGTCTGCGGCATGCTCGGCGGCGGCTCCCTGGCCGACAACCAGAGCGGCTCGATCTTCCGCGCCGGCCGCCAGGACAACGACGTCTGTCTGATCGAGCTCGAGGAGGACCCCGACCCCGGCTTCGGCGTGTACTTCGCGGGCTGGGACGCGCGGACCGCGACCGCGCCGCAGGCAACCTTCAGCGCCCACCACCCGCAGGGCGACGAGAAGATGCTCACCTTGAACGACGATCCGCTGACCACCACCAACAACTGCAATCTTGGCGGCCCCGTCGGGACCCACTGGAACGTCACCGACTACGAGGCCGGCACCACCGAGGGGGGATCCTCGGGTTCGGCGCTGTGGGACTCCGGCACCCACATGATCGTGGGCTACCTCAGTGCCGGGGCTCCTGCGTGCTCGAATCCAATCAACGACTGCTACGGCAAGCTCGCGGTCGGCTTTGACGGTGCCTCAGCGGACACCCGGCTCAAGGACTGGCTCGATCCGGGCAACACCGGCACCCGCTTCGTTCCCGGCTCCGATCCAGGTGGGGTGGGCAGCATCCGCTACGAGGGCTTCACCGCGACCGACACCTGCTCGACCGGCCAGGGCAACAACAACGGGGTCTGGGAGCCGGGCGAGACCATCCAGATCGCGGTCGACCTGTCGGCCAACTCCAGCTTCACGTCGGTGCAAGGCACCGTGACCAGCCAGACCGCCGGTGTGACCGTGGTCGACGGCACGGCGACCTGGCCGAACCTGGGATCGGGCGGCGCCGTGACCTCGAACCCGCCGCACTTCACGATCCGGATCGGGTCGACCGTCGCCTGCGGCAGCACGATCCAGCTGACGCTGCGGGTGACCGCGGCCGAGGGCGGGCCCTTCACCTTCCAGCTCACGAACCCGGTCGGCGGCTCGCTGCAGCCAGACGTCCCGCTCGCCATCCCGGACAACGGCTCGGTCACCTCCAACCTCGTGGTCACCCAGAATGTCACGCTCTCGGACGTCAACGTGCGGGTCCAGATCGACCACACCTACGTCGGCGACCTGATCGTGTCGCTGCGCAGCCCGGCCGGCACGACCGTCACCCTTCTCAACCTGCCGGCCTGCGGCGACAGCAACATGAACGTGACCTTCGACGACTCATCGGGCGTCAACCTCCAGAACCACTGCGCGGGCACCACCCCGTGGTACTCGGGCGTCGCCCGACCGTACCAGCCGCTGTCCTCATTCAACGGCCAGTCGAGCGCCGGGACCTGGACTCTCACGGTGAGCGACAATGCCGTGGGGGACAGCGGCACCCTGGTCGACTGGGAGCTGCTGACAACGCCAGAGCTGTCCGGGAGCTGCGAGACCTGCACGGGCGGCGGCCCGGGGGCGCACACCTACATGGTGGGTGGCATCGCCCACGCGCCGGGGTTGGAGGGCAGCAACTGGCGCTCCAAGGTCGGCCTGCTCAACCGCTCCGGCGCCACCGCTTCGGTGAGCCTGACGTATGTGCGCGGCGCGGGCGCGCTGCTCTCACAGTCGGTCACCCTCGCCGACAACCAGCTTCAGGCCTGGGACGACGTCGCGGTGACCCTGTTCGGGGTGAGCGAGGACTCGTCGGGCGCGATCAAGATCGACTCCGGCCAGCCGCTCGTGGTCACGGCGCGGACCTACAACGCGAGCGCGTCCGGAACCTATGGCCAGTTCCTGCCCGGCGTCGACGAGAGCGACGCGCTGGCGACCGGCCAGAGCGGGGTCCTCTCGCAGCTTGCGAAGGACGATGACTTCCGCACCAACATCGGCTTCGTCAA
>PQAJ01000174.1 GCA_003105185.1 Holophagae bacterium
GCCAGCTGCAGTCTGGGCAGCGGCACGCATCCCCGCCAGGGCGTCGACAGGACGTCGAGCACGCGACCCTGCTCCAGAGTTTCCTGAAGATCGAAGGACTGCAGTACCAGCCGGGCACCGGACAGCTGCACGACGCTCACCACGATCCCGAGCAGCCACAGTCCGAGCGCCGCGACGGCCGGTCCGCGCCGGATGGGCGCTGCACGCCCGGACGACCACTCGTCCGCGAACCACATCAGTCCGAGCGCGAAGCTCAGGATCAGCGCGGCGGCACTGGCCTGCGCGAGCAGGAACAGCACGGCGGCGAGCAGCAGCGGTCGCCGGACGCGAGCGCCATACAGCGCGCAGAACGCGAACAGCAGGAGCGCGCCGAGAGCGTAGTCTCGGCTGATGGCGCAGTACTCGTACAGCGGGAAGTAGCCGGCGACGAACAGGGCGCGCCAGCCGATAGGCAGGGGCGCCGCCAGCAGCACCACAACCGCGACCGCGAGCGCGATCCCGAGGTGGACGAACTGCATCGCGACAGGATTCGATGTCACGCGGCTGACCGGGTAGAGCACCGCGAACCACAGCCCGGGGTGCCCCTCGGTCCGCACATTGGCCGCGAGCTCCACGAGCGAGTCGGACGCCACCACCGCCTGCCAGGCGTGGATCTCATCGCGCCACATCTCGTGCCGGAGAACGGTCGCGATCGCAATCGCCGCGTACAGGACCAGGACGAGCCAGACACCGCCCCTGCCCGGGAGCGCGCGTCGAGGTTCGCCCCGTACCGCCGGTCGGCACAGATCGATCAGGGTTCGTCCCCAGCCGCAGGGAGCTGCAGGCCCTCGGCTGCTGGTCCGAGAAGAGAAGGGGGGACAAGGAGGCCGCCCGACATCACCATCTTGACCCCGTCCTCGATCGGGATGTCGAGGACCTTCACCGAACGCTTGGGCACCGTGACCAGGAAGCCGGTGGTCGGGTTCGGCGTGGTCGGCACAAAGATGAGGTATGCCGGTTCGGGGCACAGCGACGTCGGGACGCCGGTCTCGCTGGTAACGAAACCGACCGAGGTCAGGCCCGGGCCTGGGAACTCGATCAGTACGACCTTCCGGAACTTGGCCGTATCGCCGATCTGGATCGCCTCGGTGACCTGCCGCGCGCTCTGGTAGATCGGGCTGAGCAGCGGCACCCTGGCAAAGAGGCGCTCAAGAGCGGCGAGCAGCCGGCCGCCGACCACGTTGGTGGCGATGACGCCGAGCAGGAGCATGATGGCCAGCACCAACAGCAGTCCGAGGCCCGGGATCTCGCGGCCGAAGAGCTGGTGCGAGACCGGCCGGGACCAGCGATCGAAGAGCTGAAACAGGAAGCGCGCGAAGAACAGGGTGACGACCAGCGGCAGGGCGACCAGGAACCCGACCACGAAGCGCCGCCGCAGCCAGCTGCCGAAGCTGCGCCTGCGCCCGGCCGGGCGCCCACCTGGCTCGGCGAGGCGCCGGTAGAACGTGGGCGGCTGGCGGACGGTGTCTGCCATCTCGGGCGGCATTGTAGCCCGGAGTCGACGGAGCGTATCTGCTGTCCATGGACGGCTTTGGCGACGACGGGTTTCACGGTATCATGCACTGCCGGAGGCCGAGGTGGATCCTGACCGCTCCCTGATGATCGTCGGTGGCCAGTGGGGTGACGAGGGCAAGGGCAAGGTTGTCGACCTGCTGTCGGCGGGCTACCCGGTGGTGATCCGCTACAACGGCGGCCATAACGCGGGCCACACCGTCCGCTTCGGCGACCGCCGGTTTGCGCTCCACCTGGTGCCGTCCGGGGTCATCCACGGCGGCGTCACCTGCTACCTGGCGGCGGGGATGGTCATCGACCCCTCGTTTCTGGTCTCCGAGATCGACCGCCTCGATGCCGAGGGCATCGGCACCGAAGGCCGGATCTTCGTCTCGCCGCGCGCGTCGCTGATCCTCCCCACCCACCAGGCCCTCGACGGAGTCCGCGAGCAGGCCGCCGGGTCCGCCAAGATCGGCACCACCGGCCGCGGCATCGGCCCCGCCTACCAGGACCAGGCGCAACGGCGCGGCCTGCGCGCCTATCTGCTGGCGGACGGCAAGCGGCTGGCGGCCGAAGCGCGCGCGCTGATGGACGAGCACAACCGCGAGCTGGTCAGCCTGTACGGCGCCGCGCCGGTCGACGTCGACGCTGCGGTCGAATCGCTCGGTCGCGCCGCCGAGCGGATCGCGCCGCTCCTCAAGGAGGTGGGCCCGGAGATACGACGCCACGTCGCGGCCGGCCAGCCGATCCTCTTCGAGGGCGCCCAGGGCGTTCTCCTCGACCGCTGGTGGGGCACCTACCCCTTCGTCACCTCCTCAGACTGCCTGCCGGCAACCGCGGCCGCCTCCTGTGGCATTTCGCCGCAGCTGCTGGGTCCGGTGGTCGGTGTGCTGAAGGCCTACGTCACCCGCGTCGGGAGCGGCCCCTTCCCCACCGAGCTCARCGACGCCATCGGCGACGGCTTGCGCGAGCGCGGCGCCGAGTTCGGCACCACCACCGGCCGTCCCCGCCGCTGCGGCTGGTTTGACGCGGTCGCCGCCCGCTTCGCGGCGCACACCGCCGGCATCGACGCCATCGCCCTGACCAAGCTCGACGTGCTCGACACGCTAGCCACGATCAAGGTGGCGGTGGCCTACGAGCTGCCGGACGGCACGACATTGGACACCGTGCCGGCGGATCCCGAGCTGGTGGCCACCGCCCGTCCGCGCTACGAGGAGCGCCGCGGCTGGCAAGCGAGCACCGCCGGTCTGACGCACGCAACCGAGCTGCCCCCCGCGGCCCGCGACTACCTGCGCTACCTCGAACGCCAGGTCGGGGTGCCGATCGTGCTCGTGTCGACCGGACCGCGCCGCGAGGAGACCATGGTGCGCGGCGACCATCCCATCGCCCGCCGTTTCGCCGAGGTGATGGCGGCAGCTGCGACTCGGTCGACTTGAACCTCCCCGGGGCGGGCGCTACATTGGAGATCCGGCGGGCCGTTAGCTCAGCTGGTAGAGCATCGGACTTTTAATCCGGTGGTCGCTGGTTCGACCCCAGCACGGCCCACCAACTCGACCGATCCGCTCGTTCCGAGCATTCTGCAGCCGGTGGCTTGCGCCATCGGAGCGCGGCGGCCCACCGTCACCGGCGGATGGCCGTAGGCCGCCCTCCCCCCTCTCCGGCCCGGCCCACGGGCCACCATCGGGAGTACCCGCGAGCTGCACCGCCGCGTCGATCGCGTGATGGAGTGCGCAGAGCAGCTGGGGAACTCGGCGGAGATCCTGAGGGCGGCCTCAGAGCTTCGGCGGATCGTGGAGCTCGAGGTGAAGCTCACCGGCGAGGCGGACCAGCCACACCAGCTCGAGATCGTCGTCCGCATCCGGAAGGGCTTCGGCGCGTCAGACGATGACCCGAGCGCGTATGAGGAGCTTCGCTACAAGCAGCCGCAGCCGGTGTTAGCCCGGCCGGCTGCCGTGAGCTGTTGACAGTTAGCATCAGCGTCAGGGCGGAAGCGGCCCCGCTCGTGGTGCAGTGAATGATCCCGAGCCCAGAAGTCACGTTTGTCCCAGCAGGCTAGAAGAGTTGGAACAGCGTTGTCCTCACTGTCACTCCCGGATCACCTGCCAGAGAAAGACCGCACCGCTGCCGATGTTTTCGTAGAGCCCACTGCCGAGCGCAAAGTGGCTCCCATCGGGCGACCAGCCTACGCTCCACAGCGGCAGTGACCCGCAGGGCAGGCTGGCCAGACGGGTCCAGGTCTCGGTTGACCAGACGGTGGCGGTGTTGTCCTCACCGCTCGTGAGCAGCAGACGGCCGTCCGGTGAGAAGGCCACTCCCCTGGMCCAGCCGYGGTGGGCCTCCAGCCGGTGCAGTGCCTCGTGTGTGTCGGGATCCCAAACCCAGAYGCTGCCGYGCTGGTGGGCGCTCGCCAACAGCGAAYCGTCGGGCGACCAGGCGATCCCGTTGGTATCGCCYCCGCCGGTCCCGSTGGGTCTCCACTGGCCGAGTCTGGCACCGGTGTCCGGATCCCAGAGTGTGATCCAGCCATCCAGGTCACCGACGGCAAGAGTCTGGCCGTCACCGGACCATGCGGCGCAGATGATGAATCGGGCCAGGGGTATCTCGACCAGCACGGTGCGTGTAGCCACGTCGAAAATCTGGATGAGGCCATACGCATTCCCTACGGCCAGGCGTCCCCCATCGGGTGACCAGGCGACGGTCATCGCCAGATCGGTCTCCAGCGTGGCCAGTCGGCGGTAGCTGTGGGCGTTCCACAGCCTGACCGTACCGTCAGCGCTGGCCGAGGCCAGGAGGTTGCCGTCTGGCGACCACGCCACACCCCAGATCAGGGACCGGTGACCGCTCATGGTCGCCACCCGAATGCGGGCGTAGGGGTCCCACAGCAGCAGGTCTTTTCCCCCAGCCGAGGCCACCCTGCTGCCGTCGGGCGACCAAG